>JAGSPR010000313.1 GCA_018262455.1 Deltaproteobacteria bacterium | reverse complement strand
CTTCCGCGGAGGCATCTTCGTGGTGTCGTGGGGCGGCGCGGTCCCGGGCTTCGAAGGGGCCGGGCACAAGCTCACCTTCGTGGCGGACCCCGCCGGGGCTGCCACCGTCGAGCCATTCGCGACTGGCTTCGAGCACCCGCTCGACGTCAAGGTCGACCCGGCGGATGGCACGTTGGTGGTCGCCGACTGGGGCAAGGGCGTGATCTACAAGATCGCCGCGAAGAACACCGCCGCGCTCCCCGATGCCACCGTCGGCACCGCGAGCGAGCGATGCGCGGCAGTGTCCGGCGGTGTGTTCTGCGGCGATGATGGGATCGGCGGCGGCGTCTCGGACGGCCTGTACCAGTGCAGTGCCGCGCACGTGCTGGTCGCGGCAACGCGCTGCGTGGCCGGCTGCCAGACCATGCCCGCGGGTGTGAGCGACGCCTGCAAGTGAGCCGGCTGCGTTCGGTACATCCCAGCTCCATGACCTGTCCTTCACGGGGGTGAGGCGACGGTCACCAACCGGAGACTTGTCCGCCCGTCATGGGCACCGCTGACCTGGCTAGACGAGTAGCCGATCTGAAGTATTTCCAGATACTTGGGATTGGTGCGAAGCTTGCTCTACCAGAGCAAGCCATCTCACCGGAGCTCGTCCCATGCGAAATCGACCAGACCTCACCCTCCTTGCGTTTGCGCCGGCTCTCCTCGCGATCGCCTGCACGGGATCCGATCAGACCGAGGACTGCACGGGAGGGAAGTGCGACGTGCTCGGTGCCACGACGCTCCCCACCTGCAAGGGCACCGCGGATTTCGCGACCACCGACGGAACGCTCAAGTGCACGCCGTGCGGCAGCGTCCTGGCAGATCAGAGTGGACGCGGGTTCTTTCCCTCGTTCACCGCAAATGACGCGCTGATCAAGAAGGTCTACATGACCTTCGAAGACACCAACCAGAACAAGAAGATCGATCAGAGCGAGATCACGTGCCCGGTCGACATGCCGGCGATCATGGCCAAGCTCGACAAGACTGACACCAAGGACTGCAAGGGCATCGGCACCCGCGTGGTCTCCGAGACCGCGGCTCGCCTCGGCTCGGACGGCGCGGACTATCGCGCGGTCACGTCGCGCGACTGCGAGAACCGCGGCGAGTTCGGCCTGCTGTTCTCCAGCTTCGGCTTCTCCGGTGACCCCGGCGCCAAGGGCAGCGGCGTGCACATCACCGAGACCGGCCATCCGGGCGGCATCGAGATCGCCGCGTTCGATGAGGTCGATGGCGTGTTCAACTTCTACAAAGAGATCGACGGCACGATGCAGTTCTTCGGCAGCTCGCTCGACTTCATCGTCGCCGGACCCGGTGGGCCGGGGCTGACCAACAAGCGTGGCTGTGCGAACTGCCACCCCGGTGGTGGGCTCAACATGAAGGAGCTGGAGTCGCCGTGGACCCACTGGGCTCTCGAAGACAACATCCCCGGGGCTGATGTCCTCGTGAAGAGCCGCGTCGCCTACATGGGCACCCTGCAGGCCGGCGCCAGCATGCAGTTCGACGTGACCCAGCCTGGAAACGAGAAGTGGAACGTGGCCAAGGCCAAGTTCCTCAGCACCACCACCACCGCGGACCTCAAGGCCGCACGCGGCAAGCTCAAGGACGACTCCATGAGCTCGGCAGACAAGGCGGACCTCGCCCGCCGTCAGCTCAACAAGGACCTGAATGCCACCCAGGCCATGCTCGAGCCGCTGTTCTGCACGGTGCAGGTCAACATCAACAACGCGGGCGGCGGGTCCGCGGTTCCATCGCAGCTCTTCGTGTCCAATCGCAACGGCTTGCAGGGCGCGGGCAAGGGCTTCGCGTCCGCGGACCTCACCGCAGCGCTCGCGGCGATCGGTAGCCAGGTCCCCGGCGTCGGTGGCACCGAGCTGACGACCCCGTTCATGGTCGTCGAGCCGTCGCACGAGGACGAGAGCTATCTCAACCAGCTCTTCGCGCTCGGCGTCCTCGACCAGCAGCTCATCGAGGACGTGCTGATGGTCGACTTCACGCGCCCGGCGATGTCCGATGACCGTTGTGGGCTGCTCAGCCTGGTCCCTGACCTCGCCCCCAAGGACCGCACGGTCAGCGGCATCCGTGACGCCCTGATCGGCGCGCTGGCGACCGCCGCCCCCGCTGCTGGGTCGCCCGCCGCTCAGCTGCAGAGCCACCTCACCGCGACCAAGGCTGGCATGCCGTTCTCGCACCAGGAGGTCCTGTTCCTCTACACGGAGGCATGCCAGGCGCGTGACAGCAAGGAGGTGCTTCGCGATGGGCTCAAGCTGCGGTCGCTGCAGAAGCAACTGGTGTTCTCGGGCGACGGCAAGCTCGATGACGCCAAGGGAGTCGGACTCCATCCCTACCTGGTGTTCGAGTTCGACCAGACGATGCCGGCCGACAACGTGAGCGTCTCGACCACCGCGACACCCGATAGCGTGACCAAGGTCTCCCCCGACGCCCGGTTCAGCCCGATCGATTGCACGCTCGTGACGAAGTTCGTCCCGGTCCCGAAGCCAATCGGCGTCGGCGTGAACTGAGCCGGTACTTCGAATGCCGTGGTGTCGTTGACGACGCCGGCCGCGGCTGACGGCTACGGGCCCTTGAAGAAGATCGTGCTGAAGCGCCGCGTACCGTTCGGGCGCCACCGTGCGTAGGGCTCCATGCCGTAGTAGTAGTTCCACCAGCGATCGCCGACATGCTTGCGCGCGTAGTCGTGGATCTGCCGGGTCTTGAAGTCCAGCGGCGAGAGTGCGAGCTCGGCTGTCAGCTGCTCTCGAAGGTCGAGGTTCATGCCGTCGATGAACAGCGCAGAGCTCGGCTTCAGGAACTGGCTGATGTTGAGGAACGCGGTCCGGGTCTGTACGGGGTCGAGATGACAGAACACGTTCTGCGCGAACACGAGGTCGGCGGGTTCGAACTGATCGCCGAGCCGGGGGTCGAGCAGGTCCGCTTGCTTGACGCGGACGCGGCTCCGAAGCGCGGACCGGACGCGATAGTGCTCGCCCACCTGCTCGAACGTGTCCGCGACGAACTGCGCGGGAGGAGGGCGACGACGCAGGTCAGCGGCCGAATAGATCGCGCGGGTCGCATGGTCGACCATCGCCGGATGCAGGTCCGACGCGGTGATCCGGAACGCGAGCGATGGGAAGCTGCGCACGAGCACCGACGCGAGCGTGTAAGGCTCGGCCCCGGTCGAGCTCGCGAACACGTTGATCTGGAACGGCCCTGGCGCGCGATCCGTGAGGAGCCGCTGCATCACCGGGCCCGTGAGCGCCTCGAGTTGGCCCGGTGACCGGTGGAAGCAGGTGTAGGTATGATGCTGGCTGCGGGTCGCGTTTGCCTGGAGCGCGCGATGGCGGCTGATGCCATAGCGGTACAGCAGGGTGCCGAACAGCACGTCGTCCTTGAGGAACCGGTAGGTCGCCTTCAGCGTCGTGAGATCCGGATCAATCATCGATCCTCCGGATGCCGAGCTGCTTGACCTCGCTCGATAACACCGCCGTGAACCGATCGAGCGTGCCGACGAGCGAGATCGAGCCGGCCGGCTGGTAGCCGCTCTTGGCTTGGCCTCGGCGCGAGCTCCAGTTGACGCATTGCACGTAGCCGAGCATGCCCTTGCGATCGCGCCATTCGGGACGGCTCAGGATCTCGTGGTGTCGGTAGGGCTGGAGTCCGTAGCCGCGAAACTCGGGGAGGGTGAAGCCGGCGAAGTTGTACGCGTAGTCCTGCGGGACGCTGATCCGGAGGCCGGGGCACAGGCGTGGACGCCCGGCGGTGTGGATCCACGTGTAGCCCGCTCGCTTGCCGCCGACGAAGCTGAGCAGGCAGCTGTCGCCGGCACGGAAGCCCTCGATCAGCTCGTCGCTGATCTCCCACCTGCGCTCGGCCCGCATCGCGCGCAACTCATGCTCGGTCGCCAGCCGCGACGTGAGCATCGCGTGCTTCGCCGCTTCGAGCGGGGCGAGCTGGTCGCGCGTGAGGAGGATGATCTCGAGCCGGCGCAGGCAGACGAACTTGTTGGCCGTGTTGTAGAGCGCACGCTCGATGGCTCGTCCATATCCGACGCGCGAGGCCTCGAGCTTGATCTCGTCGAGGAACTGCCGGCTGACGATCATCGGAACCTCACCCGCGCTTCCCCCGAGGCGACGTGCGCCCCCTCGGGATCCAGGATGCGCAGTGCGCAGTCGATGATGCTGGTCCCGGTCTCCTCCGACACCTTGGTCACCTCGCCCTGGCAGCGAAGCTCATGATCCGGAAACGCGCTCTGGTTGACCTTCCATTGCAGCCGCTCCAGCCGGCCGTTCGGGCCCGCCCAGCTCGCGACCGCCCGGGCGAGAAAGTTTCCAAGCAGCCCGCGCTGGACCACGACGTCGCTGAAGCCCTCGGCCTCGGCGTGAGCTCGATCGAAGTGGATCTTGTGACGGTTCCAGGTGATCGCTCCAAACGTGAACAGCTGGGTTCTGGTCGGAGTCACGCGTAGCTCGAAGGCTCTGGCTTCGGGGACCTGGGTCATACGGTATTCCTCTCCTTCAGGTTCGCTTCACGTAGGTTGCAGTCTCACGAGCCACCGGCTCGCCCAGCTGGTTGTTGAAGCTGGTCTCGACCACGACGAGGTAGAGCGTTCCGCTCTTGCCCTCCTTGGTGATGACGTCCTTCAGCTTCGAGCGAACGGTCATGACATCACCGGAATGCACCAGGCCGAGTACTTCGAAGTCACTTCCCCCGCCGACCGTCCGCCTCGCGGGAACCGGGACATCGAGCTCGTTGGGAGAGCCGTCGGCCGGAAGTTCTTCGGCTGGCACATCCTCGAACATGAAGACCTGGCAGAACAGGGCTGGCGCCACGAGCGACCCGTTGCTCGAGACCGCCGGGTCGGGTGCTCCGATCGCTTGCGCGAAGCGACGGACATCACGTGCCGTGACCTCGTAGCGTCGCGTCTTCTCGACGCCGATCCGGGCGAGTACTTCCTTGGGGAGAGGGTCCTGCGGGCTCATGCATCACCTTGGGTTCTGAGGACGGACTCGAGCTCACGGAGGATCAGCTCGGTCGGCAAGCCCTGATGCACCCGGCGCGCGAGCTTGCCGATCAGCGCGGGGCGGAGCGCGGGGATGTTGTGGCCGACCGATCCGGAGAGCGGCACGAGGGTGCTCGACGGGATCGCGCTCGCGACCGCGCTCGCATACGAGAACGGAACACTGGTGTCGCCGCGTGACCATAGCAGCCATGCATGGGCGCGAATGCGCTCGAGGGCCCGCGCCCACGGCTCGCCGTACGAGGCGGTCACGGTCAGCGCGTGCAGGGCGCGGCTGCGGGGGTAGAGCCGGCGGTAGAGGCCGGTGCTCGCGATCCGGGTGGCCCAGCGGTTGGCAGGCCCTGGGCGGAACAGCTCGCCGAACAGCCCGCGGTAGTGCAACGCGCCCGGGTACGCCGACGGCGCGAGCAGCACGAGGCCTTTGACCCGGTCGGGATGATGAGCCGCGATCCAGGCGGCGAGCGAGCCGCCCATCGAGACCCCGAGCAGCGTCGCGCGGGCGAGGCCCACGGCGTCCATGAACCGGATCACGCGTTCCGCCTGACTCGGCAACGAGTAGGACGAGGAGCGCCAGTCCGAGCCGCCGTAGCCTGGGAGGTCGAGCCGAACGGTTCGGCCGCACTCGGCCAGCACAGGCCACACGTCGTTCCAGATCGAGAGCTGGCTGTTGAAGCCATGCAGGCACAGCAAGGCATCGGCTCCGGTGCCCGTGCTCTGGTATCGAACGCGGCCGCCGACGAGCTCCACGGTGCGGGTGCCCTCGACCGGTACCTGGTCGGGAGCGCGCGGCGCGATCTGGCCGAGCACCGGAAGCAGCGCGGTGGACAGCAAGCCCGCGCGTGGTCGGCGAAGCCCGTGTCGTGCGTCCACGACACGACGCGTGCGGTGCTGTGCGCCAGGGAGCGCTGGGTGGGCCTCGCGTCCTTCGTCGTGACGCGCTGCCGGCTCGGGTAAGTGCTGATTCGTACGACCAACTTGTGCGAATCGCGCGACGGTCTGTTTGACGCCATTCAGGCCAGGCTCGCTCATGGAGCGATCCCAGCAGCAAGCCCCGCGCCTCGGCGCACTCGCAGCGAGGGCATCTCCTGCGCGCCGGTGCCACGGCTGCAAATGCGCTAACCCTCAGGTGACCGATGTTGGCGACGCTGCAGGCGCTCTATCTGTTCGGGCCGCTGTTGCTCGCGTCGGCGCTCTCGGCGATCGTGCTCAAGTACGATCTGCTGCGTTCGCTGCGGCGGCCGATCGATCACGGATGGAAGGTTCGCGGTCGCCGGATATTTGGCGACAGCAAGACGTGGCGCGGCGTCGTCGTCGCGGTCGTCGGCTGCGTGGCCGGGGTCGCGATCCAGCGGGCTGTCGCTGGTGACCACCTCGCGTCGATCTCGCTCGTGGACTATCGCGCGCTGGACTTCGTGCCGTTCGGGATCTCCATGGGGATCGGGGCGATGCTCGGCGAGCTCCCGAACTCGTTCATCAAGCGCCAGCTCGGCATCGCACCGGGCAAGACCACGACCGGTCCGCTGCGGGGCGTGTTCTACCTGTGGGATCAGGTCGACCTGATCGCCGGCGCGTGGCTCACGATCTCGCCGTGGGTGCGTCCGTCGCCTGGGGTGGTGGTGGCGAGCTTCGTGCTCGCCGCCGTGATCCACCCGACGGTGTCTCTCGTCGGCTATCTGATCGGAGCCCGCTCGAGCGCCCGCTGATCACGGCCCGAGCGTCCGAGCAGCGAACGCGCTCGCGAACACCCGATCGGGATCGAGCTCGTCACGCAGCGCGAGGAACCGCGGCGCGAGTGGCCACAGCGCGCGCACCTCCTCGGCGGAGTGGTCGAGCTCCTTGCCCCAGTGGGGGCGGGCGCCGATCGCGCGCATCTCGCGCCAGAACGACGCGAACAAGCGGTCGGTGTCCTTGCCATGGCAGTAGACGCCGAGCTGGCAGGTGTCGCCACCGTACGCCGGGCTCATCCACCCGGTGTCACCGCGCACGAACCTGACCTCGATTGGAAAGTTCACCCGGAGGTCGTCCCGCGCGATCGCCCGGATCATGCGGTCGAGCGCCTCGCCGGCGTGGGCGAGCGGTATCGCGGCCTCGGTCTCGCGGTGGCGGGCCGGGATCGGGGTCGACAGCATCAGCGTGCTCGGCCCGACGCGCCGCGGCCCGGCGAGCGACCGTGCCACCGCGCGGCTGATGGGGGGGATCAGCCCGCGGATGCGTCCGAGCTGGAGGACCACCGGGAACACCAGGCCGTGCATCACGTGGTCGTCGATCCAGCGCTGCCGGGTCGGGTTCGGTCGAGTCGAGGTCGGCTCGTCGGTGCGCTCGTAGCGAAACACCAGCGCCGATGGCGTGTGAGGCAGCCACCACACCTTCACGTACTCCGCGCTCGTCGCGATCATCGCGAGCGCGGCGGGCGTCTCTGCGATCGGCAACGTCTCGACGGTCTCGGCGAGCTGGAAGGCGGGGACCACCGGCAGCGTCACCTCGGTCACCACGCCGAGCGCGCCGAGGTGGAGCCGGGTGCCGTCGAGCCGCGGATCCGAGCCCGCGATGTCGACGAGCTCGCCACGCCCGCTGACCAGCCGCATCCGGACGACCAGGCTCGCGATGTTGCCGTGGACGAGGCTCGATCCGTGGGTGCCTGTCGCGATGAGGCCGCCGATCGCCTGCGCCGCGATCGATCCGACGATCGGCAGCGCCAGCCCTTCGGCCGCGAGCCGCGCGCCGAGATCGCGGAGCCGGGTTCCGGCGCGCACCGTGACCTCGCCGCGGTCGCGATCGATCGAGATCACGCCGGCGAGCTGGTCGAGCGAGACCCCGATCTGCTCGGGGGCCGCGATCCGCGACCACGAGTGTCCGGCGCCGACCACGCGGATTCGTCGACCGGCGGCGCCACGCACCAACGCGATGACCTCGTCTTCGCTCGCCGGCATGCTCCAGCGCTCCGGCCGGGTCACCACGGTCCTCGACCAGTTCACGAAGCGGCGCGCCACCCGCCGACTCTATGCGATCACGCGACGAGGTGCGTTGACCTGCTACCTGCCAGGATCTCCGATCTTCGCAACAAGCGACCATTGTACCATGGGGAAGCGACGGCTCTCCGGAACAGCATAAGATGGACGTGATGGAGCTGTCCAAGGG
>JAGSPR010000664.1 GCA_018262455.1 Deltaproteobacteria bacterium | reverse complement strand
CGCGCTCAACCGCCAGGCGAACCTCAACATGTACGGGTGCGGGAGCGCGACCGACCCGCGGCAGTGCCTGACCTCGCTGCCGACGGCGCAGAGCAAGCCCTACGGCACCGGCTGGGCGACGGTCGGCACGCTCCGTGTCCTCCGCGAGCTCGCGTTCAACACCTACTACTGGATGCGGAGCTCCGCCGACGGGCGGTTCGTCGCGAACGGCACGACCAGCAGCGACAGCGTGATCTCCGATCTCCAGACCAACAAGGACATCGCGGTCAATGCCGCGTACGACCCGGGCTTCTTCCCCGACAACCACGGCTGGGTGTTCCAGGGCTCGCTCGGCGCCATGTTCTGCCCGGTGTCGCTCCTGCAGTCGAACCCGGATCGGATCGACTTCAGCGAATCGGTGTGCAGCTCGGCCGAGAGCGTCGGCCTCTACCAGCACCTCGGCGCAGGCCTCGGCGGCGCGGACTACTTCGTGATCAACAGCCAGTTCACGAGCGACAACCCCGACGACGTCGTGACCACGGACCCGAACACCGGGTTCGCGCAGAGCGCGCAGATGAAGCTGACGCCGATGGTGTTCGATGGCCAGCACTACGTCGGCAAGACGGCGGTGACCACGGCGAGCCCGTTCGAAGGAGACAGCGTCCTCTCGCCCTCGACCCGGCTCGTGATCAGCCGGTTCGGCAACGAGGACAACCAGCTCGGCTACGTGCTGCGCAAGCTCGATGCGACGCCGAGCGGCGGCTCGTACAACGTGTCGACGACGGTTGTCGGTCGCTACTGTACCCAGGGTGCGAAGCCCTCGATCTCGTTCGACGAGCGGTCCTTCGTGACCCACCACTACGTGACGTCGACCGACTGGCAGGACCTCGGCTTCGCGTCGGCGAGTGATCCCGGGTTCCAGGCGATGCTCGCGAAGGGCACCTCGAACATCATCCTCGTCAACCTGACGACCGGCGCGCGCACCCGGGTGACCACGATGAAGGCCGGCCAGTACGCGCTGTTCCCGCACTTCCGCTCGGATGGCTGGTTCTACTTCCTCGTGCGCGACCAGAACTCCGGCAAGGAGTACGCCGTCGCCAGCGACGCCGCGCTGACGCTGCCATGAATGCGCTCACCGTGCCGGCCCGCCGCGGCACCCGGGTCGGCTACGGGATCAGTGCCCGAGCGACGCTGAAGGTGCCGTTGGCGAGCTCGAGCGTCGCCGGTGGAAGGCCGGTCGCCGGATCGTACCGCCACTGGACCAAGGTCGCAGAGAACGATCCGACGAGCCGCTGGCCGACGTCGCCAACGCTGTCCACCGTTACCGAGCAGACCGGCTGCACCCCGGCCAACGCCACCGACCGGAAGTCGACCGTCGGCCTGCCGTCCGGGGTCATGAAGTAGCCGATCCCGGCGAGCGCATACGGGGACGCGCAATCGTGGACGCCCGGCGTGGCCGGCGCGAAGACCACGATCAGCTCGTCGCCGAGACGCGCCGAGATCGCGAGGACCGATCCATCGACGAAGCCGGTGGCCTGCGCGGCGACCAAGTCGACGCCATCGAGCGTGGCGTGCACCGTGCCCTCGGTCGGCGAGACGAAGCAGTAGCCCGGCGAATTCAGGTTCTCCAGGCGAGCCCATCCGAAGCAGCCGAGCTCCCACGCGGCACATCCGCCGGACGGCCCGGGCGACCCATCTCCACACCACGGCGCCGGGCCGATCTCGACCGGATCCTCGACCGGATCCGTCGTCGGGGTCGAACAGCCGATCAGCGCGACGCACATCAGGTACTGCCGCGGGCCCACCATCAGACCATGGTACGGACAACCGGGCCGGCCAGGGGCCCAAACCTCGGCGCGGCGGGTGACGGGGCTGTTACGCCGTGCAAAGGGGCTAGCGCGGCGGGCAGATCGACGAAGCGGAGCGGGTGACGATGAGGAGGTAGTCGAAGCGCGCCGCCGTGTTGTTCGTCCGCAGCGCGACATGCCCGGGCGGGCTGTCGAAATCGAACTGCAGCGTGCTCGTGCTACGGCCGACATCGCCGCGCGCGAGGACGTTGGCCTGGTCGCGAAGATCGAACCGCAAGGAGATCGAGGCGCCGGCCGCGAGGGTGAGCTTCGGAACGAGCGACGCCGCGCCGAAGATGTTCGAATCCGGCGTGAACCCGGTGGAGATCAGTGCGAGCCCCATGGGATCGGTGGTCCGCACGATCGTCTCGACCATGACCGTCGCGTTCGCCGCGGCGGTCCGCCCCCACACGCCGACGCTGCGCGGCAGGCCCCCGAACGCGGTCGCGATCGCGTGAAGCTCGATCGCAGGCTTCGTGAAGTCCCCGACCGTCACCAGGTTGGCCTCGCCCACGGTGGCCTGCTGGACCATCGCGTCTCCGTCGATCGACCAGGTCCCGGTGCTGGCCGCCCGGTCCCAGTCGGCGCTCTCGACGCCGAAGCCATCGAACATGGCGATGCAATCGATCTCCGGCCCGTCGTCGCATGGATCGCCGAGATCGTCCCCGTCCGTGTTGAGCCCGGGACCTCCCTCGTCCGCGAGGTATGGGCAGCTGTCGCAGCGGTCGCCGATGCCATCACCGTCCTCGTCGTGCTGATCGTCGGAAACACCCGGGCACAGGTCGCACGCGTCACCCACGAGATCCAGATCGCCGTCGAGTTGATCGACGTTCGCGATCTCGGGGCAGTTGTCGAGCTCGATGTCGACGCCATCGCGATCGCGATCGCGTTCGGAGATCTCGAGCCCGAGCACGACGTCGCACGCCGGGAGCATGGCGCCCAGCAGGCAACCGACGATCGCGGCCCGCATCCACGTATCGTACGCGCAGTTACTCGCGCTCACGTGCCGGCGACGACCGAAGCTGCCTGTCCAACTCGCTGCCGCGTGTTCGGCGAGGTCCGAAAACAAACCGGCCGAGGCAGCATTGCCTCGGCCGGACCATCCATCCTCGACGTCCTGGGCTCACCACCCGCTTCGTCGAACTGTTGTTACATCCGCTGGCCGTAGAACGTCGCGGCCGCGAGCGGTGCAGGGGTTCCGG
>JAGSPR010000663.1 GCA_018262455.1 Deltaproteobacteria bacterium | reverse complement strand
CGAGAACGTCGTCGCGAGGATGCCCGACACCGGCGTGATGTCCGGGTAGCTCTCCTGGAGGAGCGCGATGTCCGTGCGCGCGAACGTCATCGACTCGTACAGTGTCCCGGCCGGCACGACGCGGAGCTTGCCGACGGCGCGGCCCTTGTTGAACGCCTGGAAGTCGGCGGCCCGGTAGATCTCGTCGTTGGTGACCGTCTTGATCCCCTTCTTCGCGACCTCGACGGCGACCTTCTGCTGCATCGGGGAGTCGGGGCGGAACGTCAGGTTCTTGACGTAGAACGCGCTGTCGAGCCGCTTGCGCGCGCGCACCACGTCGTCGGCGCCGATCTTGTCGCCCTCCCAGAACGCGAAGCTCCAGCGGTCGACCTTGAGGTGGTGCGTGAGGTAGCCGAGGATGAACTTCGGCTTCACGCGCTCGTAGTTCTTGTTGTACTCGCGGATGTTGTCCGCGGTCCACGCCTTCTTGAGCAGCACGCCGAGGACGAAGTCCGCGTGGATGTTGAACAGGTTGACGTCGATGAAATAGATGTCGTTGGTCTTGAGGTCGATGATGAACTTCCCGAGCTCGTCGCTCCCGATCACCTTCGTGTAGTTCTTCCAGGTCGCCTCGTCGGGGATCGCCTTGACCCAGGCGCGTTGTTCGTCGGCGCGTGCCGGTGCTGCCACCACAAACAACAGCGCCACCGCGAGTGCGATCGTCCTCATGTCCTGCTTATAACTCGGATATGAAGCAGGAGCGGGCGGCCATGCTGGCGGTGATCGTCGCGGCCCTCGGCTACTTCGTCGACATCTACGACCTGATCCTGTTCGGCACGGTCCGCAAGCCGAGCCTCGTCGAGCTCGGGTACACGACCGCGGACCAGCTGACGAACCAGGGCCTGTTCCTGTTCAACATGCAGATGGGCGGGCTGATCGTCGGCGGGATCCTGTGGGGCACGCTCGGCGACAAGCGCGGCCGGCTGTCCGTCCTGTTCGGCTCGATCATCACGTACTCGATCGCCAACCTCGCGAACGGCGCGGTGACATCGATCGAGCAGTACGCCGCGTGCCGGCTGGTCGCTGGCATCGGCCTCGCGGGAGAGCTCGGCGCCGGCATCACGCTGGTCAGCGAGCTGATGGACAAGCGCCGGCGCGGGATCGCGACCGCGATCGTCGCCGGGGTCGGCATCTGCGGCGGTGTCGCGGCCGGCATCGTCGGTGGCGGTGTCCCGGCGATCTGGGAGGGCGCGTACTGGCGCCACGCGTACTACATCGGCGGCGGGATGGGGCTCACGCTGCTCGTCCTGCGGATCGGCGTGACCGAGTCCGGCATGTTCCACGCCACGTCCAGGACGACGGTGATGCGGGGGAACTTCCTGTCGCTGTTCTCGTCGGGGAAGCGCGCGCTCCGCTACCTCGGGCTGATCGCGGTCGGCGTGCCGGTCTGGTACGTGATCGGCATCCTGATCACGTTCTCCGATCGCGTCGGCGGCGAGCTCGGCCTCCACCCCGAGCCGCGCCCCGCGACCGCGCTGATGTTCGCGTACGCCGGGTGCGCCGTGGGCGACGTGATCTCCGGCCTCGTCAGCCAGTGGCTCGGCTCACGCCGGCGCGCGCTCGCGATCTTCCTCGGGCTGACCGCGGTCGCGGTGATCCTGTACTTCACGATCGGCGGGACCTCGAGCACGGTGTTCTACGCGATGTGCACGCTGCTCGGCGCGACCGCCGGCTACTGGGCGGTGTTCGTCACGACCGCGGCGGAGCAGTTCGGCACCAACCTGCGCGCGACGGTCGCGACCACGACGCCGAACTTCGTGCGCGGCTCGGCGGTGCTGCTCGCGATCGGGTTCCAGGAGCTGTCCGGGCCGCTCGGCATCGTCGGTGCGGCAGCCGCGGTCGGCGTGTTCGCGATCGGGGTCGCGATCCTCGGCCTGATCGGCCTGCGCGAGACGTTCGGCGTCGACCTCGACTTCGTCGAGCCCGATCGCTGACGCGTCACTGCGGCAAGCGGATGTTCGGGATCCGGCCGTCGGCGAGGGCGCCGTCGCCGTTGGGGATGAACCCGTTCATGCTCGTCGAGTTCGCGCCCGAGTAGCGGAAGATGAACTGATCACCGGGTGCGTGGTCGATCGCCGGCGCGTCGACATCGAGCTCGTACGGCTGCGCGCGGAACGTGCCGCCCGGCATCGGATCGAAGTGCTGCATCCACGTCGCGAGCGTGGTGTCGCTACCGTCGCGGCGCCACACGAGATCGAACGTGACGTCGATCGAGCGGATGATGATCGCATCGCAGATCACGTGGTACGTGCCCGCGGGCACGCTGGCCTTGAGGCTGTACTCCGCTTCTTGAGACCCACCGGGTCCCACACCAGGTGCTCAAAAAGGTTGTGGCTCGTCGCCGACGAGCCTGACCTCGGTCTCCCGACCGTCGAGCGCCAGCCACAGCACGTCCGGGTTGCCGTCGTCAGATGGGCAGCCGGCGAGGCAGGCGAGCGCGGCGAGAGCGGGGAGCGAGTGCTTCATTTCTTCTTGGCCGGCGCCGGGGGTGGTGCGACGAACACCGCGATGAAGTGCGTCGGCACCGGCGTCGACTCCGATTGCAGCACGAGCCCTGCCTTCTGGCCAGCTGCCATCGACTTGGTGCGGTGGTGGATGCGGTTCGAGATCACGATCCGGCCGTTCGGCTTGAGCGCCGCGGTCGCCGCCTTGAGCCAGCCCACCGCGTCGTTGAAGTAGTGATCGACCTCGGCGAGCAGGATCGCGTCGTACGCGCCCACCTCGAGTCCCGGCGTCTCCGCGCCGACGACCCGCCGTTCGACCACGTCCTCGAGGCCGACGGCCGCGAGGCGCTGGAACAACAGCTCGAGCACGGCGCCATCGATATCGGTCGCGACCACGATGCCACTCGGTGCCACCGCGCGTGCGAGATGCACGGTCAGGAGGCCCGTTCCGGCGCCGACGTCGGCGACCCGCGAGCCCGCCTTGATCCCGAGCGCCTCGACGACCTTCTCGGGCCGCCGCTCCGCATCGAACCGGGCCTGCTCGCGC
>JAGSPR010000312.1 GCA_018262455.1 Deltaproteobacteria bacterium | reverse complement strand
TCACGACGGACTTCGGTCAGCTCGAGGACGTCATCCAGCGCAAGATCGACACGAACCGCGGCAAGGCCCGCGTCGCGAGCGATCTGTCGACCGAAGGCATCGACCAGATCAAGGCCGAGGAGAAGATGGAGCAGTCGATGGCCGACGACGCGCTGAAGGACCTCGAGGTCGAGCTCGGGATGCGCGCGCCGGAGACGACTCCGGTGGTCGCGACGGCAAAGGATCTCGGCCCCGCCGAAGAGCTCAAGCAGCGCGCGGAGCCCGACAAGGTCACGGAATAGGACGTAGGAGAGAACAATGGCCAACGGGACAGGAAAACCAAAGCCGGCATTCTTCATTGCCGTGCTCGTCGTCGTCGTGGGGCTGTGTGGCCTCGCGTTCTATCGCTGCCAGGGCAACAAGAAGACCGAGCCCGCGCTGACCGGCTCCGGCGGATCCGGCTCGGCGTTCGTCGATCCGCGCAAGGATGGTTCTGCCGCGGGCCAGGTCGAAGCCGCCGGCTCGGGCGTGGCCACCACGGTCACCGAGTACAGCTACGAGCCCGGCTCGACGCTGCCGCCGGTTCCGGGAACCGCCAGCTACAAGGCGCTCGGCAAGCCGCGGATCGTCAAGTTCGCGGTCAACGTGTGGGCCGGCTGGGCCCCGATCATCTGGGCGAACCAGGGCTACAAGCCCGGCAAGGCCTGGAAGGACGCCAAGGGTGGTGAGTTCCAGATCGAGCTCGTGCTCGCCGATGACCCGGTCGGCATGGGCAACACCGTCGCGAACGGCGACGCGCACATCGGCTGGGCCACGGTGGACATGCTGCCGCTCATCATCGAGCGGCTGAAGAAGGATCCACGCACGATGCCGCGCGTGTTCCAGCAGATCGACTGGTCGAACGGCGGTGACGGCATCGTCGTCCGTAACGCGATCAAGGACGTCTCCGACCTCCGCGGCAAGACCGTGGTGCTCGCGCAGAACTCGCCGTCGCACTACTTCCTGCTCAACATGCTGCTGAACGGCGGCGTGAACCCGAGCGAGGTCAAGATGCGGTTCACCAAGGACGCGTTCCAGGCCGCGGCCGCTTACAACCAGAACTCCGACATCGCCGCAGTCGTGTCGTGGGCGCCCGATATCTACAACCTCACCGACAACCCGAAGAGCGGCAACAAGCTGCTGATCACGACGCAGACCGCGAACAAGCTGATCGCGGACGTGTGGTTCGCCCGCGCCGACTTCGCCCGTGACAACCCCGAGATCGTCGAGGGCATCGTCCGCGGCATCTTCGACGCGACCGAGGACCTCAAGACCGAGGCGAACAAGGACGCGGTCGCCAAGCTGATGGACGACTTCTACAAGCTCGATCCCGGCACCGGCAAGAAGATGCTCGGCGACGCCCACTGGACCAACTACGCCGAGAACCGCGACTTCTTCCTCGTCGCCTCGAACCCGACGAACTTCGAGCGGACGTATGGCACGGCCCAGCTGCTCTACAACAAGATCAAGGCGGTCAACTCGGACGTCGAGTTCGACAAGATCATGGACTTCTCCGTGATCAAGAAGCTCGGCAGCGAGCCCAAGTACGCCGACTCTCGCAACACCTACGAGTTCAACTTCACGCCGAAGAGCGCGAAGGACATCAACGTCGAGAGCGCGATCTCGACGAAGTCGGTGAAGGTCAACTTCTTCCCGAACTCGTTCGACGTGTTCAAGAAGGTCGCGCCCCCCGGCGGCGGCCCCGAGGTCTACTACGATGGCAACATCGACTACACCATCGAGGAGATCGCGAAGACCGCGGGTCAGTACGGCGCGGCGCGCATCGTGATCTCGGGTCACACCGACTCGTCGATGAAGGGCACCGCGGATCCGCAGCTCGTCAAGGAGCTGTCCGAGCACCGCGCCAACGCGGTCAAGCAGGCGCTGCTCAAGAAGTTCCCCAAGCTCGATCCGAACCAGCTCGTCTCCACCGGCTATGGCTGGGAGAAGCCGGCCGACCCGACCGACCCCGACAACCACGCCAAGAACCGGCGCGTCGAGGTTCGCGTGGTCCCGGCGGAGGCGCAGTAGCGCGCCTGCGACTGTGGGATAGATGACCTCCAAGACCAAGGCCAAGCCGCCCGAGCAGGTTGCCGCCAAGCCCGAGCCAGCGCAGGGGCCGGTGCTGCCGAAGGCGCCGCCGTGGTGGAAGACCTTGCGCGCCGATCCACCGGCGCACACCCGGACGCTGCTCGGCCTGGGGTTCATCTCGCTCATCCTGCTGCTGTGGTGGTTCGTCACGCGCGGCGACGAGATCAACGTCTACTTCGATGGCCGGCGCGGCGAGCTGCTGCTCTCGCTCAAGGCGTCGACCGCGCGCATCGTGTCGGCATCGAAGATCCCGAGCCCAGGGGACGTGTTCGGCTCGTTCGGCTCGCTGCTCGATCGCGAGCTCGGACGCAACCTCGGCGACACCCTGCAACGTGTGCTCAGCGGAGTCGCGCTCGCGGCGATCGTCGGCGTGTCGGCCGGCATCGTGGCGGCGTCGCACCGGGGCGTCAACGCCGCGATCGCGCCGCTCGTCATCTTCCTGCGCTCGGTCCCGATGGGCGCCCTGATCCCGCTGACGATGCTGCTGTTCGGTGACGGCGAGGGCCAGAAGACGAAGTTCATCTTCCTGGCGATCGTGGGGTTCGTGTTCTCCGACACCGTGAAGGCCATCTCGATCGTGCCCGAGCGCTACGTCGAGACCGCGCAGACCTTGGGCGCGTCGCGGTTCCAGATCATCCGCAAGGTGCTGGTGCCACTCGCGATCCCCGACATCGTGACGAGCCTGCGGTTCCAGTTCGGCCTCGCGCTCGGCTACATCATGCTCGCCGAGGAGATCAACGCGGAGTACGGCATCGGCAAGCTCATCATGGGCAGCCAGCGCGTCGGTCCGTACGAGCACATGTACTTGTTGCTGTTCGTGATCGCGCTGATCGCGTTCACGATCGACCTCGTGCTGCGCACCCTCCAGCGCGGCATCTTCCCGTGGCGGCGAGATCTATGAGCGACGATCCAGGCAAGCCGACTCCACCCGGTACCGGTACCGGCCCGGCCGGCGGGGACGCGATCAAGCCCACCCCGCCCGCTCGAGATCCCGCCGCCGAGGCCGCCGCGCTCGCGATGTTCGAGGCCGAGGAGACGAAGGCCGCCGCCCCCGCAGCCGCCGTCCCCGCAGCCGCCGTCCCCGCAGCCGCCGTCCCCGCAGCCGCGCCCGGCGTGACCGGTGGGGTCAAGATGGCCCCGCTGGCGGAGCCGCTGGCGAAACCGCCGGTCGTCGCGTTCGACAAGGTGACCAAGAAGTTCGGCGACTTCACCGCGATCAAGGATGTCAGCTTCCAGATCGAGGACTACCCGGGCCGCGGCGAGTTCGTCTCGATCCTCGGCCCGTCGGGTTGCGGCAAGTCGACGGTGATCCGGATGATCGCGGGCCTGCTGCCCCAGTTTCCCCAGACGTCGGGCAGCGTGCTGATCGATGGCAAGCCGATCTTTGGTCCCGGTCCAGACCGCGGCATGGTGTTCCAGGACTACACGTCGTTCGACAACCGCACCGTGCTGCAGAACGTCGCGTTCGGGCTCGAGTGTCGAGGGCTCGAGCGCGCGATCATCAGCGGGGGCGCGGTCCGCAAACAGACGGTGAGCTCGTTCACCACGCAGTCCGCACATGGCTTCAAGAGGGGCAACACCGCGCTGATCGAAGGCGTCGACGACGCGAGCTTCAACGGCAAGGTCTCGGTCCTCGCGGTCCCCAGCCCGACGCAGTTCACCGTCCAGCAGGAAGGGCCTGACGCCCGGAGCGGTGGCGGTGTGGTGAGGGTCCCGAAGCTGTCGAGCAGCGACCGCTACGATCGCGCGAACTACTGGATCGAGAAGGTCGGGCTGTCGGTTGGCAAGGATGCCGACAAGTACCCGCACCAGCTGTCCGGTGGGATGCGCCAGCGCGTCGCGATCGCGCGGACGTTGATCCTCGAGCCGCGCATCATCCTGATGGACGAGCCGTTCGGCGCGCTCGATCCGCCGACCCGGTCGCGGATGCAGGACAACCTGGTGCAGCTGTGGCGCGAGCAATCGCCCACGATCTTCTTCATCACGCACTCGATCGAGGAGGCCGTGTTCCTCGGCGATCACATCCTCGTGTTCTCGAACTCGCCCGGCACCGTCCTCAAGCAGATCCGCGTGCCCCCTCCCGATCGGCCGTCGATCGTGATGCAGCGCGATCCCAAGTTCCAGGAGGTCGTGATGGGGCTGCGCGAGACCATCGATCATCTCGAGTCGTCGAACCGAGCGGGAGACTGACGTGGCCGAGCCAAAGCAAGCGGGACTGCTGCGCTACCTCAAGGAAGCGTTCATGTTCCGCTGGAACTTGCTCCTCCTCGGTGGCGCCGCGGCCGGCGCGATCGTCTCGGGGCACGCCGACGTCGCCCTGCCCCTGATCGCGGCCGCCGAGGTCACCTACCTCGCAGGCCTGACCACGCTGCCGCGGTTCCAGGGCGCGATCGATGCCAAGGCGCGCGCCGAGGAGCGCGGGCTCGGTGCGCCTTCGTCGAGCCAGCAACCCGCCCTCGATCAGCAGTCGGCGCGCGACAAGATCCTCGACGTCCTCAAGTCGCTGACCGAGGATCGCCGCTCGCGCTTCCTCAGGCTGCGGGCGCGCTGTGTCGAGATGTCGAGGATCGCGAACGCGGTCCGCGGTGAGACCCACGATGCGAGCGGGGCCTCCACCGAGCTCCGCACGCCGGCGCTCGATCGGCTGCTGTGGGTGTTCCTGCGCCTGCTGCTGTCGGAGCAGGCGATCTCGCGGTTCCTCCAGGCCACCGACGAGGCCGGCATCGACAAGACGGTCACCGACCTCAAGGGCCGCCGCAAGAAGCGCGCGGATTCGGTCGGCGAGGCCAACCACGCCGACGACAAGATCATCCGCTCGCTCGATGACTCGATCACCACCGCCGAGCTCCGGCGCGAGAACGTCGAGAAGGCGAAGACCAACGCCGAGTTCGTGGCGGCCGAGCTCGACCGGCTCGAGAACAAGATCCAGGCGGTCACCGAGATGGCCGTCAGCAACACCAACCCCTCTGACATGTCGAGCCGGATCGATGCGATCTCCGACGGCATCACCCAGACCGAGGAGACGATCCGCGAGCTCCAGCAGATCACCGGCGTCGGAGATGCCGACGCGACGCCGTCGATCCTCGACACCGACCTGTCGCCGCCGCGCATGGCGGTCGAAGCCGCGAGCAAGCGAGGCCCATGACGATCGAGACCGATAGCACCAAGCCCGAGCTCGCGGAGAAGACCCTCGCGGGCACCGAAGGCGTCACGAAGGCCACCCAGCTGCCAGCGCACTTCCCGAAGTGGGCGGGCAAGCTCGCCGAGCTGTACTTCTCCGGCACGACCTCGATGTTCGTCGTCCACGGCAACACGTTCGATGTGGTGCGTGCCGGCGCGGACCGCTGGACCGGCCTCGCCGACTTCCTCGCCGAGCAGCTGTTCGGGCGCTGGGACCTCGTCATCCACTACGACCTCGCGCGCGGGCTGCGCTGCGCGGCCGGCTCGAACGGCAAGCGGCTGCAGGAGATGGTCACCGTCGCGGCCAAGTGGCTCGGCGACCTCCGGGCGCTGCCTCGCGATCCGACGAAGGCCCTCGCCGCGCTCGATCTGCTCGTCCAGAAGAACGTGATGGCGGATCCCGACAAGCGGCTGCGCGCGGCGATCCTCATCGACCATGCTGGCTACGTCGCCCCGAGCGGTGATCGCCTCGACCTCAACGAACAGACGCACCTCGTCACGCTGCTCAACTGGGCGTCGAGCCCGTACGTCAAGCACCTCAACATGGCGTTCGTGTTGATCGACCCGCGGCTGTCGAGCATCGCCGAGCGGCTGTCGAACAACCCGCACGTGGCCTCGCTCGAGGTCCCGTTGCCCGACGCCACCGAGCGCACCGCCTTCCTCGAGGCGCAGGTCAAGTCGAGCGACCGCGACATCAAGACGTTCTCCGACTACGGGACCACCGAGCTCGGCAAGCTGACCGCGGGCATCGGCCTCACCGATCTGGAAGTCCTGCTGCGCTCTGCCATCGAGGGCAACCGCCGGCTCGATCCAGGCTACTTCCGCGAGCTCAAGAAGCGGCTGATCGAGCGCCAGGCCCAGGGCATGCTCGAGTTCGTCGAGCCGAAGTGGGGCCTCGACACCGTGGTCGGCCACGAGGCCGCCAAGCGCCGCCTGCTCGACGACGCCGAGCTCATCAGGCGCGGCGAGCTCGAGACCGTTCCGATGGGCTACCTGTTCTGCGGCCCGGTCGGGACCGGCAAGAGCTTCCTCGCGACCTGCGTCGCGGGATCGATCGGCATCCCCGCGGTGGTGCTCAAGAACTTCCGCAGCAAGTACGTCGGCGAGACCGAGGGCAACCTCGAGCGCGTGCTCGGGGTGCTGCGGTCGATGGGGCCGGTCGTCGTGATCGTCGACGAGGCCGATGCGATGCTCGGCGATCGCGACTCCGGCGGCGACTCCGGCGTCGGCGCTCGCACGTTCGGCATGATCGCGTCGCAGATGGGCGATACCCAGTACCGCGGCCGGATCATCTGGATGCTGCTCACCGCGCGCCCCGACCTGCTGCCGATCGATCTCAAGCGCCAGGGCCGCGCCGAGGTCCACATCCCGCTGTTCTATCCGGTCGACAACGCCGAGCTGCGCGTGATGATCGAGGTGCTCGCGAAGAAGTCCGGCACGACGGTCGAGGAGCGCGACATCCCGCTGGAGATCCCGAACAAGGGCCACCTGTCCGGCGCCGACATCGAGGGCATCGTCGGGCGCGCGTACCGGACCTCGCTGCTCGGCGGCTCGCGCGCGATCACCAAGGACGCCCTCGCCGGCGCGCTCGCGAGCTTCATGCCGTCGACGCAGACGCTCGAGCGCGAGGCCCAGGAGCTCGCGGCGATCATCGAGTGCACCGACGTCGAGTTCTTGCCTGCCAGCAAGAAGGAACGCATGGACACGCTCGGCGGTCGCGAGAAGCTGCAGGAGCGACTGACCGCGATCAAGCAGATCCTCGAAGAACGCTAGACCACAGGAGAACGACATGGCACGCCCCAGCTGGATCAACGACGAATCTCACCCCGACCTCGAGGCCCACATGGACCAGCTCGAGCACTTCACGCAGGCGATGGCCGATGGCGTGATCGATGCGGGCGAGCTCGCGAAGCAGGAGACCAACCTCGTGGCCGCGATGAAGGCGGTCGAGGGCTCGCTGAGCGACGACCAGCACGCGAAGGTCACCCGCCTGCTCGCGGAGCTCGCGGCCTACAGCGTCATGCGGATCCTGCACGAGCTGGAGCTCGCTCGCGTCCAGAACGCCGTCGCGGCCAAATGACCCGGGGACGATCGCGATGACCGCCTCGCCCGACCCCGATCGGCTGCGTCAGGTGTTCAACCGGATCGAGCCGATGATCGAGCAGCGCTGGGGAATCCCGGTGACGATCAGCGATGTCCCGAACCCGTTCACGGGCGATCTGGATGGCGAGCAGATCCTCGTCGACCATGACCTCGACATCGAGGACGCCCTCTTCATCCTGATCCACCTGTTCGGGCACACGGTGCAGTGGAACGCGTCGGAGCGCGCCCGCGAGATCGCGTTCGCGAAGCACACCGTGTGGACCCAGGACCAGCTGAACGAGGTGGGGGCGTACGAGCTACAGGCGTGCCGCTACAGCCTCCAGCTCCTGCACGAGGCGGAAGTCCACGATCTCGACCAGTGGATGGCCGACTTCGCAGCGTGCGACACCGCCTACCTGATGCACTTCTACCAGACCGGCGAGAAGCGGCCGTTCCGGTCGTTCTGGCGCGAGGCACAGCCTCTGCTCGACCCGCTCGCGATTCCCCAGTTCCAGCCGGCCCGCTGGATCAGCCGGTACGACGGCACGGTCATCTAGCGATCGTCAGGATCCTTCCGATGTGGCGCATGGCGCCCCCCGAGATCGGTGCCGCGGGCGGCTGCCGCGCCAGCTGGCCTGCAGGACGGCCACGATCGGTCCCGGGCGCTGCTCGTGGCGTTCGGAGGCTTTATGCGACTCCGCCGTCGCGGTACAATTAATGCCAGGGTGAGCCAGGTCCACACGCAGCTACTGACCGACGACGCCAGCGGCGTGCTCGTCGAGCGGATGTTCCGGCTCCGGGTCGTCTCCGGTCCCGACC
>JAGSPR010000311.1 GCA_018262455.1 Deltaproteobacteria bacterium | reverse complement strand
GGGCGGGTTCTTCGAGGATGCATCAACCCCGGTGCGGTTCTTCCAGGATGCATCAACCCCGGGGCGGGTTCTCCCCGGGGCGGGTTCTCCCGGGGCGGGTTCTTCGGGGCGGGTTCTTCCGGTGCGGGTTCTTCCGGTGCGGGTTCTTCCGGTGCGGTGCGGTTCTTCCACCGCGGTGCGGGTTCTTCCGGGCAACTGCAGGCCGCCGCGATCGGTCAATCATGACATGCGGCTCGCCCCGATCTGCCTCGTTGCCCTGACCTCCGCCGCAGCGGCTGACTGCCCCCTGTCGGGCCCGGAGGACTCCGCAAGCTTCCCTTACTGCCCGACCAAGATCACCGAGGTCCCAGTGAGCATGATCTGTATGGCGATGCGCTGCCATCCACTCATGTCAGCGCGCTGGCACTACGCCGAGGGCGTCAACACTGTGGCCGCTGCGTGGGACAACGCGCTCCGCGTTGATGGCTGGAAGGTCACGCGCAAGAACTCACGACCGTTTGAATTGTGGGCCACGCGCAAACGCGAAGTACGCCGCAGTTACGTGCTCTCCGACGGATCCGGAAGCATGGTGACGTACTGGAAGTAGGGGCAATCGATCCGGCAGCGAAGGCGTTCCATCTCGGCCATCCCCGCACCGGGGTTTGACGCGTACGCGCGAAGCGGGCCCAAGGTGGGCTTGCCTTGTGGGAAACCGATCTCCTCGCCAGCCTCGAGCACACCGCCAACGATGACGATCACTGGAAGGTGCAGCTCGCGCGGCTGGACGCGACGTTCGCCACTCGCAGCGCGCTGACCGCCGCACCCGCCAACCCGCGTCGAGCGGATCGGAGGGTCGATGCGAGACCCGACGGGCTCTTTCAGAGCTGCTGCGTCTTCTTTCCGGCCTTGACCCAACCGGAGATGCCCTCGCTCATCACGAACACGTTCGTGTACCCGAAGCTGCGGGCGCGCCCGGCGCCCCTGTGGGAAGCGTGTCAACCAGGGCCGGTGCAGTAGAAGACGAGCTTCGTCGCCTTGTCCGCAGGCAGATCGCTCGCGGGGAATGTCTCCTCGTCGCTGACCAGGATCGCGCCAGGTACGACGCCGTGGCGCTTGCGCGTCTCGTCGCCGTTGCAGTCGATCGCCTTCACTTGGTTCGCGGCGAGCGCGCGGTCGACGTCGTCCACCGCCATCGTTGGCAGGTTGTCTTCCGCGGCGGCGGAGGTCTGGGTCTTGTCGGACTTCGAGCAGCCGGCGATCGCGGCGGCAGCCAACACGGTCGCGAACAGCATCTTGCGCATGCGTCGAGGATAGCCCGAACATGGGCTCCACATGGTCACTTCGACAACGGCGCCGGTCCGGCAGCAGCGGTGAGCCTGCGTGCGTGCCACAGAAGACATGCCCTGAACGACGCATGGGCATCGCCTGGTGCGGGCTGTCAGCTGCGACCGATCGCGCCGATCGCGGGCAGCGACGCGTCGGCGTAAGCTGCGGGTTCACGCGAGGAAATGCGGCACATGAGTACCTGGTTCAAGCGAAGCAAGCCGGTTCACCCCGTCCTCAAGGCGCACGTCGCGCAAGCGCCGATGCAGGATCGGATCGCCGATGGGATCACGCGGTTCGCCGGCTCGATGCTGTTCGTCTACGTCCACGTGGTGTGGTTCGCGGTGTGGATCGGGTTCTCGATCGAGAGCTTCCCGTACGGCCTGCTCACGATGATGGTCTCGCTCGAGGCGATCTTCCTGTCGACGTTCCTGCTGATCAGCCAGAACCGCGCAGACGAGCGGCGCCAGCTGCTCGCGAATGCTCAGTGGGAGCTGGTGCAGCAGGGCGAACGGCAGAACGAGCTCGAGGTCAAACAGAACACCGAGCTGCTCGACCTATCGCGCCAGATCCTCCAGCTGAGCAAGGAGATCCGAGCGCTCCAGCACCGCAGGGACGCACCCGACACCGCCGGCTCGTGAACAGCGCCACCTGCTGCAGCGACCGTCGTGATTCGCTGCATCGCAGTTCTCAGCTCGCTGCTCCTGTTCTTGACCGCCTGCACGATGTCGTCTTCGAGCCGGCGCGGCACCCTCGGCTTGGGCGCCGCGGTCGCTGTCAGCGGCGCGTTGATGGTCAACGGGTCGACTGTGGACGCCGATCGCATCCGTAGCAGCCGACTGGGCCGCTCTCGCGAGCTCTCGATCTCGTGTCTTGCGCTCCACTTCTGAGGGATCGACCTCGTCGCCGCGGCTCGCCTGGTGGCCGGCCGACGTCGATGGACTCGCAGGACAGCGCGGGTCGCGGTAGCTCGCTGGTCAGTGACGGTCAGGGATGCACGATCCTCAGCACGCCGGATTCCTCGCTGTCGTCCGGCTGCTGAGATCGATCCCGTCAGCGGCTCGATCGGATCACTCGACTCCCGCGTCGCTCACAGATGCCTTCCGCTCTGCCGACGTGCCTTCTACACGTGCCTTCAGCCGCACTCGCGTGCGCATCTGTCGAGCGGCTTCGTCGCCCGGAGTTTGACTCTGTGGACTGGAAGCCCAGTGACCCGATCGAACCGCCGACGCTCATCCACATGGGAAGCAGCAATCGTGCCCGCGCACGGACGCACGCACGCCCAACTTTGTCGCGGTTCCGCGAAGAGTTCGCGCGGCGGGGATCGGCGCATGCGATTCGTGCGCGCTCATCGAGCTTGTCGAAGGCGACATCGTGTCTCGCGTGCGCGTCCTGCGGCGATTCCAGAGCTGCCGGGCTTCATGGTCGTGATCTTGCTACCGCTAGCCCGGGTTCGCCCGGGTTCGCCCGGCAGGCGGCAGGTCAAGAAGAACTCGGACCAGGCCCTCATCGGGCCGATGCAATCACGGGGAGGCGCGGGGCCGAATGATCTCGTGCGACTCACTGGTGGACGATGTACGCCCGGCTTCGTCGACGAAATACGTGACGACCTTGTCGCCGAGCTGAGACGGTACAGTACCGTTCGGCAGCGGGATGCAGCGCCGTGACTCGTACACCGTCACCGCCATCGGCCTCTTCGTGGTTGCCAGCTCCGCCGGGGACAAACGATGGATCATGCCCCACGAACGTGGCGCACCCTTGGCGTCCGCGAGTACGATCGCGACGGCACCGGACGGAATCACTGCGAGATCCACGTCGACCCTCGTGGCCAAGCCTCTTCCGATCGAGCTGTCGATGGTGACCGTGCGAACAAGAGGCGCGGGAAGGCGGACCCGCTGGCCCCTGATCGGCTTCACTCGGACGAGCTTGGCGCCGTCGCCATCTTGCAGCTCGGTGCCGGTAGCGCCCGCAGCGCGATACACGGCGAGGCCCGGCGCAAGTGTCTCGATCTGTGGGTTCGCGGTCGTACTGCGATACCGCCAGGTCGGCACCACGGCGGCGTCTCCAGAGTCTAGCTTGCCGTGCGGATCGGGCACAGCCGCGACGACGATACCGCCATCACTCGGGATCTCGGTCTCGGCGGGGGTGACGACCCTCGGAACGAGACCCCACATCGCACACCTGGCGGTCGCGACCGACGAGCACCACGCGAGGATCGCGATCACGAAGGCGATGCGAAACATGACCGCGTGAACGTAACGCGAAACGCTCGGTTGTTGGGTGCGGACCTGTCGTCCCCGAGGACGATTCGTCGAGCTGGCGACGGACAACCGACCAACCGTTCACGCGTGCTACCGAACGGGGCTTGTTTTGACGCGGCAGGCGGCCGTCATGTACGTCGCTGCATGATCCTGCACTTCCACATCGTCGTCAGCCTCTTGGCGCTGGTCGTCGGTTGCGGGGGACCTCATCGGGCGTCGGCGCCCGACGCCAGGTCGTGTGGAACGCCGACGCAGTGCGCGACGCTCTTGGAGCGGCGTGCGTCCGATCGCTTCGATGCGGTCCTCACCGTTCCGGCCGTTTCGCCGCGTTTCTCAAGGCGGTTCCCAAGGGCGGTGACCTGCACAATCACCTCGTCGGGGCCGTGTACGCCGAAACCTACCTCGCGTGGGCCAAGGTCGACGGTGATTGCATCGACATGACGACGATGAGCGTCGCGCTCGCGGACCAGTGCTCGACGAGCCACCAGCCCGTGCCGACCTCCGGCAGCTTCTACGATGAGCTCGTCCGCGCCTGGTCGATGAAGGACTTCGTCCCCGGTGCGCAGACCGGGCGCGATCACTTCTTCATGACGTTCCGAAAGTTCATGCCGGTCGCTCTCGCACACAGCGACGACTCGATCGCGGACGTCCTCACGCGGGCCGCAGACGACAATGTGCTCTACGTCGAGACGATGACCGTCCTTGGCCAGAACGTTGGATCGGTCGCCGCCGCGGCGTGGTCAAAGCCCGTCACGGCTGCCGATCTGCCTGCGCTCTACGACGCGATCATCGGGAACCCCGGTTTCCCGGCGGCGCTCGCGAGCGACGTCGCCGAGGTGCGGGGGACAGGCTACCGGACCAGGCTCGGGTGCTCGAGCCCCAGCCCACCCGCCGCGTGCAAGGTCGGTGTGCGCTTCATCGCGCAGGTCGCGCGAAACGGCCCACTCGCCCAGCTGTTCGGCCAGCTCGTGAGCGCGTACGAGATGGCGGCCGTGACCCCTCAGATCGTGGGCGCAACCCTGTCATCTCCCGAGGACCATCCGATGTCACTGGCGAACTACGAGCTGCAGATGGCGATGCTCGACTTCCTCCACGGCAAGTACACGGCGACGGGCAGGAGCCCGCTGCACCTGAGCCTGCACGCAGGAGAGCTCACGCCAAAGTTCCTCCCGGCCGGCAGCACCGCCAATACGTTTCACATCCGCCACGCGGTCGAGACCGGGCACGCGGAGCGGATCGGCCACGGCATCGATGTCCTCTCGGAGACCGATCCCGACGGGTTGATGGACATGTTGAAGAGCCGCAACGTCCTCGTCGAGGTCTGCCTCAGCAGCAACGATCAGATCCTCGAGGTCAAGGGCGCGGCTCATCCGCTCGCGCAGTACCTGGCGAAGGGTGTCCCGTTCGCGCTGGCGACCGACGATCAGGGCGTGTCCCGATCGAGCATGACGGGTGAGTACGCACGCGCGGCACTCGAACAGCACCTGGATTACCGTCAGCTCAAGACGGCCGCGCGAACCAGCCTCGAGCACGCCTTCTTGCCGGGTGCGAGTCTGTGGCGCTCCGTCGCGCAGGGCCAGCCCGTCGCGGAGTGCGCCGCGACCGACACCATGAGGGTGGGCGATCCAGCGAGCGGCGCGTGCGAGCAGTTCCTGGCGGGTAGCGAGCGTGCACGTATGCAGTGGGAGCTCGAGCGGCGGTTCCTGGCGTTCGAGGGCGCGCAGCAGTAGCCCATCGGAGCCGACACCGAGTCCGGCTGCGAGCTCGAGCCCTGTGCATCATCGACGGGTACAGCATGAGCTCCCGATCCGGCCGGGCCGACTGTTCGTGCTTGGCGGCTGGAGCGACGGTGATCGACGCCCGCGCCCGCGCTCAGCGTGGGGGCGCTCTGGGGGATCGGGGCGGCGATGGCCGATGTGCTGTCCGCCAAGCTGGGCCTGGGCGTGTCGGGCTGCTTGCTCGGAACGGTGATCGGCTCGGTCGTCGCGGCAGGGGCCTACCTGGCGTTCGTGGTGGGTCCCGGTTCGCGCGCCACGTGCTCAGCACTCGCGAGAGTGTGCCGTTCACTGACTGGCGGGCGGCGGATTGACCTTCGCTCGGCGCGCCGACTACGATGAACGTCGAGATGCAATCGTCGGGGACAGGGCAACGCATCGACCGATGGCTCGACCGGGTGCGAGGCCTCGTCGACGACGAGTTCGGCGGTCGGGCGCGATCGGCGGTGGTCTCGCTCCTGGTCAAAGCGACCGAATGGGGAGGCAAGGCAACCGAGTGGGCGACGCGCTATCCCGGGGTGGGCTCGCGCTTGTGGTGCCTGGAGCAGCAGCGCGCGATCGCGGCGCACGATTTCACGAGCGCTCCCACCGTCGTCATCTACCAGATGGGGAAGGTCGCCTCGACGGCGATCCACGACGCGCTGCACGGTCGAGGCGTGGCGTGTTTCCACACCCATCGCCTGTCGGACGCCGGCATCGAGGCGACGCGTGCGTACTATCTCGCGAACGGCCTGCGCTATCTGCTCCCGAACCTCGATGCGGATCTGCTGCTGCGCCGCAAGCTGCTAGCCTCGGGGTCCAAGGTCGACGTCGTGACCCTCGCGCGTGAGCCCATCGCGCACGCGCTGTCGGTGTTCCTCTGGCACATCGACGGACAGTTCAGCAAGCTCGATCAAGACGACCAGCGACGTTGGCCGCTGATCCTGGAGACGCTGCGCCAGCGATTCGCCGACTTCGACGGACGCACCAACCACCACGCCAACTGGTTCGACACCGAGCTGCGCGCGGTGTTCGGCGTCGACGTGTATGCGCAGCCGTTCCCTTCGCGACAAGGCTTCACGCTGCTCGAAAACGACCGCGCGCGCGTGCTCGTGTTGCGCTATGAAGACCTCGACCGGGCGTTTGCGCCCGGGATCGAGTCCCTGCTCGGCATGCCGAACGTCGTGTTACCGCGGACGAACACGGCGGACG
This sequence comes from Deltaproteobacteria bacterium, assembly GCA_018262455.1. The sequence continues at coordinate 1,663 of JAGSPR010000311.1, read as the reverse complement.
AGGCCAGTCGCGGCGAGCTCGCGCGGTACCTCAAGGCAAACCTCGCGCTAACTTCCGAGCAATGCGAACGGATCTACGGCACGCGCTATGCGCAGCACTTCTACACGCAGGAAGAGCGTGCGAGGCTCGGCGCCCGCTGGTCGAACCCGGCCACGCGGGGTGGATGAGGAGTCGGCCACGCTGTCAAGCAGGGCACGACGACGACGACCACAAGAGCGACGGCGGTGCGGTACCCACTCCGGCCTACAGATAGGTCGGCGCACGAATCTGGTCAAGCGCTCGCGTTCGCGTGTAGCGTGGAATCATGGCATCTCCGAAAACTCGCAGCTTGCCGATCGTTGCTGATGCTGCACCGGGATCGGCGGCGCCGTACGCGCGCCGCCACGCCGCCGAGGACATGACGAGCGCCGAGCTCGACGACGCCGACGTCGCCGCGTTCCAGCGGTTCGCCGACGACGATCCGGCACGAGGCGACCACCGCCACGTGTTCCAGCAGAAGATCGACAACTACTTCCTCAACAAGCAGGAGTTCGGCCAGCGCGTCCTCGCGTCGACGCCGATCCGCCTCTACCTCGAGGCGACCTACAAGTGCAACCTGTCGTGTACTCACTGCAACCGCAGCGAGGCCGACCTCAAGGGGCGGCAGACCGACGCTCGCATGGAGCTGTACCAGCAGGCCGCTCGCATCGTGGAGAACGCGATCGAGGTCCAGATGCACGGGCTCGGCGAGCCGTACCTGGCCCGCAACTTCAGCGAGCAGCTCGCGTTCATCGCCGATCGCGGTGCGACGCCGTTCGCGTGCACCAACGGGCAGAAGCTGTTCCCCGACAAGATCCGCCAGCTGGCGGAGAGCTCCGGCAGCTTCGCGGTCTCGATCGACTCCTTGGTCGAAGCGCACGGCGAGCTCCTCCGCCCTGGCATGAAGGTGGAGTCCGTGTTCCGCGCGCTCGACTGCGCGGCGCAGCTCCGCCAGGAGTTCCCGCGGCTGCCGATGTTCGTGTTCTCGGTCAGCGTCAAGTTCTTCCGCGACGACTGGCGGCCGTTGTTCGAGCGGCTGCGGGCCTACGCGCCGCTCGGCTGGGTCGTGATCCCGTTCGAGGAGACCGGCGACGCCGAATTCGACCAGATCAGCCTCAGCCTCGACGAACACCGCGCCCTGGTCGCCGAGATGCAGCAGGTGACCGACGGCTCGGGCGTCGACGTCCTGTCGGGCTTCGCGAACGAGGCCGGCAACTGCTACGAGCCGTGGAGCCGGGCGTTCATCGGCTCCAACGGCGACGTGCGGCCGTGCTGCCGCGCGCCCGAGGACATCGTGATGGGCAACCTCAATGACCAGCCGTTCGACGAGATCTGGAACGGCGAGAAGTATCAGGACCTGCGCGCGACGGTGAACACGCCCGCGGCGTGGCCGATCTGTCAGGACTGCAAGTACCGCAACTTCTCGGCCAACTACCCGCCGCCGCCGCACCTGATCCAGTGGAAGCTGAAACGCTCGGGCACCCCGTGAGCCGGCCGGACGAGCGCGCGACGCCCCAACGGGGTCGAGGCGCGCCCGTGTCCTGCAACCGGAGCCTCCGGCTCGATTCGATCGAGAGGGTCGGGTTCGACCTCGACTTCATGCTCGCGTCCTAGGATCGCGCCGCGATCGTCGCCGAGTCGACCG
>JAGSPR010000662.1 GCA_018262455.1 Deltaproteobacteria bacterium | reverse complement strand
CGTGTAGTCGTCGTTGTGCAGCAGCACCTTGTACATCGGGGGCTTCTTGGTGCGCGTACGTTCATCGAGCACCAGGCCCGTCTGGCGGTCCCCCTTCGCCGGGGGCTTCTTCTCATCCGAGAGCCGGATCACCATGCACCAATCTTACGAGACCCTGGGCCTGTGTGTAGTCCCCGGATGGCAACGAAGCAGCCCGCGATTTCGGGTAGGTTTCAGCGAGTTCGGCCTAGAACCGTGCTCGAAACGCACGGCTCGGTGTGCGCGGTGACTCGGCGAGCGCACGCTTGATCGAGGTCTCGAGCACGGAGTACGCGCCGTCGGGCCGCTCGAAGCACATCGGTTGTTTGAGCGGCGCCTCGGTGTTGCTCATGAATCGCGGCGTGCCGCTGTGGTTCATGTTGCGTGCGTGAAACACCCAGGGATGGACCAGCCAGACATCGCCCGCGGCACCGGTGGCCTCGGTCACGTCTCCGATCGGTTCCGCGAGGACCGCGTCGAACAGCTCGCGGTGCGTCACGCCCTTGGGGTGGCGCGCGAGCACCCGCGCCGTTTGCTTGTGTGACCCCTGCGCGATCAGCGTGCCACCGCCGCGCGGGCCGACGTCGGAGAACAGCCCCATGACGAGGAGCCCCTGGAGCTTGCCGTCGAGCGTGTGCCGGAACCAGTTGCCGTCGATGTGCCAGCCGTGGTCGCGCACGGCGTAGGGCACGTTCGCATCGAGGGCGAAGTTGATCGGCCAGAGCCCCCACCGGCGCTCGCCCAGCCAGCGGCCCGGGCCCTCGAGCTCCTCGATCGCGGCAGCCAACCGGTCGGTGAACGTGGCCAGCACCTCGGAGGCCGCGATGTACGCCTCCGGATCGTAGAACTCGGGCCACGTCGAACGGTCGTGCTCGAGGATGCCCTTGCGCTCCTCGAGGACCCGCCAGATCCGGTATCTCGCACGCTTCGCGAGGCGCTCGTCGAACGCCTGCTCGACCCGGCAGTGCCCGAGCTCGATGAAGGACTCGATGTCGGTCGACGACAGGACCACGTCCGGCAGACTATCATTCGGACCGACGGTGATCTCGTGATCGAAACGTCCGACTTCTTGACCGCCGACGAGTGCACGCAGATCGCGACGACGGTCGATCGCCTGCGCGCGTTCTGGGAGAAGACCAGCCCGTACGGCCGCAGCTTCGTCCTCGGCGCCGCCAGCTACATCCACGCGATCGGCGGCGCGGGTCCGCCCTACCACGACCGGGCGCGGCGCCTCGGTCCGATCATGTGCGAGCAGCTCGGGTGGATGTACGCGCGGCTCACCACGTCACTCGCGAAGGTGCTCCGCGCACCCGTCGTGCTCGCCGACGGCCTCGCACCGCCAGGCTTCCACCTGTTCATCTGGGAACCGGCGATCGCCCAGCTGCGCTGCTCCGTCCACTGCGACCTCCAGTTCGAGGCCCACGACTTCACGCGCTACGGCACGCCGGACCTCGAGCATCCACTGTCGTTCACCGTCGCGATCCGGGTGCCCGCCGCCGGGGCCGGGCTGAACGTGTGGGACGTGACGCGCGAGGATCCTCGCTCGGCGCGCAAGGCCGGCGGCGTGCGAGAGCTCGAGTCCCTGCCGCCCCGCCACGTCGGCTACCGGCTCGGCGAGCTGACGATGCACTCGGGGCTGCGGTTCCACCAGATCGGGCCGATGGCGATGACACCCGGCGAGAGCCGCGTGACCCTGCAAGGCCACGCGATCCGCTGCGGTGACACCTGGCAGACGTACTGGTGACTACCTACGCGAACGGCGTCGGGGTCGGCCGGCGCGCCGCGACGACGAACGGTTCGAGATCTGCCTCGACGCTCGTGCTGCGCGTGAGGACCTTGGCGAGTGCGCGCGAGATCCGCCGGCCGAGACGCCGATCGTAGGGCTCGTAGCCGGGCATCGGGTTGACCTCGAGGCAGTACCAGGTGCCGTCGTCGGCGATCTTGAAGTCGATGCCGGCGAACATCATCCGGTTGCGGTCGCAGTACGCGATGCACGCGCGCTCGACATCGGGCGGGACACCGCACGGACTGAAGTCCGGCCGCGGGATCCCCGGCTCGCTGTAGCGATAGTCGACCTGCTGCGCCACGATCCTCTCGGCGATGCACTCGCCCCCGACGACATGCACGCGAACATCCGCGCCGCGGATCCGCCGCTGGAACAGCGACGGGCAGACCACGAGCCGATCGAGCCGCGCGAACAACGCGTCGTCGAGCGCGACGGCGCGCGTGCGGATGCCCGACACGCTCTTGGAGATCCACGAGCCATCGGGGGCAACGATCGTCTTCGCCAGCGCCGGATCGCCGATGACGTGCGCCTCGGGATGGAGCAGGCCGGCCTCCGAGAGCTTGCCGAGGTGGGCGAGCTTGTTCCCGTTGGATGCACCGGACGACGGCCGGTTGATCACGATCGCCGGCGTGTGCTCGAGGAACCCGATCAGCGCGCCGACCAGGGTCTGAAGCGCGCGGTTGCGCGAGTCCGAGCCGAGCTCGAACCAGAAGCAGCGCGCGTAGATCGCCGTGTACTCGCTCAGGTGGTAGATCTCGTCGTCGATCGAGACGATCAGCTCGCCGGCGGACTCCGTGATCGTGAGGTCGTGGGCCTCGCGCAGGGTCGACAGATCGAGGACCTCGTGCGCGATTCCCTCGGCGGTCAGGAAGTCGCGAAAGTGCGAAAACGTGCTCTCCGTGCCGTACCCGATCAGCAGGATCCGCGTCATCCGACGGCCTCGAGCAGGATCTCGGTCAACCCGGCCCGCGGCACGTCGGTCGAGACGCCCGGGTGAATGCCGCTATGGGTCACCGACGGTGTCGCCCATCCGATCCGCGCGAGGATGCGCAGCTGTCCGGACGGCTCGAGAACGCCGCGATTCCCGGCGAGGACGGCGCCGCGGTTGACGATCTTGATGTGACGACACGCGGCGAGCGCCGCGAGCATCGACTGGTCGCGCTCCATCGCGACGTACGACTGGTCCGCGGTCGGCGTCGGCAGCGCGAACGCGGGTGAGCCGAGGTGGAACACGGCGCGCAGCTCGTCGAGCGGAGCGTCGCCGACGTAGGCCGTGACCTGCCCGTTCGAATCGACGCGCTCGATCCGGACGTGCTCCCAGCGGTGCACGTCGATCGTCATCGGGAAGGCGGCACGAATCGCCTCGACGACTGGCGTGTAGTCGTCCGCACAGCGGCGGATCACGGCGACCTCGTTCATCGCAGACCTAGACC
>JAGSPR010000310.1 GCA_018262455.1 Deltaproteobacteria bacterium | reverse complement strand
GAACCCTGCCGGCGTGCCGGTAGGGGGGCGGAGCCCTGGAGTGATCGGGGGGAACCCTGCCGGCGTGCCGGTAGGGGGGCGGAGCCCTGGAGTGATCGGCGCGACGTCGCGGGCTTCATGCAGGCAGTCCGAGCGCCTCGCGAACCTCACCGACCACCATCTCCGCGAGCCGCAGGATCTGCTGCTCGCCCTCTGCGATCGTGGCGGCCGCTGGATTGCCCGCGTACGCGAGCTCCATCCCCATCGCGGCGAACGTGCCCACGCCAGCCGCGAGCTTCTCCGACAGGCTGATCGGAACCGCGGCGAGGACGGCGCGGATCGGCTCGTCGACCATCTCGGGCGCGGCGGCCATCATGATCGAGGTCTCGTACTGCCCGGCGTGGCAGGCGCCGCTCTTGAACTCGGCCGACAGCGTGCGCGCCCACTTCCTCGTCAGCGGACAGGCGACGCTGACCTTGCCTGCCCGGCTGCCTTGGCCGCCCGGCGCCCGGTGATCGAGCACGGCGCGAATCGCTGCATCGTGCGCGGGCTCGAGGTGGTTGTTGACGAGGCACACGTGGCGCACGCCCTGAGCGAGCAGGCCGTCGCACACCGCCGCGACGTACGCGGTGAGGACGTCCGCCGGCACGCTCACCGCACCGGGAAATCCGCTCGCGCACTCGGTCACGCCGTAGCTGACCGCCGGTGCGATCACGGCGACGAGCGGGCCCTTCTTGTCGAGCAACTCGGTGGCGCGCAAGCAGGCCGCCGCGGAGATCACGACATCGGTGCCGAGTCCGAGGTGAGGTCCGTGCGGCTCGGTGGAGCCGATCGGGACCAGCGCCACGACGGCTCGCTTGCCGCCGAGCAGCGCGTGCAGGCTCGCGGTGGTGTGACGTGCGAGGAATTTTTCGCGATCGGCCATGGGGTTCCTACTCGCGCAGCTCGCCACGTTTTTCGCGGAGGGCGAGGAGCTTCTTGTCCACCTTGCCACGATCGTTCTTCGGCAGGTCGTCGACGAACACCACCCAGCGGGGATACTTGTGCTTGGACAGCCGCGCCTGGACGTGCGCCTTGAGCTCGTCGGCGAGCGCGCGCGCGCCCTGGGGCGTCGCGACGCGCGCCCTGGCATCGGGACGCAGGACCACGAGAGCCTTCGGCTTGGTCAGCCCCTGATCCTCGGCGGCGATCACCGCCACCCCCGACACGCAGGCGTGCGCGAGCAGACAGTCCTCGACCTCGCGCGGCGCGACGAAGATCCCGCCGACCTTGAACAGATCATCGGCGCGTCCGCTGAACCACAGGTAGCCGCGCTCGTCGATCCGGAACAGGTCACCGGTGCGGCACCAGTGGCCGTGGAACGTCTCCCAGCTCTTCTCGCGATCCTCGAAGTAACCATGGGCGACGCTGTCGCCCTTGACCCACAGCACGCCGATCTCGTTCGGCGCGAGTGCAGGAGCCCCTGCCCCTTCCGCATCCTCCGGCAAGATCTTCAGCGTGTACCCCTCGACCGCCCGGCCGAGCGATCCGGGCACCACATCACCGGGCCGGTTCGAGCAGTAGATGTGGAACATCTCCGCGCTGCCGATGCCGTCGTAGATCTCACCGCCGAATCGCTCGGTGAACCGGCGCAGCAGCGCCTCGGGGAGGGCTTCGCCCGCCGAGAGCTGGAAGCGCACCGACGACAGGTCCAGCGGTGGAGCGCCCTTGGCGCGCAGCTCGTCGTCGAGGTCGAGCAGCTTGCCGAGCATCGTCGGCACGTTGGTGACGACGGTCGGCCGATACCTGGTGATCGCTGCCGCCACGCTCTCGGCGGTCGGTCGCTCGCTGAACAGCCCCACGGTCGCGCCCACCGCGAACGGAAACCACAGGTTCGTGCCGGTCGCGTAGCCGAAGAACAGCCGCGGCACGCTGATCACGATGTCGTCCTCGCGGTAGCCGACCGTGTGCTTCGCGTAGACCTCGGTGTTGAACGCGAAGTCGCGATGGCTGTGCATCGCCGCCTTCGCACGCCCGGTCGATCCGGACGTGAACAGCCAGATCGCCGGATCGTCGCGGTGCGTCGAGGCGAGCGCGGCGTCGGACTCTCGCCCGTCGTCGATCGCGGCCTCGAGCGAGCTCACCTCGACCCCCCCGAGCTCGAGCTCGTCGAACCAGGCGGGGCGGGGAACCGCCAGCTCGGGGTCGTCGCCGGTGGCGGCGTCGGGGGCGAGCAGCACCGTGTTGAGGAACGGCAGATCGGCGAAGTGCGGCGCGAGCTGGCGCGCCACCTCGGGCGTCGTGACCAGCACCGCGGCGCGCACGTAGCCGAGCACGTACCGTAGATCGTCGATCGGCGCGATCGGGTTACCCATCGTCACCACGCCGCCGGCCGCGAGGGTCGCGAAGATCGACCACGCGAACGGCGGCACGTCGGGGAGCACGATGTAGACGCGCTGCTCGGGCACGAGCCGGCCATCGAGGAAGAACCGGGCCAGCGCGCGTGCTCGCTCGGCGACCTCGGCGTACGTCCAGCTGCGGTCGCCGAACCGCAGCGCGACCCTGTCCCCCTTACCTTCACGCAGGCGATCGAACAGCCAGTAGTCGGCGAGGTTGAAGTCGTCGGGAAACGGGGTCATGGGGCTCCCTGTGCGAGCGCGCGTCCGATGATCGTCCGCTGGATCTCGCTCGTACCTTCGTAGATGCGCAACGGCCGGATCGCGCGATACAGCAGCTCCACCACCGCCCCCGCCATCACCCCGCGACCGCCGAACAGCTGGACCGCACGATCGATCACGCGCTGCGCCGCCTCGGTTGCGCCGAGCTTGGCGATCGACACCTCGGTGGTGACGCGGCCGCCCGTCGTGTCCTTGCGATGCGCGGCGCGGAGCACGAGCAGGCGCGCCGCATCGAGGTCGACGATCATGTCGGCGAGGTGCGCCTGGACGAGCGGCTGCTCGGACAGCGGCTTGCCGAACTGGACGCGCCGGGTGACGAAGCCGAGCGCCTCGTCGAATGCGCGGCGCGCCATGCCGACGGCCGCGGCCCCGACCGACACCCGGAACGCATCGAGCGTCTGCAGCGCGAGCTTCATCCCCTGCCCGTCCTCACCGATCCGCGCGGTCGCCGGAACCGTGGCCCCACGGAGCTCGAGCGCGCCGATCGGATGAGCCGCGATCGCGGTCATCGGCCGGACGGTGACGCCCGGCGTGTCGAGCGGGATCCAGAACGCGGTCAGCCCCCGCGAGCCGAGCGCCGGATCGATCGTGGCGAACACCGTCGCATGGTCGGCGATGCCCAGGTTCGAGATGAACAGCTTGTCGCCATCGAGCCGGTAGCCGTCGAGGGTCGGCGTGGCGCGGGTCTGGATCGCAGCGACATCGCTCCCAGCTTCGGGCTCGGTCAGCGCGAACGCGGCGATCGAGGTGCCACGCGCGAAGCCGGCGAGCTGGACGCGTTGCGCGGCGCTCCCGGCGAGCAAGACCGAGTGGGTGCCAAGGCCCTGCACCGCGAAGATCGAGTCGGCACGTGGCGAGACGTACCCGAGCATCTCGCGCGCGAGGCACAGCGAACGCGCATCCAGCGGACCCGCGGGCACGACGAGATCGAGCAGCCCACCCGCGGCGAGCGCGCCGGCAGCTGCGCGATCGCGGCTCGGTTCGTCCGGATACGCGTCGGGGCGCTCGACGGCTTCGAGCGCCGGCGCCGCGGCACGCAATCGCTCGGCGAGCGCCAGATGTCCGGCGTCGAAGAACATCGCCAGGTCGTCACTCGACAGCCTCATCGGGCAGCCGCTCGCCGCATCAGGCGTGGCCCGGCTCGGTCGCTCGCCGATGCTTTGGCCGACCTTCGGTCTCGGCCTCCATGTCGCTCAAGAGCGCGACCAGGAACAGCTTGTCGTTCTCGATGTCCGATCGCGCGTCGTCGGACAGCGCCTTGCCTGCGAGCTCGCGATCGTACGACGCGAGGCGCTGCTTGACCGCTTCGACCACATGAATGAGTGCCTTGCCCGAGAGCTCCATATGACTCCTTGTCTACTCGCCCGGCGCGCCGCGAAACCGCGCGGGTCGCTTGTCCTTGAAGGCCGCGTGCGCCTCCGCGAAGTCAGGATGCTGCATGCACAGCGCCTGGGCCTGCGCCTCGGCCTCGATCGCATCACCCAGCGCCATCGAGTGCTCGCTCTCGATCATCTGCTTGGTCATCGCGTGGGCAAACGCGGGCCCCTTCGCGAGCCGCAACGCCCAGTCCTGGGCCATCACGACCGCGGCGGGCCCGTCGGCGACCACGCGGTTGACCAGCCCGATCTCCAGCGCGCGCGGGGCGCCGATGATCTCGCCGAAGAACAGCAGCTCGGAGGCGTGGCCAAGCCCGACGATCCGCGGCAGCAGATACGTCACCCCCATGTCGGCGCCCGACAGCCCGACCGCCGGGAAGATGAAGCCGAAGCGCGCGCCCGCGGCGGCGATCCGCAGATCGCTCGCGCACGCGATCACCGCACCCGCGCCGACGGCAACGCCGTTGACCGCCGCGATGATCGGGCGCCGGCATCGCCGCATCGCCGCGATCAGCCTGCCGGTGGCACGCGTGAAGTCGAGCAGCGCGGGCGTGTCGCGACCGAGCAGGTGCTTGATGATGTCGTCCTGATCGCCGCCCGAGCAGAAGCCCTGGCCGCGCCCGGTGATCACGACCGCGCGCACGTCGTCGTGGCGATCGAGGCTCTCGAACGCGTCGGCAAGCTCCTGATAGATCTCGAACGTGAGCGCGTTTCGCCGCAGGGGGCGATCGAGCGTCAGCGTCGCAACTCCCTGCGCGAGCTCGGACGCGAATGACTTGGACTGGATCACGGCTGGCCTCCCGCGTGCCGCGAGATGTAGGCGACGGCCTCGATCTCGACGACGGCGTCTGGCTCGACGAGCGCGGTGACCGCGACGAGCGCCATCGCCGGGTAGTGCTGGCCCATCCGCTCGCGCCAGATCGGCCCGAGCTGGGACCGCGAGGTTCGGTAGTCGGCGATGCTGGTGACGTAGACGGTCATCGTCGCGATGTCCGACGGCGTCCCGCCACCGGCACGAACGACCGCGAGCACGTTGTCGAGCGCCTTCGCGAACTGCGGGACGAGCCCCTGGTCGCCGAAGTGGCCCCGCTCGTCCCAGCCGATCTGGCCGCCGATGTGGAGTGCGTCGCCATGTCCCACGCGGCCGTTCGCATAACCCTTCGGCTTCGGCCAGCCCGTCACGAAGACTTCGTCCGTACTCACTTCATCACCGCCCCTCCATCGATCACGATCGTCTGCCCGTGGATGCCGCGCGCATCATGCGGGCATAGCATCATCGCGGCGTGGGCCACCTCCTCGGGGAGGATCATCCGGCGCTGAGGGCTCATCGAGGCGAGCGAGGTCCGCGCTTCGTCGACCGAGCGCCCGGTCTTGGCGGCGATCCGGGTGACCGCCTCCTCGGCCATCTGCGTCTCCACCCAGCCGGGGCACAGCGCGTTGATCGTGACGCCGGTGCGTGCGAGGTCGATCGCCAGCCCGCGCGTCATCCCGACCAGCGCGTGCTTCGCGGCGCAGTACGCAGCCGAGTAGCCGTAGCCCGAGACCCCGGCGTTGGACGCGATGTTGATGACGCGCCCCCACCCCGCCTTGATCATCCCAGGTACGAGCGCGCGGGTGACGCGAAATGCGGAGGTGACGTCGAGCTCGAGGATGCGGTCCCACAGCGCATCCGTGGTGCGCTCGAGGGAGGCGCTCTCCGCGGCACCTGCATTGTTGACCAGCACATCGATGTGCCCCACCGACGCCATCGCCGCGTCCGTTGCCGCGCGGTCCGTGAGATCGATGCGGAGCGCGGCGCCGCCGATCTCCTTCGCGACCGCGTCGAGGTCCGGCTTGTGGCGACCGCACACCACCACGTGGGCACCCGCCCCGGCCAGCGCTCGCGCGACCGCGGCACCGATCCCGCGGCCACCGCCGGTGACCAGCGCGCGCTTGCCTTCCAGGGTCGGGCTCATGGGGGTGACCTTACTGCGAGCCCGGCCTCTGCCGAAAGCGGCCGAGGCGTCGCTCCGCGTGGGGTGCTACGGATAGAGTCGGCGGATGCAGCTGTCCGAGCTCGACGCGACCGCGTGTGCGGCGCTCGTCAAATCGGGAGACGCGTCGCCCGGCGAGCTGGTCGAAGCGGCGATCGCGCGGATCGAGCATCACAACGCCGAGCTCGGCGCGGTGATCATCCCACTCTATGACGAGGCACGCGCGGCCGCTCTCGACGCCCCGCATGGGCCGTTCCGCGGCGTGCCGATCTTGATCAAGGACCTCGTCTCCACGGTCGGAGGTGCCCTGCACACCGGCGGGCTCCTGCCGCTCAAGCGCGCGGGCTTTCGCCACGCGAACGACAGCCACCTGGTGGCGACGTTGCGACGCGCGGGGTTCATCGTCGTCGGCAAGACGAACACGTCCGAGCTCGGGATCCTGCCCTCCGCCGAGCCGCCTGCGTGGCCACCGAGCCGCAATCCCTACGATCCGTCGCGCACCACCGGCGGCTCGAGCGGGGGCTCGGCGGGTGCCGTCGCGGCGGGCATGGTCCCGATCGCCCACGGCAACGATGGCGGCGGCTCGATCCGCATCCCGGCGAGCTGTTGCGGCCTGTTCGGGCTCAAGCCCAGTCGCGGCAGGATCTCGTTCGCGCCGCATCTCGGTGATGTCAACGGCGGGTTGGTCAACGAGCACGTGCTGACGCGCTCGGTTCGTGACTCGGCAGCAGTGCTCGACATCCTCGCCGGCCCGCAGCTCGGCGATCCGTACACCGCCCCGACCCAGATCTCGCGCTACCTCGGAGAGCTCGATGTCCCTGCGCGCCAGCTCCGGATCGGCTTCGCGACCCGGCACCTGACGCCAGACCGTGGCCTCGTCGAGTCGCATCCCGACTGCATCGCTGCGGTCGCACACGCCGCCCGGCTCCTCGCGGCACAGGGGCACAAGGTCGAGCCCGTGGAGATCGAGGCGCTCCACGATCCCGAGTGGGTCCCGCGCTTCCTGGCGATCTGGGTGGTCGGCGTGGCGATGGAGCTCGACGAGGCGGCGCAGGCGATCGGCCGCCCGATCGAGCCGCACGAGCTCGAGCGGCTGACCTGGGCGCTCGGCGAGCTCGGCCGGATGATCACGGGACCGGGCTATGCCGAATCCTGGCGCTGGATCCACCGCGTCAGCCGGCGCGTCGCCGAGTTCTGGACGCGCCACGATCTGTGGCTCACCCCGACGGTGACCGAACCGCCGCCGCGGCTGGGCACGTTCCGGTCGCCCGACGACGATCCGCTGGCGGGCATCTTCCGCGCCGCCGACTTCGCGCCGTTCACCGCCCCGTTCAACGCCACCGGCCAGCCCGCGTGCTCGCTCCCGCTGTACCGCAATGGCGACGGGCTACCGATCGGCGTCCAGCTCGTCGCCGCCTACGGCCGCGAGGACCTGCTGCTGCGGACCGCCGCGCAGCTCGAGTCGGCGCAGCCATTCAGCCACCCCGCGACGCGTCGCTAGCGATCAGAAGCTCGTCCCGACCGCCCAGTCCTGCTCGAACGTGGCCTGCAGCGGCGCGATCGATGGCGCCTCGACCAGCACCAGCCCGACCTCGCGGTTCTTGTCGAGCGACGTGAAGCTGAGGTTCTCCGACCCGACGTACGCGGTCGTGCCATCCGCGACGATCGCCTTCGTGTGGAGGTGCGGGATCCACTTCACGGGCACCCCGAGGTTGCCGAGAAACGTCGCCGCAGCGGCGTTGGCATCGATCCATCCGGCGTCGGCGAGCAGGACCCGGACCTGGACGCCCGCGGCGACCCGCGCGGCCACCGCGTCACGGACCGCGGGATCCGCGAACTGCATCGACTCGATCTCGAGCGTCGCCTGCGCGCCGGCGATCACCGCGAGGATCCGTTCGCGCGCATTGATCGGCGACACGACCAGGCGCGTGCACGCCATGGTGAGCGGCTGGCCCTCCCAGTCCGCCGCGAACAGCTGGACCAGATCGGCGACATCGGCGGGATCCTGATCGGTCGCGACGAAGTTGCGTTCGAGCTCGATCGAGTACGACTTCGAGAAGTTCCCGGTCGAGATCAACGCGGTCTTGCCGTCGACGACGATGAACTTGGCGTGCGCGTAGGTGAACTGCGGGCTGCTCCACTTGACCTGCGCGCCGGCCGTGACGAGCTGGTCGAAGTACTTCTGGTTGGTGGTCTGCTTGTGCTGGTCGAGGA
>JAGSPR010000661.1 GCA_018262455.1 Deltaproteobacteria bacterium | reverse complement strand
GATGCGACACCTGTTTCTCGCTCCGCTCGGCGCTGCCTTCGGCGAGGCGCTGCACGGGATCCGGATCGCGCGCCAGCTGGTCGCGACGGGACACGAGGTCGTCTTCCTCGCACCCGCGGCGATGCACACGCTGATCGACGACGCGCCCGTGCAGTTCGGGCGGATCGATCTCGCGCTGCCGCGCCTCGATCAGCAGATCGGTAGCCTGCTCCGGCGCATGAAGTGCGGCTCGCTGGTGCTCGTCGATGCCGCCGCGGTCGGCAAGGTCGCGCGCGCGTTCCGGCTCGACACCCGTGCGTTCACGCACCCCGACGTCCCGGTGATCGCCCTCGATTGCTGGAATCTCCCCGCGCACCCGGTGACGTGGGAGTACGGCGCGCACGTCACGGAGGCCCTGGCTCCCGAGTTCCACCAGATCGAGCGCCGGCTGGTCCCGGTCCCGATCGCCTCACCAGAGGTGAAGGGTGGCTTCATGGCGATGCCGCCGATCGCACCGACGTCGGTCGCCGACCGGCACCAGCTCCGCGCGGAGCTCGGATTGGGCGACCGCGATCGCCTGATCCTGTGGCCGTCCTCGAGCTGGCAGTCGGCGGAGAGCCACACCGATCCCGCGCTCGCGCGGCTCGCTGCCGCGTTGCCGGCGCTGATCCTGCCTCGCCTCGATCAGCTCGGACCACGCGTGCACGTCGTGCACGTCGGCCCGGTGGCGTTCGCCGGTGCCGAGCAGCTCGCGCCGCGATACCGGTTCCTGTCGCAGGTCGCGCCGCGTCGGTTCGAGCAGCTCGTCGCCGCGGCGGACCTCGTGATCGGCTTCAACTCGATCGCGACCTCGCTGGCGACCGCGATCGCCGTTCGCACGCCGATCCTCGTCGGGACGACGACGCTGCGCGCCGACACGATGCTCGAGGTCGAGCACGCGCTGGGCGCGCGCCTCACCCCGGCGGTGCGCGCCGCGATCGCTCCGAACCTGCCAGTGGCTCCGATCCTCGCGTGGCCGCTGCGGCTGGGCGCGGTGCTGTCACCGATGCTCGCCGACAACCCACTGGTCGGTGCGATCGGCCGCGTCGATCCGTTCGAGGAGGCGGCGTACCTCGACGCGTGTCGCGAGCTGCTGTTCGACGCGGCCGCCGCCGACGCGGCACGCCAGCGCCAGGACGACTATCACCGTCGCGTCCTCGCGTTGCCCGCGGGGCACGAGCAGCTGCTGTCGCTCGCCGGCGCGTGATACGCTCGATGCGGTCGTGGCGAGACTTCCGACGGTCGGCGTGATTCCCGCCGCCGGGCTTGGCACCCGGCTGGCGCCGCTCGGCTATCCGAAGGAGCTGCTGCCGATCGTGTATCGAGGTGGCGAAGGTGGGAGGGTCCCCCAGCCGGTGGTGATCGCGTCGCTCGAGCAGCTTCGGCGCGCCGGCGTGGTCGACTGCGTGGTCGTGATCGCCGAGTGGAAGCTCGAGCTCGTCCGGGTGCTCGGGGAGCGAGCGGCCGAGGTCGCCCTCTGCTACGTCGTTCGCAGCGTGCCGCGCGGGCTCGCCGATGCACTCGATGCGACGTTCGCGTGGGTCCGCGATCGCGACGTCTGCCTCGTGCTGCCCGACACGCTGGTCGCGCCCGAGGACGCCCTCGCGCGGGTCAAGGCCGACCTCGACGCGTCGCGCGCCGACCTCGTACTCGGGGTGTTCCCGACCGATCATCCCGAGCAGCTCGGTCCGGTGCGGATCGCCGACGATGGCCGCGTCCTCGAAGTCCTCGACAAGCCGGCGCGGACCGAGGTACGCAACACGTGGGGGATGGCCGCGTGGTCCCCTCGGTTCACGGCGCTCTTGCACGAGGCCGTCGGCGCCCAGCCAGAGGTGGTGCTCGGTGCGGTGTTCGATCGGGCGGTCAAGACCGGCCTCCACGTGCGCGCCATCTCGTTCGCCGAGGGGCGGTTCGTCGATGTCGGCACTCCTGCGGGCCTCGCGGCCGCGCTGATCCAACCATGACCACAGCCCTCGTCCCCGTCGATCCCGCGAAGCGTAGCGTCGTCACGTTCACGCTCGCGAACGATTCGTGGCCGACGATCGCGGCGTGGGCGAAGCAGCACGGATTTCTCCCGCGCGAACCGCAGACTGGACCGATCAAGCTGTTCCAGAAAGGCTCCGGGCTGTGGACCGCGCCGATGCGTGCGCAGTTCACGCAGCGTGGCTCGGAGATCGAGCTGCAGGCGTGGGTGCACATGCCGCTGCTCGCGCGGATCATGGCGCTGTTCCTGTTGCCGCAAGAGATGAACATCTCGTCGGGTGGGTTCCGCGCGTTCGTCCCGCGTTCGATCGCGCGCAAGGCCGTCAACGTGCTGCTCGTTCAGGTCGGCGCAGCGCCGATTCCGTGACGGTGTGCGACGAGCGCACAGTACGTTCCTTGCACAGTCGATCGGAAAAACGGCGGGCCACGGCAGAACGCACTTCCGGATCGCACTCCGACACTCGTAGGCTGGTCACATGAGGATCGCGATCGCGTTCGCGGCGGTGATGTCGGCAGGGGCGTGCACCACGGCGATCGATGGCGGAGAGGAGTTGCCGCCGTACGCCGAGACAAACGCCGGCTGCGCGTCCGGCTGCCATGGGGCGGACACGACGAGTGCGCCGCCGACGAGCCTCTCGGGCGGGACCGACACGTCATCGGTCGCGGTCGGCGCCCATCGCCAGCACCTCAGTAGTCAAGGCAGCTGGCACCGTGCCGTCGCGTGCGCCGATTGTCACGTCGTGCCGGACGTCGTCGGCGCGGCCGGCCACATCGACGGTGACAACAAGGCAGAGCTCACGTTCTCGATGACCGCGAGCCCCGCGATGTGGACGGGCACGTCCTGCACGACGAAGTGTCACGGCGCCACCGCGTGGGGTGGGAGCAACCCGGCCCCGACGTGGACGCTCGTCGACGGCACGCAGTCGACGTGCGGTAGCTGTCACGGCACGCCGCCGCCGGCGCCGCACCCGACCGAGATGAACTGCGCCTCGTGTCATCCGACGATGGAGGAGGGCTCGCTGACGTTCCGCGATCCCGCG
>JAGSPR010000660.1 GCA_018262455.1 Deltaproteobacteria bacterium | reverse complement strand
GCGCATCTACTACTTCCACAACGGCGGCCGGCCCGAGTACTACATCGGCTCGGCGGACGCGATGCAGCGCAACCTCGAGAAGCGCGTCGAGGTGCTGTGTCCCGTCGAGGATGTGCGCCTGCAGAGCGAGCTGCGGCACATCCTCGACACGCAGCTCTCGGATCAGCGCGGTGCGTGGGACATGCAAGCGGACGGCAGCTACGTGCAGCGCTCGGGGATGGGCGCGAAGCACTCGCAGCAACAGCTCATCGAACGCACCGAGCGTCGCTTGAAGGAAGCGACGCGCCTGCGCCGTCGCAAGGTGCAGTCGACGACGTCGCGCCGCAAGCGTTAAGGCTCGACGTAGTAGAGCCCTCCGGGCTTCGAGGGGACGAAGAAGTACATCCGCGCGCAGTCCTCGACGAGGAACGGGTCGGTGATCTGCGGGCTGCCGAAGAACGGATTCGCGCTGACCGGGTTTGCGAACCGAGCCTCGACGCTCGCACGGCTCGCGTACACGAGCATCGGTAGGTTGCTAGCATCTCGGCCCTCGAGGATGAGGTGCAAGCCGTCGGGCGTGAGGTTCGGGAAGGTGATCTGCGCCGTCCCGAGCTCCGCGGGCGTATACGGCACGCCGACCTGCATCCACTGATCGAGTGTGGTCTCGACGAACTCGCGCATGTCGGTGACGCTGAACAAGACGAGCATCCGGCGCGGCCCCGCGCCGAGGCGGGTCGGCGCCGAGAGATCGGGCGCGATCGCGTTGAGCGTCAGGATGGTCGCCATCCGGACCCACAGCTCTCCCTCGCGCTTGTAGCGGTCGATGTGTGAGGGAGGCGTGGTCGCGATCGGGTCGTAGTAGCGCACGAACAACTCGTCACCTTCCGGTGCGAGGCGAGGCGAGCCAGGCACGAGCGCCGGCGCCGGTGACAACAACGCGCCCGTCATCAACGGTGCGTCCGCCGGCCCCTCGAAGAGCGTCCCCGATCGAAGGCCGACCGCGATGCGGCGATCGATCGAGATGCTGTAGGACCGCGGGGCGTCCCTGCCGTCGGCGATCAGCACCGGCTTGCCGCGCAGGTCCGGCGCCGCGTCGGTGCAGCGGTACGGCGCGTCCGGCCCCGTGGCGTCGCGGTGCGTCGTCGGGTCGAGCTCGTAGATCTGGTTGCAGCCGACGAGCGCCAGCAGCAGGCAGCGTCGTGTCACAGCGACTTGCAAACGATGTCCCCCGAGCGAGCGCGCACCTCGACCTTGTACGCCGTGCTGTCGGCGTACTTGCGCCACACACCATCGCTGACCTCGCAGCTCTGCTTGCCGAAGTCGAGGATCAGCTTCTCCGTGCGCTTGCCGGCGCGGCGCGCGCCGAGCGACTCCATCGCTTGCGACGGCGGGATCCCCTGCGAGGGCCAGACCGGTGCGAGGCCGTTACCGGTCACGCGCACGCTGTCGATCTCTTGCCAGCGGCGCACCGTGAAGTTGCAGCGATCGTCGTAGACCGGCTCGCTGCGGTACTTCGGCCGGCACTTCTTCAGCTCTTCGAACGTGCCGTCCTTCTTGTCGACGCGCTCCATCCGGCACTCCTCGCCGTCTTGGACTTGCTTCGACGAGCGTTGCTCGCGGTGGCAGGTGACCATGCGCGCGTCGGATGGGACCTCGTTGCGCCAGGCGGAGGCTTGGCGATCGCCGTACTCGTCGACGCCGATCGCGCGCTCCCAGCGGTGCGCGGTCACGGTCATCTTCACTTCCTTCGTGCGGATGAAGAAGTACCAGATCGCGAAGATGACGAGCGCGATCGCGCCGAGCACGGCGAAGATCGGCCACAGCTTGCGCTTCGGCTTCGGCGCGACGGGCGTGACCACGCCTTTGACCTCGGCCGCACCGTCGAGCGGGGCCCCGCAGTGCGTGCAGTTGGTCGACCTCGCACTCTGCGGAGCGCTGCACGCGGGACACGTACGATCGGAGCCCTCGTACTCGTGGCCATCGACGCGCTGCTGCTCGCCCGGCTTCGGGAAGTAACGCTTGTCGGGGTTCTGCTTCGCACCGCAGTTCGGGCAGTGGCGCTGGGTCTTCCCGAGCAGGCCCTTCGTATCGCAGTGATCGCAGTCCCAGAGCATTTCATAGAAGCCCTGGCTCTCGACGCGTTCCTCCATGCGAACCATGGTAACGCAGACGAGAACATGTTCGCTCGCGCTTGGGGTTTCGTGGTGCTCGTCGCATGCTGGACGTCGGAGACCAAGCCCGTGGCGAACTCGACGAAGCCAACGACAGCCACCACCGACGAACGTCGCGCGACGGTGCGCATCGACGCCCAGCCCGGCGGTAAGAACTTCCAAGGCGTGTGGCTCGAGCTCGGCGCCGACAAGCGCTGGGTGATCGACTACCGGCCGCGCGCGCTGTGGAAGCCGTTCGCGGATCGCGACGTGATCGTGACCGGTCGCTGCTATCGACCATTCGGCCAGGCGATCATGGCGACGCACTTTCGCGTCGACCGCATGCGGTTCGTGACGCCCGAGCGGGGCCGCGGTCCGCTCCTCGAGATCGGCCCCGAGCAGCTGCTGCGCGGCACCTTCGTCGAGCACCGGTTTCCGGCGGGCAGCAAGCTCGCGGACTCGCCGCGGGTGACGTTCGTCGGCGACGCGGGCACGTCGTATTGGATCGCCGGTGCTGCGGATGACCTTCCCGCCGTCGGTACCGCCGCGCGCATCACGGCGCGCGAGGTGACGCCGGACATGTCGTACGTGGCCCAGCCCGGCGGCCCGAACCTGTGGATCCTCGACGTCCGCGATCCCGACTCCGTCGAGGATCCGGCGCACGCGCCGACGATGATCGAGTGCCCGTAGCCGGCTCGATCGCCTGTAGCGCAGGGGTCGCCGTTCACCGGTCGCTGGATCGCGAGCGTCGTGCTCGCACGACCGCGCGCGGCCTCCCGCGCGCGAACGCATCCCCGCTCGCTCGGGCAGCGTCGTGGGCTCGGGCCGGCGCTTGTGTCTACGGCGGCGGGCTCGTGTCCCCGAACATACCTAGCGCCGCTTCGCGCGAGCGTCGGCCGTTCTTCGGCAAGCG
>JAGSPR010000659.1 GCA_018262455.1 Deltaproteobacteria bacterium | reverse complement strand
AGTGGCGCCGTCAGGTCAGCATCCCCGAGGTCCTCGAGTGCCAGGACAACGCGCTGCCGCCGACCCTGACGTCGCTGCCGAAGAACAAGGACGAGGGCGACATGCCCCGGATCGCGATGGTCACCGGGAGCTGCGACGCCCTCGAGTGCCTGGTCAAGAAGCTCGGCGTCTCGCCCAGCGAGTTCACGTCGGACACCGGGACCGGTCGGATCCACATGTACGCCAGCAACGGCGCCAACAAGTTCGCGAGCAACAACGCCATGTTCTCCCCGGCGACGGCGCTGTGGGGCGATGTCAACAAGCTCCAGCAGTACGACGCGGTCTTCATGTCGTGCGAGTGCGGCCAGCGCGACACCGAGAAGACCCAGGCGATGATGGACAACATCAAGATGTACGCCGACATAGGCGGCCGCGTCTTCGGCTCGCACTATCACAACATCTGGATCGACGGAAAGACGGGCGGCGGCACGGGCATCCCGACGCCGTCGCCGGAGTGGACGCGCGTCGCGTCGTGCCCCTCGGAGTCCACCTCGGAGAGCACCGCGGTGATCGATCAGGTGTCCAACCCCAAGGGCGCTGCGTTCGCGCAGTGGATGCTCAACGTCATGGGCTCGACCTCGCTCGGCTCGCTCGCGATCGAGGAGCCGCGCCAGATGTGCGACTCGGTCGACAAGACGATCGCCGAGCAGTGGGTCTACGCGAGCGGCACGAACAAGCCGCAGACCTTCCAGTTCACCACGCCGATCGAGGTCGCCAAGGAGGACCGCTGCGGCAAGGTCGTGTTCTCCGACATGCACGTGGCCTCGGGATCGACGTCGAGCTCGAGCACGGGCTTCCCGATGGGCTGCTCCGCGACGCCGCTGTCGCCGCAGGAGAAGGCGCTCGCCTTCATGTTCTTCGACATCGCGAGCTGCGTCGGGCCGATCTTCTGATCCGGTGATCCGGCCGGTCGATCACCCGCTGTTGCGCTACCTGCTCCTCGTCCTGTCGAGCCTGCTCGCGGCGAGCTGCCCGCGGGCTCCCCGCACCCCGAACGAGGTCCCGGACCTTCGCTACACGCTGTCGTTGCTGCGATCGCCTGCGATCGCCTTGAAGATCACGCTCGCCGCGTCCGGCTCGCCCGACGGGGTCACGCGGTTCGTGCTGGGAGCCGGGTGGGGCGCCTCCGACCACCCCGAGCGAGACCTCCGGGACGTCTCGGTCACCGATGACGCGGGGACGCGCCTGCCGGTCGAGCGCGCGAGTGGGCAAGGGCCCGATCACGACCTGACGACGTGGACGGTGCATCACGCGCCCGGGCGTCGACTCGCGGTGACCTACGTCGTGGGGACGAGCGGCGAGCTCACGATCGACCAGGCCTCGTATCACCGCTCGATCGTCCACGACCACCTCGTGCACCTGGTCGGCAGCAACGTGTTCGTGGTCCCGGAGCACCTGGACGCCAGCACCCAGCGTCGGGTCGGGCTCGCATGGGAGGGCTTCACCGAGGTCGGCTGGACGTTCGCCTCGTCGTTCGGGACCGAGCCTGCCGCGACGCTGCCGGTGTCACTCGACGAGCTCCTCGACGCCGTGTTCATCGCGTCCGACGAGCTCGCGGTGACCACCCGCCGGCTCGGGGCCGGGACGGTGGCCGTCGCGACGGTCGGTCGCTGGGCGTTTCGCCCGGGCGAGCTCGCCGATCTCGTGGCCGCGATCGTCGGCGCCGAGCGTGCGTTCTTCGCCGACGCGGGCGCGCCCTTCTATCTCGTCAGCGCCATCCCGGTCGGCAAGCCGGGCGCCGGGCTGTTCTCGGGCAGCTCGATCACCGACTCGTTCGTGATGTTCCTGTCCCCCGACACCTCGCTGACCGGCGTCTCGGGGCTGTGGCTGCGCGGCACGCTCGCCCACGAGCACTTCCACACGTGGATCGGAGGGCTCGTCCACGTCGAGGACGCCGACGAGTGGAGCACCAAGTGGTTCACCGAGGGCTTCACGGTGTTCTACGGCTGGCGCATCCTGGTTCGCGCCGGGTTGATCACGCTCGAGGACCACCTGATGCGCCTCAACCGCCGCGTCGCCGACTACGTGATGTCGCCGGTGCGCGAGCTACCGAACGCCCAGATCGGCGCGGACACCTTCTGGACCGATGCCGATGCCAAGAACCTGCCGTACGCGCGGGGCGACATGGCGGCGATCCTGATCGATCGCGAGATCCGTCGCGTGTCCCGTGATCGCCGGAGCCTCGACGACGTGATGCGGCAGCTCGTCGCGACGGCCCGGCACGGCGGCACGGTCTCCACCGACACGCTGCTCGCCGCGATCGTCACGGCGACGTCCCCGGCGTTCGCCGCCACCCTGCGCGCCGCGATCGTCGATGGCCACCTGCTCGCGGTGACACCGGACCTGTTCGAGCCGTGCCTGTCGGGTGAGCTCAAGCAGACGGCGCGGTTCGAGATGGGGTTCGACGTCGAGCGCTCGCTCGCGGCCAAGCGCGTGCTCGGCCTGCGCGCTGCGTCGGCGGCCTCCGAGGCCGGCCTGCGCGACGGTCAGGAGCTGACCGGCTGGCGCTTCGGCGGCGACGATCCCGACCAGGAGGTGACGCTGCAGATCCGCGATGCCGGTGCGCCTCGCGACATCGTCTATCACCCGCGCGGTGAGGTGCGCGCCCTGCCGGTGTTCGCGATCCACGACCGCGCGGCGTGCGGCGCGGTGCTGTGACTACAGCGACAGGCTGATCGTGAAGTCCGGATAGACCTGGACGCAGTCCGCGTCGCAGGTCGAGACGGTGCGCTCGACGACGACGCCGAGGCCGAGCACGAACTGGCCGGAGACGTAGAGCAAGCCGGCGCGGGCGCCGACGGTATCGACGTCGGCGAGCGCGCTGCCGATGAACCAGTGCCGGTAGAACACGCCGGTGTACGGGATCAGCGGGGACCGGCCGACGAGCGGCTGCGCGACGTAGCGCAGCGAGGGCGACAGCTGGCTGATGCTCGGCCCGTCGCCGAACTGGTGCAGCGCGCCGAGCCCGACCTCGAGCCCGTCGAGCACGAAGTAGCCGACGCCGAGGCCG
>JAGSPR010000309.1 GCA_018262455.1 Deltaproteobacteria bacterium | reverse complement strand
GCGATCGCCAGCGCGCCGCCGAAGATCACGTGGCCGAACCGCGCATGTCGCCGCCCGATCCGCTGGCCGGCCCAGGCCAGCATCCCCGCGATCAGGTACCCGAGGGCGATCCGGAGCACCGCCCCGAGCTCTCCGAAGTAGGTGAGGATCAGCAGGGCAGTCCCGGTGATCAGCGAGACGATGCCGATCCGGCTCAGCCAGTAGGTGCCAAGCTTTGCCTCGAGCTGCGCCGCGGAGTCGCTCACGCGCGGCCCGCGCGGCCCGCGCGCGACAGCCGACCTTCCTTCGAGCTGCGCCACCCGCTGGGCGAGCACGGCGAGCTCGCGTTCCAGCTTCGTGACCTGATCGGCGGACTCGTCGAGATGTTGCACGTCCGCGGGACCGACTGCACGGCTCACGCCACGATCACGAACGCAGGGATTCCGGGCGGCTACCGATCTGGGCGCGGGGAGAACCCGGAAGCGCGCGTCATGCCACCGAGCCTGCGCGGCAGCGTGAAGCAGGCGACGCACTGGCGCGATATCGCCACAGCTGGGAACGCTCGCCGATCAGAGGGCGCGCGAGCTGCCGAGCCGCGGGTGGGTGATCACCGAAAGCGTCGATGCCACATCGCCGGAGGGAAGCTTGCCGCCGTAGGCAGCCCGGGCGATGTCGTTGAGCGACAGCATCCCGATCGGCCGGCCCTGCGGATCGACGACGGGCAGCCGGCGGACCTGGCGCTCGCTCATCACGTGCTCGACGTGCTTCACGTCGTCGGTCTCCTGGCACGTGACGACGTCTCGCGACATCACGCTGGACACCGCGATCGAACGCAGGGGGGCTCCCTGGAGGTATGCGGCCATGCAGAGGTCGCGGTCCGTGATGATCCCGGTGACGGGCCCGTGCTCTCCGACCACGGGCAAGCAACCGATGTCGTGTTCCCACATCAGCTGCGCCGCCCGCTCGAGCGTGTCGCGATCCGAGCAGGTCACGACGTCACGGTGGATCAGGTCGGATACGTTCATGCGGGCCTCCTGTTCGCGCCGCTACGTGCGCATGCATGCAGCGTGACGCTGTTTGGTGAATCAGCCAGCGCGCGCAGGTTGCGAGAACCGCGCAGAACCGGCGCGGTGGATCGCGGGGGATCGCCGTCGAGCTCGGCACGGCCGCTGCACCACCGGCAGTCATGCCCTCGATCAGTGACCACATGACCCGTCAGCCGTGGACGATCCGTCGCAACGCGCTGCTCTCCGAGGCACACACGCTGATGCGACAGCATCAGATCCGACACCTGCCCGTGCTGGAGGAAGGCAAGCTGGTCGGCATCGTGACCCAGGGCGACTTGCACCTGATCGAGACGCTGCCCGACTCCGATCCGGATGAGGTGATCGTCGAGGACGCGATGACCGAGCAGGTGTTTGTCGCATCGCCCGACGATGATCTCGCCGACATCGTCGAGCAGATGGGTCAGCACAAGTACGGCTCGGTGGTGGTCACGAGCGCGAAGGGCATCGAAGGGATCTTCACGGTGGTGGATGCGATGGCCGTCCTGGCACGGCTGCTGCGGCGCGGCGCTGCGTGAGGCTGGCGGGTGGCTGATCGGGAGGCTCGCGTCGCTCGAGGTCGTTCGGGGACGCTGGCCAGCGTTCCAGCATCGCGCGCGCTGTCGTGACCATGTTGCGGGTGACCGCGTCGGGCGCGAGGCTTGGATCCGCGGTGGCCGCACGATCGATGACGATGAGCGCGATCCGGGCCGTCTGCATGGCGCCGTCGAGCAGGGGCTCGAGCTCGGTCTGGAGCTCGTGGTAGCGAAGCGCCGACGCGCGGTTCCTCGGGGCTGTGGAGACGACGGCGGTGGCCAGGGAATCTGGTGGCGGGAGGATCGAGAGGCGCGCGCGGGTGACCAGGGCCACGTGCGCCAGGGCCACGTGGTAGGCGGCGCGCAGCTGCATGGGACCCGGTGCGTGCGCGAGCGCGTCGAGGTAGATCAACATCGACGGGGCGATGCCTGCGAACAGCTCGTCGACCATACCGTTGAGCTGCTCGGGATCGGCGACATGGGCGAGCGACGGCTCCTGGACGCAGGCGGCGAGCGACAGCATCTGGTTCCAGGCGAACACGTCAGGCGTGTAGGCGGGGATCTCGGCATAGCGACGGCATTGCGCGGGGACGCCCTCGAGCCAGTCCGGAACCTGCGCTCCGCGGGTGCTCGACTCGGTGAATCCGGGCGCTGCCGAGGCCGCGCGGGAGATGACGAGCAAGCCGATGATGGCGCAGCACCGCTGGCCAGTCACGACACGCTCGTCGGCAGGGTTCGACACGGAGGCATGACAGATGGCGGTGCAACCCCAGGGCCCGCTCGAACGCGCAGATCCCTGTGGGCGAATGGCTCAGGCCACCGGCGACAATGGGGGGCGCGGCGGGCGCGGCGGCAGCAGGCCGTAGTCCGTCAGCTGGTCGCGGATCTGCGGCAGTGTGAGCTTCACGAGATCGCGCGGGATCTCTTCGATGACGAGCGGATCGCGCCGGAGGTCGGCCATCTCAGTCCGCAACACGCCGAGCATGTTGGGGCTGCCGCACACGACCAGCCGCTGGATCTGCTTGGTGCCCAGGATCTTCTTGATCTCGGCGACGATGTTCCGCGCGAACACGATGTCGAATTGCTCGATGTGTGCCTCGCGGTGATCATCGACCCCGTATTGCAGGCTTCCGGTCCGGCCCACACCGGGGCGCGAATCGGAGAACAGCTCGGAGGGCCGGAGGCGGCGCGCCGGATCAACGAGATCGGTCTCCTCCTTGAAGCTCTCGTGCAATCCCTCGGGCTCCAGGTCACGCTCGAAGGTGAACAGTCGCGCCCTCGAGGCGTCGATGATGGCGATGCATGCTCGGTACATGCGAATCATTATTGCAAGCAACCGGCCATGCCTCTCAGCGGCCCCTTCACCGACTCTCCGGCGGGAGATCCAGCGGGATCGCAAGGAGCGCGAACAAGCCGGCGATGCCGGCGAACCACATCGCGAGGTCATGTTGCGGGCCCCAGCCATCCGCGATCACCGGATCGAGCGCCCAGCCGGCTGCGCTCGCGAAGTAGGCGGCCGCGAGTGCGCAAATCCTGCGGCCCGATCGTGATCGCGTTGCGCCCATGTGACTGCCTCCTCCCCGACGCTGGCGGGGCACCTCACGTGCGGTGCGGTGCACCGGCCGTGCCGCGCGACGCCCGGTCGAGCGCGAAGAACACGGTGCACAGATACAGCGAGAGGCCTGCGGCGACGAAGCACCAGACCGACGCGAACGTGTGCTCGACGAGGACGTAGCTCACGGCCGCCGACAGGATGATGGCCACGCCGAGGTGGACGAGCTGGTTCACGGACGACACGAACAGCGGGGCCGACACGACCAGTAGATACAGGACTTCCCACAGCCCTCCGGGGAACACCGCGAACACCGGGGATCGGGAGATGTTGTAGTGCAGCGAGTGGTGAACCACGTGCACGGTCAACCAGCTCGGATCCACGAACAGCGGGATCATCAGGCCCAGCCCGAGCACGAGCCCGACGCCCGACATCGCGACGAGGAAGTGCTTCGTCCGGCCATGGCGCTCGACGAGCAGCGTGCTGACCGGGACCCAGATCGGCCAGAACGCCAGGGCGACGTACAAGAACACCCGCGCCGCTGCGCTGACCATCGCGGGATCTCCGCGCTCCAGACCGACCCAGACCAGGCCTTCGGAGAACTGCTGAATTCCGAACATCACCGGGATGATCGCGAGAGGCAGGAACGAGCGGTCGACGCGTACGGCCCGCTGGACACAGTAGGCACCGCTGACCCCGAGGACGCCTGACATCGCGAAGCTGACTTCGGGCGAGATGCACACCTCCGCCCTCCTGACTCACGAGGATCCGCAGGTTGCCTCTCACGCTCGTGACGCAAGAGGGTCGGCGCATCGCTCGAGTCGGTTCGGTCGAGACACGAGGTGGACGTCATGCAGCTCAGATGCAAGCTGAGCGCCGTGATGACGACCCGCGCGCTCCCGGACGCCCGCAAGCGATGCGCAAGATCGGCCACTCCCAACGGCCATGGCGCCGAGGCTGCGCGGTCTGCCATGGTTGCAGGGGCACGGGTCTCGCAGCCATGTTGCACATGGTCGAGGCCGCACATCGAGTGGCACACGTGATGCCGGGATCCGCCGGCATCGTGCTCGCCGGAGCCGCCGCGCTGGGAGCGTACGAGGTCGGGGTGCTGTCGCACGTGTTCGAGCGGGTGCTGCCCGAGGTCGGGGGCTCCATCGACGTGTTCACGGGCACCTCCGCGGGGGCGATCAACGCCACGGCCCTGGCTGCATTCGCCGATCAACCGGTGGCCGGCACCCGGTTGCTCGCCCGCGAGTGGAGCGAGCTCGTGCTCGCGCAGGTCGTGCGCCCATCCTCCATCGAGCTGTTCTCGATGTTGCTCGATGTCGCCGGCGCACCAACGCGCTTGCGGCGCGCACTCCAGGTCCGGACGATTCGTGGCGGCCTGCTCGATAGTGCGCCGATCGCACGGCTCGTCGCGCGCATCCCGACCGCGAGGATCTCCGAGCAGGTCCGCGCGGGCCATGTGCGGGGCATCGCGATCTCGGCGACCCGCGTCGCCAATGGCCGCGCCATCGTGTTCTACGAGGCGTCGCCGGCCACCGGCCCTTGGCACACCGAGGTCCACGTCATCCCGGTTGCGACCCAGCTGTCCGGCGACCATGTGCTCGCATCGGCAGCGATCCCGCTGCT
Source organism: Deltaproteobacteria bacterium (assembly GCA_018262455.1). Next base: position 7,910 of record JAGSPR010000309.1, on the reverse strand, counting down.
GTTTCCGGCCGTCCAGATCGACGGTGAGCCCTACTGCGACGGCGGCCTCCGCCAGATGGTGCCGCTCTCGCCAGCGATCCATCTCGGCGCCGAGCGGCTGCTCGTGGTCAACCCCTTGCCAGCTGTTCGTGACAACCCGGCGCGAGCCCCTGCGGTGACCTCGCCGCTCTACCTCGCCGGCAAGGCACTCAACACGCTGTTCGCCGATCGGGTCGAGGTCGACCTGATGCAGCTCGATCGGACCACGGCGATCTTGCGTGCCGGCGCGCGGCGGTTCGGGCCGAGCTTCGAACGCGAGATCAACCGCCAGCTCGTGGTCGACGGCGAGCATCCGCTCCATGCGATCGAGGCCGTGTGCTTGGAGCCGTCGCGGGATCTCGGCTTGCTCGCCGCCGAGTACGTCACGAGCCCGCGCTTCGCTTCGCGCGGCTCGGCGGGCTGGCTGCTGCGCCGCATCGCCGACGGCGATCCGGAACGCGCAGGCGATCTGCTCGCGTACCTGCTGTTCGACGGTGGCTTCACGTCCGAGCTGGTCGAGCTCGGACAGGCCGATGCGCGCAGACAGCACGCCAGGCTCGCCGCGCTACTGGCGCCCCGCGTGGACGGCGAGCGCGCGCGCCGGTCGCGATCGGCCGGGGAGTAGCCGCATCTCACGCCCCAGCTCAGGTCGGGGGGCGCGGCTCGTCGAGCATGTGCGAAACCTCGTCACGCAGCGATCGTAGCGCCTTGCCGAGAGCGGCCAGCTGGTCTGCCACGACTTTGCCGGCGCGGTCGCCCCCGCGCTCGATGGTGTTCTCGAGCTGGGCGATCCGCGGTTGCAGCTCGTTCCAGCGATCGCGTGCATCCATGCCGGCGAGATGAATCTTCAGCGCGAGCTCGTCGCGGACGCGCTTCACATCGTTCCAGATCTGGGTTTGGGCTTCACTCATGCCCGCAGGCGTTGCAAGCGCGATGCCCGGATCGGGGGCCACCGCGAGCCGCCTGTGGCTCACTCCTTGCTGCTCGTACTCGCGAGGGAAGATCCGAAGAACCGCTCCATGAGAAATCCGATCTGCCCACCAGCTGCGCTCGGGAAGCTGACGAGTCCCGCCCCCAAGGGGTAACGACCAACCATGACCTACGTATGGGTCGCGACCATGATCGTGCTGAATGGAGCGGCGGGGCTCGTCGGCGCGTTGCTGCCGGAGCGCTGGCTCGAGCGCTATCGCACACCGATGCTTGGCGTGGCGGCAGTGACGCTGCTGGCCACGGGCCTGTTCGAGATCCTGCCGGAGGCTCTCGCGCGCTCCGGCACGAGTGCGCTCGGATGGTCCGCGGGCATGATCGTGGTGCTCGGAGCGATCGAGTGGGCGTCGTCGCGACGTCGCGCGCACGACCGCCGGCCGGTGGCGCCGCTGGCACTGCTGAGCTCGGACGCGCTCCACAACGTGAGCGACGGGATGGCGATCGCGGCCGCGTTCCTGATCTCGACCGAGCTCGGGTTCGTGACGGCGATCGCGGTGATCGTGCACGAGGTGCCCGAGGAGGTGGCGGACTACGCGTTGCTCCGTGCGACGGGCATGACGAAGGTGCGCGCGCTCGGATTGCTGGCTGGCGTGCAGCTCACTGCCGGGATCGGTGCCGCGAGTACGCTGATGGCCTCGTCGGTGATCGCGCGCGCCGAGGGTGTCCTGTTGTCGATCGCGTGCGGCACGTTCGTGTACATCGCCCTCGTGAACCTGGGGCCCGAGTTGCTGCCTGCGCGCAGGCGTCGGCACCACATCTAACGTGGGCCTCACTGCCAGGTGCTGGCATGAGGCATGAACCTTCAGGAGGAGTGATTGCCTCCGCGCGCCTCCGGATCGCCGTGGCGATCGGCGTGATGGTCACCGCCGCGCCAGGTCGTGCGGACGACACCAACCGCGCGGACGAGCCCCGGTCGGTCAACGTGCCGATGATCGTGCTGGAGGAGCTCGGCGTTTTTCTGCCACCAACGATCTGGTACTGGCGAACCAAGGAACATCAGGCGGTCGACTTTGATCTCGGCTGGGACTGGAAGAGCTGGAAGGCAAAGCTCCTCACGTTCGAGAAGGTGAAGTTCGACACCAACCCGTTCTACATCAACGCGATCCGCCACCCGTTGAAGGGTGCGCTCGACTACCAGATCGCGCGCACCAACGGCATGGGAATGCTCGGGTCGACGGTGTTCGCGTCGCTGATGGGCGCCGCCTGGGAGTACATCATCGAATATCGGGAAGCCCCCTCGATCAACGACATGCTCCTCAACCTGAATGGCGGGATCGCGATCGGCGAGCCGCTGTGGCAGTTCGGCCAGCTCTGGCGAGGCGGCCGGCCGAGTCTCGGGGATCGCGTCCGCACGGCGCTGCTGTCGCCGTTCGATGCATTGCACGACGGCATCCGCGGCCCGCACCGCTGGTGGCGACCGCGGCTCTGGCGTTCGCTCGTGTTCGACGCAGGACTCTCGAGCCGACACTTCGACGAAGGCTCGCGTGGCGAGCTCTCGCTCGGCGCCGATCTCGAGCTCGTGGCCCATCCCGACTACGCGACGTCGGGCGCTCACCACGATGCGCTCCGGCACGGCGCGTGGAGTCGGTTGAAGGCGCGCGTCTGGTTCGCGGACGCCAGCACCGATCACCAGATCGTCGCGACGGTGGTGCACTCGCGGACCTCGATCAGTGCGCGCTACCGTCAGGATGACGCCGGCAACAGTACGCTGGTCGCGCTCGCGACTGCGTTCACGTACCGCAAGGAGCGGCTGTCGGGCGAGTGGGACAAGCTGGCCATCGCGCACCTGCTCGGGATGCACCTGCAGCTCGCCCGACGTACCCCGAGCTATGCCGTGCGCTGTGAGGTCGGCATGTACGCCGACTTCGCGCTCGTGCAGGCGCACGTGTTCGGTCCCGTTCCACCGTTTCCGCGCCCGCCGCCGTATCACTCGGCGCTTCAGGCCAACGGCTACTACGACGGTGGCGGCCTCTCCGTGCTGACCCGGCTGCGCGCCGATGCGGGAGCCTGGAGCCTGGACGCCGAGCTCGCGTCGCATGCCTCGTGGCAGATCAACGGCAAGGATCGCGACCCCGTCGCGCAGCGCACCGAGTCAACGATCCCGATCACGCCTCAGAACGCGTTCGACGGTCGCGTGTTCTGGCACGCGGGGCTGCTCTATCGAGCGGGGGCGCAGTGGGGCATCACGGCGTTCGCCGAGGGTGGCTATCGCCGCGGCATGTGGCACGAGCTCGACCGCCGGAGCTCGGACGTCGCCGCCGGCCTCGCGCTGCAGCTCGATCTGTGAGCAGGCCTCCTGAATCGCTACGGCAGCCGGACGTCGAGCCACATCGGCCAGTGATCGGAGGGCCCCACGCGGACCACCCCGCCGAACGTGGCGTCGAGGTCGCGCGTGTAGATCGAGTCGAGGCGCTGCTCGATGCCGTACATGTGCTCGGTCACGCCGGAGTCGCGGGTCGGTGCATCGAACCCGACCGGCGCCTGATCCGAGGCCCCCGTGGTGTCGAGGACGGGGATGCCGTGGACCCACGCGATCCACGAGGTATTGAAGTCACCGGCCACGAGCGTCGCGGGCGGCGCATCGACCACCGAGGGTGACAGCTGGGCGATCCGCTCCCTCGCGTCCAGCTTGGTGTCCAGGTGGACGTTGATGATGTGCAACAGGTGGCCGTCGACGTCGATGTCGGCGGAGATCGCGATGCGGTGCTGCGTCGGCTTGGCGCTGTCGGGCAGGTCCATCTTCTCGACGTTCGTGATCGGGAACGCCGAGAGGATCGCGAGCCCGTGGGTGCCATCGCCGCGCACGCGGGCCGGCACGTAGACGTAGCCAAAGCCCAGGCCCGCCGCGAGCTGCGCCGTCCGCGAGGCGCCTTCGCCCGGATACGCTTCGATCTCCTGGACCAGGACCAGGCCCGCCTTCGCGAGCTCCGGATCGGACGTCAGCGCGCCGATCGCCCCGGGGATGTCGGGTCCGTACTCGACGTTGTAGGTGACGACGCGCAGCGGCGTGGTGGTGACCGCGGGGCGCGTGCCACGAGACCCGGGTGGCGACGGCGGATCGGCCGCGAGCTCTGGAACCAGCGGAGCGCCGACTGCTTCGATCGGAACCCAGGGCTGGGCTTGGGACATGTCGATCGAACACGCCGCGAGCGCGACGAGCGAGAGGCTCCTCATCGCATCCATCCGAGGCTGACGCCGAGCCACGGCGAGGCGTGCTCGCCCACCGACGCCATCCCGTACACGCGCACCAGCACGTGGTTGCGATACTCGTAGCCGCTCGACAGCTCGGCGCCGACCCGGGTCGTCGTCATGCCTCCCCACTCGGGCACCGGCGACGGCGTGACGCGACGGACGACCTGGGGGCCGAGCTGCACGAACAGTCGGTGATGGCCGCGCACCAGCGGATAGGCCGCCACGTACGGCGACAGCGACAGGTGGTGATCGCCGCCGGCAAAGTAATACGAGCCGACCGCGCCGAACGCGAGCCGCGGCGTCGCCTCGTACTCGTAGCCGAGTCCCCACAGTCCGCCCTTGCCGAGCATGTCGACGTAGACCGCGTGACGAGGCTCGGCCGACGCGGCGCGACCCAGGAGGCAGACGAGCGCGAGCGCCAGGCCGGTTCGCGCGTGAGCAACGACATTCATCGGGCGCGAACTTTAGCGTGCGATTGCGGCGACGACACTCGGAGCAAATCGCAGGTCCGTGATCAGCCGAATCGGACTCACGACGGTACCGGATGTGTACAGTGTACGAAGCGTGCGCACTCGAGCCTTCACCGCGCATGAGGTTTCGAGGATCTGCGTTGCACCGCAACTTGCAAACCGCCGCGCATGTCTCGAATCTCGAGTCTCGCGGCGGTCCTCCTGGCCTGCGCGGCGTGTGGCAACGACCACGGGCTGATCGGTGATCCACCCGGCGGCGGAGGAACGAGCGCGGGGTTGCCGTGCGACGTCGAAGAGGTGATCGGCGCGCAATGTCAGGGTTGCCACGGCAGCCCGCTTGCCGGGAACGCGCCGATCCGGCTCGTCACCTACGAAGACCTCGCGCGCAAGAAGGGTGGCCTGACCATCGCCGAGCTCTCGGTCATGAGGATGAGGGACACCGTCAAGCCCATGCCGCCCGCGCCCAGCACGCCCGTCTCGACGGCCGACACCGGCGTGCTCGAGTCGTGGATCGCGGCGGGGATGCCGAAAGGCGATTGTGGCGGTGGCGAGCCGGGCCCGTTCGACGTCCCGGCAACGTGCACGACCGGCCACACCTGGACCGGCGGCAACCACGAGTCGCCGTTGATGCATCCGGGCGCCGCCTGCATCACCTGCCACAAGGCGAGCGGCGAGGGGCCGCGGTACACGGTCGCCGGCACGGTGTACGCGACGGGGCACGAGCCGACCGACTGCAATGGCGCAACTGGCAGTATCTTCGTCGAGATCACCGACGCGGCGAACCTGAAGACGCAACTGCCGGTCAACTCGGTCGGCAACTTCTTCTCGAGGGCTGCGTTCAAGTTCCCGATCCGCGCGAAGGTGATCGCGAATGGCAAGGAGCGCGTGATGGTCGGCCCGCAGGCGAGCGGCGACTGCAACACGTGCCACTCGCAGACCGGCAACACGATGGCGCCCGGCCGCATCGCGCTGCCGTAGCGGAACCTGCGCCGAGTCACGCGAGCGAGCTGACGTGGTGGCCGATCACATCCGATCGGCGGATCGGGCTTCCCTGGCAAGGTCGGTAGCCACCGTGGATCATCTCTACGCCCTTGGAATCGGGCACATGCGCGATCGTCCGACCGGCGCTCACTTTGCAGTGAGCACGGCCATGACGCGTCTCGTGGTCGGTTGTCTGCTCGGTGTGGCGGCATTGGCCGCCTGCAACGTCGGCGGCGGGCCGGCCGGGGGCAATGGCGGCGTGGTCGATGCCCCTCCCGTTGGGAACCCACCCGCGGATGCTTCCGACGGCAACTGCGAGCTGTCGGGCACGGTCGACGCCCCGTCGCTTCAGTACGATGAGCTCTCGGGAGGCGGCGCGACCGGCGTGTTGATGCAGTGGAACGCGAGCAGCGGACCGCAGCTGCTCATCCACCTGAACGCCGGCGCCGCGCCGTTCACCGGCGGCGTTGGCCCCGGCGTGTTCAACCTGGCAAGTCTTCCCGAGCTCCCGCTCGGAGACGGCGGCATCTCGGTGGCGTGGGTCCGCTCGACCAACGGCGCGTTCGACTCCGCGTTCGGAGCTCGCGCGGGCACGTTCGAGATCGTGTCGATCCAGATGCCCACGGACACCGCCGATGGCTCGGCTCACCTACGCCTGACCGACGTCACCCTGCGCGAGCTCGAGCCCGATGCCACCGCGCTCCTGGGGTACGGCAAGACCGTGAAGCCGAGCGGTTGCACCGCTCGGATCCGCACCTTCGAGCCGACCGTGACCGTGAAGTCTGGCGCGGGCTAGATCTCTGTCAACACGAGCTGTCCTGGTGGGACTGACTCCTCGCGCGGGTCGTTCGCGCACTCCCAGTCATCACATCGGTACGCGCTCGACAAGCTCGCGCAACAAGTCATCGAGCGCGCCACGCCACGCCACGCCATCCCGCAGCAAGACGCGATCCGCGAGGACCGCGCGCGCAGCGAGCTGGACGTCCTCGCGGGTCACCGAGCCCCGCCCTGCGCCCGCCGCTCGCGTCCGTGCCGCCTCGGCAATCCGCAACTCGTCGATCGGCAACGCGCCCGACAGGATGCGGTCTGCGAACGCGGGGGAACGCGTCGCGTCGACGATGCGGGCGACGTACGCGTCGACATCGAGCGGGATCCCGGCGGCGTCTCGCTGGAAGTCGAGTGCACGATTGCGCACCACGAGCTCGCGGTTCGCGGCCTCCAGCTCGCGGACGCGCTGCTCGAGCTGGTCGACACGCTTGACCTCCAGCTCGAGTGCGTTCAGGCGCGCGAGCAGCGCGTCACGGTCATCCCGATAGCTCACGCGGGGACCGCAATGATCTTGGAGCGCATCGAAGCTGGCTAGCGAGTTGTGGTGCTGGTGCTGCCGAGCTCGAACGCTTGGACGAGCTCGAGGCGGAACAGCGCGATCTGCGGAGACTCGGAATCCAGCTCGAGCGTGCCGGCCACGTTCGGGACCATGCTGAAGTCGACGGCCTTGAGGGGCGCATCGAGGCCCAGCCGGATCTCCAGCGTGGTGTCCTCGGTCTCCTTGTGGTTGGCGGCGCACGGCAACGAGATCCGGAGCCCCTCGTCATCGGCGACGTGAAACGGCTTGTTCGCGCCGTTCACCTCGACCGTGCCCGAGATCTCGTAGGCCATCTCGTCGTCGTCTCCGAGATCCAGGCTGATGAGCGAGTACAACCCGGGCGGCGCGGCATCGAACACGATCGGCTCGGCGGCGTGGGTCGCGTCCCATTGCAGCCAGAATGCGGATCGTGTGGTGCGTGGATCGCCGGGGCCCGCATCGCCGATCACCTGGAACCGGTGGATCATGAACTGCGCCGAGCTGACGGTCAGCTTGCTGCCGTCGATCGGGCCGGGCAGGATGGGATCGGGAGCCCAGGTGACCATGAGCGAAGAGTCCTGCTGCGGTGTGGCGTCGAGTGTGGCGTCCGGGGGGGGCCCCTGACATCCAGCTACCAGCAATCCCAGGACAATCACCCGCATGCCCTCGGACGTGGTGCAATGGAAGGACCATCGCGCGGCCGCGTGCAACCACTCGAACTGATGGCTATCCTGCGTGCGCACGCCTAGAACCTTGTGCACAGATCGTACAGCGACATGACAGAACCTCTCACCATCGACGCCGGCGCGACTTCTCTGCCAGCCGCGGATCAACCCCGAGCCTTCATCCTCGTACACCACGAAGGTACCTCGAGGCTCGTCGATCTGCCCAATGATCACGAGATCACGTTCGGCCGC
>JAGSPR010000658.1 GCA_018262455.1 Deltaproteobacteria bacterium | reverse complement strand
CGTCGGGAAGGTCGCCAGGCCGTGGACGACGTCCTCGCGGGAATGCAGCTTGCCCTGCGCGCGCCAGCCGGTCAGCTCGCGGATGGCTTCGCCAAACCGGGGGGCATGGTCGAACACGACCATGCCCGTCATCGACGCGCGGTTGACCAGGAGTGACAGATAGTTGCTCGGCCCCTTCACCGGCGCGGTGTTGTTGTACTGCGAGATCGCGCCGCAGATGACGACCCGCGCGTGGAGCGCGAGCTGGGCGAGGGCGGCGTCGAGGATGTCGCCGCCCACGTTGTCGAAGTAGACGTCGATCCCCTTGGGGCAGTGCTCGGCAAGCGCGGCCTTGACGTCGCTCGCCTTGTAGTCGATCGCGGCGGTGAAGCCGAGCTCGTCGACGAGGTACTTGCACTTGTCGGCGCCGCCCGCGATGCCGACCACGCGACACTCCTTGAGCCTGGCGATCTGGCCCACCACGCTGCCCACCGCACCCGCGGCACCGGACACCACCACGGTCTCGCCCGGCCTGGGCTTGCCGATGTCGAGCAGCCCGAAGTAGGCGGTCAGCCCCGGCATGCCGAGCGTGCCGAGCTGCACCGGCAGCGGGGCGAGGTCCGGATCGATCTTCTGCACGCCCTTGCCATCGGACAGCGCGTATTCCTGGACGCCGAACAGGCCACTGACATGGTCACCGATCGAGAACCCACGGTGCTTGGAAGCGATGACCCGGCCGATCGCGATCGCGCGCATCACCTCGCCGATGCGAACCGGCGGGATGTACGACTTGCCGTCGTTCATCCAGCCCCGCATCGCGGGATCGAGGGAGATGGCGAGGATCTTCACGATCACCTGACCCTCGGCGGCCTCGGGTACCGGCTGTTCGCTGTACTCGAAGTCGCTCGGCTTCGGGAGTCCGACGGGTCGAGCGGCGAGCGTGAACCGGTGGTTGGTCAGGGTCATGACGGTGCGGAGGTCTTATGATGCCCGTCATGCGAGAGCAACCCGACGCCTGGCACAAGACCGCCTGCATCCTGTGCAGCCAGAACTGCGGGATCGAGGTGGAGCTGGCCGGACGGCGGCTGGCGCGGGTCCGGGGCGATCGCGCGCATCCGACCTCGCAAGGCTATGCGTGTGAGAAGGCCCAGCGGCTCGACTACTACCAGAGCTCGCGTGGCCGGCTGACGTCCCCGCTGCGGCGCCGCGGCGATGGCAGCTACGAGGAGATCGACTGGGACACCGCGATCCGCGAGATCTCCCTGCGGCTGGCGGCGGTCCGCGACACCCACGGCGGCGAGACGATCTTCTATTACGGGGGCGGCGGGCAGGGGAACCACCTCGGCGGGGCCTACTCCCGTGCGACGCGTGCCGCGCTCGGCTCCACGTACTCGTCGAACGCGCTCGCGCAGGAGAAGACTGGCGAGTTCTGGGTCGACGGTCAGCTCTACGGCAAGCCGCGCTGCCACACGTCCGGCGACTTCGAGCATGCCGAGGTGGCGTTGTTCATCGGCAAGAATCCGTGGCAGTCGCACGGGCTGCCACGCGCCCGCATCGTGCTCAAGGCGCTCGCGGCGGACCCGGCGCGCGCGCTGATCGTGATCGATCCGCGGCGGACCGAGACCGCGGCGATGGCGGATCATCACCTCCAGGTCCGGCCCGGAGGCGATCCGTTCGCGCTGGCCGCGTTGCTCGCGGTGCTCGTCCAGGAAGACCTGGTCGACCACCGGTTCCTCGCCGATCGCACGACCGGCTTTACGGCCGTGCGCGCCGAGCTCGCGAGCCTCGACATCGCAGACTACAGCGCGCGTGCCGGCGTGCCCGAGCTCCAGGTCCGCGAGGTCGGTCGGCGGATCGCGCGTGCGAGATCGCTGAGCACCTACGAGGACCTCGGGGTGCAGCAGGCGCCGCACAGCACGCTCAACTCGTACCTCGAGAAGCTGCTGTACCTGCTCACCGGCAACTTCGCCAAGCGCGGTGCGATGAACCTTCACAGTCACCTGGTCGCGCTCGTCGGGGGCAGCGACCGCGAGGCGACCACCCCGGTCGGCGGCCACCGGATCATCGGCGGCATGGTGCCGTGCAACGTCATCGCGGACGAGATCCTCACCGACCACCCCAAGCGGTTCCGCGCGATGATCGTCGAGAGTGCCAACCCCGCGCACTCGCTCGCCGACAGTGCCAGGTTCCGCGAGGCGCTCGCCGCGCTCGAGCTCACCGTGGTGATCGATGTCGCGATGACCGAGACTGCGCGGCTGGCCCACTACGTGCTGCCGGCGGCGTCGCAGTTCGAGAAGTGGGAGGCGACGTTCTTCAACCTCGAGTTCCCGTCCAATGCGTTCCAGCTCCGCGCACCGCTGATGGAGGCGCTGCCGGGCACGCTCGGCGAGCCGGAGATCCACCGCCGCCTCGTGCGCGCTCTCGGTGCCTTGACCGATGACGATCTCGCGCCGCTGCATGCCGCTGCTCGGCAGGGCCGGGGCGCGTACGGTGCTGCGTTCTTCGCGGCGACGGGCGGCAAGCCGCACCTGCGCAAGCTCGCGCCGATCGTGCTCTACGAGACGCTCGGGCCCACGTTGCCCGAGGGCGCCGCAGCCGCCGCGGCGCTGTGGGGCGCGGCCCACCTGTGTGCGATGGCCTATCCAGACTCGGTGCGGCGCGCGGGCTTCGACGGGGTCGGGCCGGTGCTCGGCGAGCAGCTGTTCGCCGCGATGCTGGCGTCGCGTTCGGGCGTGACCTTCACCGTCGACGACTACGACGAGACCTGGCGACGCCTCGAGACCTCCGACAAGCGGATCCGGCTCGCGATCCCGCCGCTGCTCGAAGAGCTCGCCCGGCTCGTCGCCGAGGATCCGGGCCAGCGCGATCCCCGGTTTCCGTTCATCCTCGCGGCCGGCGAGCGAAGGTCCTCGACGGCGAACACGATCTTCCGTGACCCGAGCTGGCGCAAGCACGCCGGGGGTGGGGCGCTGCGGCTCTGTCCCGCCGACGCCACGCGCCTCGGGATCGTCGACGGCGGCCGGGCTCGCGTCACCACGAAGGCAGGCAGCGTGACAGCCGTCGTGGAGGTGACCGACAC
>JAGSPR010000657.1 GCA_018262455.1 Deltaproteobacteria bacterium | reverse complement strand
TCAGGACGACGACCTGTGCGTGAAGATGATCAAGAGCCACCTCGGCAACCTCGAGAAGAAGAACTACCAGGCGATCGCGCGCGACCTGAAGCAGCCGCTGGAAGAGATCTACGAGGCCGCCAAGGTCATCATGGAGTTCGACCCGCGCCCGGGCCGCCAGTACTCCACCGACGATCCGCACTACGTCACGCCCGACGTCTACATCCACAAGGTCGGCGACAAGTACTTTGTCGTGCCGAACGATGATGGGTTGCCGAAGCTCAAGATCAGCGGCTTCTACAAGAACGCGATGGGCAACTCGGCCGCGAGCAAGGACTACGTCCAGGACAAGCTGCGCTCGGCGCAGTGGCTGATCCGCTCGATCCAGCAGCGCCAGCGCACGATCATCAAGGTCGCCGAGTCCATCCTGAAGTTCCAGCGCGAGTTCTTCGACAAGGGCATCGCCCACCTGAAGCCGCTCATCTTGCGCGACGTCGCCGAGGACATCGGCATGCACGAGTCGACGGTCTCGCGCGTCACGACCTCGAAGTACGTCCACACGCCGCAGGGCATCTTCGAGCTCAAGTTCTTCTTCAACAGCGGTATCTCTCGCACCAACGGCGAGGACCTCGCGTCGCAAGCCGTGAAGTCGAAGATCAAGGAGCTGGTCACGGCCGAGGATCCGAAGCGCCCGCACTCGGACCAGAAGATCGTCGAGTTGCTCAAGAAGGGCGGCATCGACATCGCGCGCCGCACCGTCGCGAAGTACCGCGAGCAACTCGGGATCCTGAGCTCGAGCAAGCGCAAGCAAGTGTTCTGATCGTCCACTCGGTCGCGGTACCTCACCACGACCTAGATGGCCTCGTGCTCGATCGAGCCGCCAGTCGAGCGGTCACCGTCGGAGTGCAGCGGGCTGTACCGAAACCTGCGCACGGATCGAACAGCTCCCGACCCTGGGAGCGCGTTGGTTGATCGTGTACACTTCGTCATCTGCGAGCAAATGCCGTCGAGGATCGCGTGATCATCCGGTGGGAACAGGGGTAGGATCTGACTCGTTCTGCTGGCGCTCGTACTCAAACATCAGGGAGACAGTCGATGCAATTCGCGGTGACGTTCCGGCACATGGAACCGACCGAAGCGCTCAAGTCGTACGCGAAGGAACGAATGGAACGCGTCAGGAAATACCTGCCCGATCCGATCTCCTGCCACGTGGTGCTCAGCACCGAACGCCACAATCACAGGATCGACGTCACCTTCAACTTGCACAACGGGCTCTCGGTCGCTGGCCACGAGATCACCGAGAACATGTACAGCTCGATCGACCTGTGCATCGCCAAGATCGAGCGCCAGGTCCGCAAGTACAAGGGCAAGCTCGAGGGCATGAAGGCGCGGCCGCACCACGTGCACGCGCTGCCATGGTCACACTCGATCGTGTCCGAAGCGTTCCAGGGCATGGACGAGCCGAACGGCAAGGCCGCCATCGACCAGGAGCACCACGACGCCGGGCCTCATCCCGAGTTCAAGGTCGTGCGCACGGAGAGCTTCCATGCGCAACCACTCTCGGTGGCCGATGCCATCGTGCAGCTCAACTTGCAGCACGAGACGTTCCTGGTGTTCCGCCACGAGACGGATGGCCGCGTTGCCGTGGTCTACAAGCGCGAGGACGGCGCGTACGGCCTCATCGAAACGCCGACCGGCGCCGCTTCTTGATTGACGGCGTGGTATGCGGTGCGCGCCGGCCGTGATCGACGCCTTTGAGCAGCCCTCCGGGCGCCCCGGGGCGACTCCACCTGCCGAAAGTGGTAGCTTCATCCGCGCCTCACCAGACCGATCCTTGTTGGACTCCGCATGAAGATCGTCGACCTCATCAAGCGCGACATGGTCATCCCCGCGCTCAAGGCGACCGAGAAGCGCGCGATCCTCGAGGAGCTCGCCGAGTACATGGCGGGACACCACGCGCGCATCGATCGCGCGACGCTGTCGAAGGTGCTGATCGAGCGCGAGCAGCTCGCCTCGACGGCCATCGGAGAGGGCGTGGCGATCCCGCACGGCAAGCTCGGGGCGGTCGGCGAGATCGTGGCATGTCTGGGACGCGCACCGACCGGCGTCGAGTTCGACTCGATGGATGGCCAGCCCACGTATCTGTTCTTCGTGCTCGTCGCGCCGGAGTCGTCGACCGGCGCACACCTCAAGGCGCTGGCGCGGATCAGCCGCGTGTTCAAGGACCCCGAGTTCCGGCGTCGCCTGCTCGCCGCGGGCGACGCGGAGTCGATGTACCACGTCGTCGCGGAAGAGGACGCCAAGTACTGAATGTCGACCCAGAGCGCGGTGCCGATCACGGTAGGTGAGCTGCTCGAGCGGGCGGAGCTGGGGTTATCGGCGGTTGCTGGGCAACGCGGCTTCACCCGGACTGTCACCGTGCCGCGGATCCAGAAGCCGGGGCTCGCGTTGACCGGGTGGCCCGAGCAGCTTCATGACGGGCGCGTCCTCGTGCTCGGCGGGACCGAGATCGAGTACCTCGAGGATCACGCGCCGGCGCGCCTGCTCGGGCTGACGACGATGCTCGCGAGCGATCCGGCCTGCGTGGTGGTGTGTCGCGGGCTGACCTCGCCGAAGGAGCTCGTGGAGGCCTGCGAGGCCCGCGGCGTCCCGCTCATGGTCTCGGCGCTGGTCACCGCGGATTTCATCTCGGCGGTGACCTCCTGGATGAGCGACCGGCTCGCGCCCACGACCGAGATCCACGGCGTGCTGATCGACGTGATCGGGATCGGGGTGCTCGTCATCGGCAAGAGCGGCATCGGCAAGAGTGAGACCGCGCTCGATCTCGTGGTCCGCGGTCATCGGCTGGTCGCCGACGACGTGATCCGGATCCGCCGGCTTGGCGCCCACGTGTTCGGGCGCAGCGCGAGCGTGCTCGGCCACCACATGGAGATCCGCGGGATCGGGATCATCAACGTCAAGGACCTGTTCGGGATCGCGTCGGTGCGCGAGGCCAAGAAGATCGAGCTCATCGTCGAGCTGCGCGAGTGGGCCGTGGACGAGGACTACGACCGGCTCGGGTTCGACGACCGTCACGACGAGATCCTCGGC
>JAGSPR010000656.1 GCA_018262455.1 Deltaproteobacteria bacterium | reverse complement strand
TCGACGAGCCGGTGCTTCAGCATGTTCGGCATCACCGCCCGCAGCGCGCGGTCGGCAACGCTGACCCACGGGCCGTTGGCGGCGAACACGCGTCCGGTCATCACGTCGTCCATGTGGCCGAGGACCTCGCGCGATCCGGCCGGCGTGATCGCGCCGTCTCCGCGAACCGCGAGCTCCTCGTGATCGAGGAACGGGTCATCGACCGGCTCGAACTGATAGAGCGCATCTCCGCCGCACGCGACGATGCCGTCGAGGATCGACAGCCACTCGTCGTAGGCGCGGCGCGGCGAGTAGTCGAGATGGGCGACCTCACTCTTGTAGTTCGCACCGGCCTTGTTGCAGGTCGCCGGCACCGGAGGACGCACGACCAGGAGCTCGCCGTAGACGTCGCGCAGCGGATTCATGCGCCGACCGTGCTGTGCGGCGAGCCGGCGATCGGTAGCGACTTGCGGGCCGCGTGGCGCTCCGCGATCGCGGCCACCGCGTCGATCCAGGCGGGAGTCGCGTTGAGCGACGGCACGAGCACCAGCTCCTCGCCACCGGCTGCCCTCCATTGATCGCGTGCCCGCATCCCGATCTCCTCGACCGTCTCCAGACAGTCGGCCACGAACGCCGGGCACATCACCGCGAGGCGCTTGATCTGCTTGGTCGCGGCGAGCTGTTCGAGGACGACGTCGGTGTAGGGCTTGATCCACGGCGTCCGGCCGAGCCGGGATTGGAAGCAGACGGTGTGCCGCGAGGCGTCGAGCCCGAGACGGCTGGCGAGGCTGCGTGCGGTCGCGAACGACTGCGCGCGGTAGCAGTTCGGGTTGGCGAGCGTGTCGCAACACGTGTCGGACTTGAAGCAATGCGCGCCCGTGCCATCGGTCTTCTCGATCTGGCGCACCGGCAGGCCGTGGAACGAGAACAGCACGTGATCGGGCCGAAACGCGGACAGCACCGGCGTGGCGACCTTCGTGAATGCATCGAGGAAGCCCGGGTCATCGAAGAACGCCGGCACGATGTCGATCGGCGGCACGTTCCAGCGCTCCTGCGCGAGCTCCATCACGCGTGCGACCGCGGTCCCGGTGGACGACGATGCGTACTGCGGGAACAGCGGGAGCACGACGATGCGATCGACCTGCGCGCGCTCCAGTGCTGCGAGCGCATCGGGGATCGAGGGCTTGCCGTAGCGCATCGCGAGCTCGACCTGCCAGTCGGGACCGAGCCTCGTCGCGACCCCTCGCGCGAGATCCTGCGAGTGATACATGAGGGGCGAGCCGCGCTCCGCGTCCCAGATCGAGCGATATGCGTGAGCGCTCTTCGCGGGCCGACGCGGCAGGATGACGAGGTTGAGCAGCAGCGCGCGGCCCACCGGATTGATGTCGAGCACCCGAGGGTCGCCGAGGAACTCGCGCAGATAGCGACGGACCGCCGGGGTCGTTGGCTCGTCAGGAGTCCCGAGATTGATGAGAAGCAGACCATGCGGCATGTCGTTAGATAGCCTCCTGCTGAACAGCTGAACCGTAAAGTCAAGGCGCGTCCCGACCGGGAGTCGGGCTATTCGAGAACCGCTCGAAACGAGCCAGATTGGTGTCGTGATTGGTCACGGACCTGACACTATTTCCGGAGTCGGTAGATCGCACGGATAATAAGTCATTACAAGCATTTGAAAGATGTTTTGGGCTTCCTGTTTGACCTCTCGCGCGGGGACTGCATTATGCCCAGGTCATGGCTGGGTACCCGGGAACGCCGCTGCCAAAGAAGCTTGGGATCAAGGCTGGCCAGAAGGTCTGCCTGCTCAATGCGCCGGGTAGTGTGCAGCGCCATCTGGACCACGATGAGGTCCGGATCACCCACGACCTCCGGCTCCCTCCGGTCGACGTCGTGGTGCTGTTCGTGGAGCGCATCGCCGAGCTCGAGCGCCGGTTCGCCGACATCACGGCCTGCCTCCACCCGGCGGGTGGCTTCTGGGTCGCGTTCCGCACGCACCGGGGGGATATCACCGATGACGTCGTCCGGCGGATCGCGCTGGCGGCCGGCATGGTGGACAACAAGGTCTGCACGATCGACGCGAGCTGGTCCGGGATGCGGCTCGTGCTCCGGAACGAGATTCGCGACGCGATGATGTACCGGGTCCTGCCGCCGCCGATCTCTCGCCGGGTGCGCCGTCCCACCGCGCCGGGTCGAACGATCAACCGGACTCCGCTCGCTCGCGTCAGCGGCGCCGGATCGACGCTGCGTCGCGTCCGCGCTCGATCGACCAAGTAGCGCGTAGCGCGCGCAGATCGCACGCGGTTGCGATATCGTCCGCGCCATGTACCGCTTCTTGCTCGGTGCGACGCTCGTGGTCGGCTTGCCTCTCGGTGCGTGTGGCACCGTCGAGGATGACCGGCCCGCGACGCTCGAATACGTCACCGCGACCATCCTGGCCCCCGCCTGCGCGAACGCCCAGTGCCACTCGGCGTTCCACCAGGCGAAGGGCTACGCATTCGACAGCGTCGAGCACGCGCGCACCACCATCGACGTGAACGGGCTCGTCTCCGCAGGGGATCCCGAGGGCTCGTTTCTGCTGACGGTGATGACACGCCCGGGGGCGGACAACGCCTCGCGGATGCCTTACGACGAGCCACTGCCCGAGCCCGATATCGCGCTGATCTCGAGATGGATCGCCGACGGCGCGCCAGGCCTGGGGGCACCATGAAGCGCCTGCTCTGGCTCGTCCCACTCGCGGTCGTCGCCGCGCTCGGCACGGCGGCCGAGGCGTACCCGCAGTTCCAGCTGTCGCGCGATCAGACCTGCACGGGGTGCCACATCTCGCCCGCGGGCGGAAATCTGTTGAACGAGAACGGCCTGTCGCAGGCCGAGTCGATGTCGCAGTTCGGCACCGCTCCCGAGTTCTTCTACGGCAAGGTCCCGTCGCCGAGCTGGCTCGTGCTCGGCGGCGATCTGCGCGGCGCGACCGGCTACATCCAGACGCCGGAGCACGCGTTCGTGGCCTTCCCGATGCAGGCCGAGCTCAACGCCGCGATGACGTTCGGCAAGTTCTCGCTCCACGTGACCGCGGGCGCCCGGCCGCGCACCGTCGGTGGCAGCGCC
>JAGSPR010000655.1 GCA_018262455.1 Deltaproteobacteria bacterium | reverse complement strand
GGTACGTGTCGAACTGCGCGGAGAACCGGGTGCCGCCGATCGCCGGGATCACCCAGGCGCCGATGAAGAACGAGTCACCGGTCGCGATCTGGCCGTAGATCAGCAGCTTCTGGTTCTTGCCGAACAGGTTGTTCTCGCCGAACCCGATGCCGCCGCCGATGTTCGTCGGCTGGGTGTAGAACGCCGGCGCGATCACCCAGGAGTGCTTGTCCTTGACGAGGATGTGGACCTTGACGCCGCCGTCCCTGGCGGGCTCGGTGAACACCGTGACGTCCTTGAACAGGCCGCTCGAGACGAGTCGTGCCTTGACGACCTCGATCATGTCGTTGTTCCAGTCGTCGTCGACCTCGAGCCGGGCGATGACGGCGACCGTGTCTGCCGTGGTCTTGGTGTTCTCCTCGACGACGATCTCTCGGACCGTCTCCGCGAAGACCCCGGACACCATGGCGAGGATGATCGCGAACGAGGCGAGGACGATCCGCACGGCGCGAGTATGGCACGATGGGCCAGATAGCTGGCGCTCCTACCCTGTCTGATCGATCACACAGGGTGGCAACACGGCGTCGGACCTCGTGATAACAACGGGCCATGAATCCCGCCGAGGTCGCCACCGCCCTCCTGATCGAGCGCACCATCCAGGACAGTCCCGCCTATCGCAAGATCGACGACTCGCTCTACGTCATCAAGCAAGGCTCGGCCTACGTGATGATCAGCGTCGTGCCTTGGGGTGACAACAAGGCCATGGTGCGCTGCACCTCGCAGCTCGTGAAGGGCGTCGATGTCGACGGCAACCTCGCGATGCAGCTGCTCGAGCTCAACAGCCACTTGCGGTTCGGCGCGTTCGCGATCGATCCGCTCGAGCACACGATCCTGTTCACCCACACCATCCTCGGCGGCACCACCCTCGATCCCGAGGAGCTCACCGCGACCCTGCGCGACGTGGCGCTGATCGCCGACGAGTACGATGACAAGCTGATGAAGAAGTACGGCGGTCAGCGGATGATCGATCTGCTCGAAGATGCCGCGATGGAGCGGATCATGGACAAGGATCCCTCCACCTTCAAGTTCGAGGACTAGGACCAAGCCATGGCCTCCCACGACGATCCATCACTCGGGTTCGGCACGCGCGCGATCCACGCCGGCCAGCGCCCCGATCCCGTCACCGGCGCCGTCATGACGCCGATCTACTACACGTCCACCTACGCGCAGGAAGCCCCCGGGGTCCACAAGGGCTACGAGTACTCGCGGACGCACAACCTGACGCGGTTCGCGCTCGAGGCAAACCTCGCCTCGCTCGAAGGCGGCGTCGGCGGGCTGTGCTTCGCCTCGGGCCTCGCCGCCACCTCGACGCTGCTCCAGCTGTTCGACACCGGCACGCACGTGATCGCCGCCGACGACCTCTACGGCGGCACGTTCCGGCTGTTCGACAAGGTCTACCGCCGGTTCGGCTTCGAGTTCTCGTACGTCGATCCGATCGGCGGCGCCGCGGCGATCGAGGCCGCGATCCGCCCCACCACGAAGCTCGTGTGGGTCGAGACGCCGAGCAACCCGATGCTGAAGCTGGTCGATCTCGCGGCGGTCGCCGAGGTCTGCAAGCGGCGCGGCCTGGTGTTCGCCGTCGACAACACGTTCATGACGCCGTACCTGCAGCGCCCGCTCGAGCTCGGCGCTGACGTCGTCGCGCACTCGCTGACGAAGTACCTGAACGGCCACAGCGACGTGGTGGGCGGAGCGCTGATCTTCAAGGACCAGGGCCTCCGCGATCGCGTCGCGTTCCTCCAGAACGCCGCCGGTGCCGTGCCTTCGCCGATGGACAGCTTCCTGGTGATGCGCGGCACGAAGACGCTGCACATCCGGATGGATCGTCACGAGTCCAACGCGCGCACCATCGCGGCGTGGCTCGCGAACCATCCGCAGGTCGCCAAGGTCATCTATCCTGGCCTCGAGTCACATCCGCAGCACGCGCTCGCGAAGCGGCAGCAGCGCGGCTTTGGCGCGATGATCAGCTTCGTGCTCAAGGGCGGGCTCGATGAGTCGCGGCGATTCCTCTCGGCGTGTCAGATCTTCGCGCTCGCCGAGTCGCTCGGTGGCGTGGAGTCGCTGATCGAGCACCCGGCGATCATGACGCACGCGAGCGTCCCCGCGGACCGCCGCGCCGCGCTCGGCATCGTCGATGGCTTCATCCGGCTGTCGGTCGGAATCGAGGACGTCTCCGACCTGCAGGGCGATCTCGAGCGCTCGTTCCGGGCAGCCCAGTAGTGCTGCGCGGCATCCGCAGCGTGATCTACCAGGTCGATGACCTGGCCAAGGCACGAGCGTTCTACGAGGCCGCGCTCGGCAAGCCACCTTATTTCGACGAGCCGTTCTACGTCGGCTTCGACATCGATGGTCAGGAGCTAGGCCTCCATCCCGATACGTCCAAGCTCAAGCCCGGCCCGGGCGGCGCGATCGCGTACTGGCGGGTCGACGATCTCGCCGCGACCTGGGCGCAGCTGCAGGCGCTCGGCGGTGGCGCGATCGAGGCGCCGCACGAGGTCGGCGGCGGGCTCAGCACCGCGATCGTCTCCGATCCGTGCGGCAACCTCGTCGGCTTGATCGCGCAGGCGGGCTCGCACTAGCCACGGTTTGTTCGCGATTTTCGCGGCCGATTCCGTGAGCCGCGGCTGGCTAGAGCGAGAGCAGGTCGACGAGCTTCGCGCCGAAGTCGGCCGGAGGGTCAGGCTCGGGGAGGCTGCCGTAGATCGCCGAGATGTCGCGCATCGGCGCGTCGTCGTGGCCGGGCCCCGTGCCGTAGCGACCATACGGCACCTCGGCCTTGCGCAGCGAGACCGCGCCGATGGGACGGATGAAGCCCTTGTGGAGCGCGGTGCCGACGCGCGCCGGGCACCTGCACGGGTTCATCGGATTGACGTGCTCGCAGCGCGGCGCGAGGTAATCACCGATCTTCTTGCGGGCGCGAGACAGCCGAACCTTGTACGCGCTCTCGGTGATCGCGAGGCTCCTGGACGCGGCGCCATCGGGGAGCTTCAGCACGTGGCAAACGACGAACGCGGCGCGCTCGCCGGGTGGCAGGCAGTTGAT
>JAGSPR010000308.1 GCA_018262455.1 Deltaproteobacteria bacterium | reverse complement strand
CTTGCCGGTCGCGCATGCTTTCTCATCCACGGGCATGGCGCAGCCAAGCAACGTCCACGTCAGCCCGGAGGTGAGGAGCAGGAAGGTCCGGTCGATCCGCATGGCCCTCCAAGGAGCAAGCGGCAGACCATCGCGCCACGCTGCCAAGCTGCTGGATCGAAAGGGGTCAGGCGGATGGCCGGGCAGTCTGGCGATTGGAATGGCCGGGTTCGGTGTCCTCCGCAGGACCTCGCATCGGGTCGCCGGGGACTACTTGATTGTGGGGGGCTCGAGCCGTCGAACCCGCGGCGTCGGCAACGCGAAGTCGATGGGTTCGATCATCCCCGAGCGCACCATCGCGATCGGCTTGGCCCGGGCGAGGTCCGTGGTTCCCGGGTAGTACGTGGTCGGGCCCGGTTGGCGCGCATCCGGGCCGGCGACGAGCACGACGAACGGTCCGATCGGGACGCCCGTGATCTCGTAGCGTCCATCGGCATCGGTCTTCGCGACGAGCGGCCAGCCATGGTGATTGGCTTGATACGCGGTGGTCGTCGAGCTCGCCTCGACGTCGACGTGCGCGACCGGCTTGCCACGGTGATCGACGATCCGTCCCCGGATCCGACCGTCGAGGATCTCGTGGATGTCGAGTCGAGCGCACGCCGCGGCATCGGGCAGCGTCACCGCGAGACTCTTGCCGGGCATGACCGTCGTCCCAGGGTCGAGGACGTCGAGCGTGTAGCTCTTCCCGGGTGGCAACTCGAGCTTGAAGTGACCGTTGCGATCGCTGCGCGTCGCGTACGAGGTGCCACGGGCCACCACCTGCACCCCGGGGCGGTTCGTTCGTTCGATCGTGGTGGTCTCGTCGTACGCCTCGAGCACGACCTCGCCTTCGACGACGCCGTTCGCGCGCTTCGGCAAGGCATGGAGATACGCAAGATCGTCGGTCGCGTCGCGCAGCACCTTGGTGTGCGTGCAGGCTCCCGTCCGCAGCCTGCCACCCTCGCGATGCGCGTAGACCAGGTACTGCTCGCCCCGCTTGAACAGGATCGGGCACGGTCCGCCGGAGTCGACGACCTCGGTGGTCGCGAGCGTGCCCCGCAGCGACTGCGTGACGGCGAACGTCACCTGGTAGCCGCGCACCGTGGCGTCGTTGATCTGGGTGACCTTGCCCGTGAACACCGCCTCGGTCGCCCAGAACACCTCGCAGACCGGCTTTGGTTGGGCGCAGTCGCAGGCGTCGGCGCGTCGAAGTTGGCAGACGATCGCGGTTGCGCCGGCGAGTACGGACCAGATCCTCATCGGGCGCTTCGAACGCAGCGGTGGATCATCTATTCATCCGTCACGCCGTGAGGAGTGCGTTCGATCACAGCGTGCAGACCCGGCGTCGTCAGGAACTGCGCGACGAGCTCGAGCGCTGGCGTGGCCTGCGGAAACACGTCCGGCACCAGCATCCACGCATGGGTCATGTCGTCCCAGGTCTTCAGATCGACGGCCACGCCCGCCTCCCTGGCGCGGCGTGCGAGCGCGGTCACCTCGTCGAACAGCAGCTCGGCGCTGCCCACCTGGATCAGCAGCGGCGCGATCCCATGCAGATCGGCGAACAGCGGGGACGCGCGCGGGTCGCGTGGATCGGCCTCGCCCAGGTAGAGACTCGCCCAGTGCACCAGATACGCGCGATCGCCCCAGTCGTATCGATCATGGGCCGTGACCGACGGCTGCGATGCCGACAGATCGACCCACGGCGAGATCAAGACGGCCCCGCGCGGCTGCGCTTCGTGGGCGTCGCGCAGCGCCAGCAGGATCGTCAGCGCCAGCCCGCCGCCCGCCGAGTCCCCACCGAGGACGATGTCCTCGGGCCGAGTGCCCTCGGCGACCAGCGCGCGGTAGGCAGCAAGACACGCCTCCGGTGCCGCCGGGAACCGGTGCTCGGGCGCGTGGGGATACTCGAGCGCGAGGACGCGCGCGCCCGAGGCTCGACTGACCCGAGCGAGGAAGTCGGCGTAGCTCCGCACCGAGCCGAACGCATATCCGCCGCCCGGCAAGTACAGCAGCGTGGTGGGATTGCCAGTGGCAGCGGCAGTGGCAGGGATGAATCGGCACCCATTCAGGCCGGCCACCTGACATGGCTCACGACGGACGCCCCGCCTGCGCCCGGATGGAGCGAGCGCGTCGACGTGACGCCGGGCGTCCGCGATCGGCAGCGCCATCAGGTGCGCGCCGTTTCGCCGCATCGCCTCGATCACGCTCTCCTGGACCCACGACCAGCCGGGACGCCGCGGGCCGCTGGCCAGCCGACGCCGCAGGACGCGGAGACTTGCCGCGAACAGACGGAGCGCGAACCACAGTTTCGCCATCGCATCACCTTCGGTCGATCGAGGACGCCGGTCGCGCGGATCGACCCTGGCGAATCACCGCTTCAGGGCGCCTGGATGACGGCGCGGTCGGCGTCGCGGACGGGGCGGCCGTCGGAGGTGTTGCCGAACTGGATCGAGAGGCCGGGCGAGGTCTCGAAGCCCCAGGTCTGCAACAGCGAGATCGGATCGATCACGTTGATGCGGCCCTTGGTGATCTCCTTCGAGACGCGGCCGGAGATCTCGACGCTGGTGATGACGCCGCGCGACGCGGTGATGTGGCCCATGTACATGAGCGTGTGACAGTCATCCGCGAAGGATGGATCGTCGCTGCAGCGCGAGAGGTGGGGGTTGGTGAGGATGAGATCTTGCGCTTCCGAACGCCGCGCGGCCGGCAAGCAGTGGATGGTGCCGTCGGACAGGAACGCGCAGTTGCTCGACCAGATCTGGTTGTTGCTACCGCGGGCGTAGATGTCGGGGTGGTAGACCTCGTCGTACTGCGCGGTGATGTTGCCGGTGCCGCCGGTGCGGCGCTCGTACTTGACCTGGTCCCAGGTCTGGCCATTGTCCTGAACGGTCTCGACGCCGACGATCGCGTTGTACGCGACCGTGGTGTCGGCGCGATCGGCGGCCAGCCCCTGCGGCGAGATCAGCGTGTACTGGAAGGTCATGTTCTCGGTCGGCGGCGTCGTGGTCGGGTAGGGATTCCAGAGGCCTTCGCCGGTCGAGTCGGTCTCGCGGACGTCGAACGCGGCGGCGCCGTTGAGGCGCGCGCGCGCGACCAGCGCCTGGACGTTCGCCGGGACGACGTTGCCGCCGTAGCCGCCGCTGGCGACCAGCTCGCGGGCCTCGGGGCGGAGCAGGTTGGCGACGCGTGCCCGATCGAGGGCGCGCGCGGTGGCGGCGGCCGGCACGCTGTACTGCGTGCTCTCGAGGCCGTCGCGGATCACGAGCATCTCGCTCTTGCTGACCGAGTTACCGGTGGCGGTGAACAGCGCGTCGACATCGGCGGCCGACAGCTCGCCGTCGGCGGTCAGCTCGTCGATCTTCCGGGTGACGGCGGCGCCATCCTCCTTGCTATCGCCATCGCCATCGGGCGACGGAGCGACGTCGGTGGCGGACTCGGCCGCGCAGGCGGCGACCACGGGGAGCGTCATGATGAGCGAGCTAAGCCAACGTGAGATCATGCCGGGCCCGAGAGCAGGATCCACGCCAGCGCGGGGCTGAATCGATCCTGGGGCTTGTCGACTCCAGCGGTGGCCAGCCGACGAGCCAGGCCACCAAGCTTGTTGCTACGCAAACCACGGGTTGCAGTGGCGCCGTGGCTGGCCGGCGTTCCCGCTGCGACGCCAGCCCGGGCAAGAATGCCTACGGACACCGAACGCCAGGTAGCGCTGCAACACTCGGGAAACAGGTCAATCCCACGTCGCAGGCGGCAGCGGTCCCCCAGACGGTCTAGGATCGCCGTATGCGAGCCTTGCCTTTGCTGATGTCTCTGATCGCGGCGTGTGGCGGCGGTCCTCCGAACGTCGGAGACACGTGCACGGCGACGGATGGTTGTGACGACAGCCTGACGTGCGACACGACCGTTCCCGGCGGCTACTGCAGCACGTCGTGCACGACGTCGGGATCGACCGGCGAGTGCCCGGAGGCGTCGATCTGCGATGCGATCGCGGGCACCGCGCTGGCGTGCGTGAGGATCTGCAAGAGCGCCACAGACTGCCGATCCGATCAGGACTGCAACGGCGTGAGCGGCAGCAACATCAAGGCGTGCAAGCCGAAACCCTAGGGGGCCATTGCCGCGTGCGCCGTTCGCGGCGATGCGAGCCGCGGCTGTCCTTCTGTTTCAGATCGGCGGCCAGTCGTCGCTGCCGCGTTGAATCGGGCACAAGTTCGTCCGTCCTTTCGTGATGCTCTCGACCCGCCTCCTTGTCCCCGTGATGGCCGCGCTGACCAGCTGTGCCACCGCAGGCTCGACGCTCGGCACGCCCGCCGGCTCACCCCTGGGCGTGGTGTGGCGCCAGTCGGCGCGGTGCCCTGATTCGCACCTCGAAGAGCTGGTCGAGACGGGTTCGACGCTCGCATGGATCGTGGACGATCAGCTCGTGCGCTTCGACCGCGCGACCGGCGCGTCCGCCCCGACGATCCGCCTGCGCGACAGGGCGAGGCTCGTCGAGGCCGTCGGCGACGTGGCGGTCCTGTGGGTCGAGGAGCGAGCGCTGCGCGGGCTCGACCTCACGAACGGCGTGGTCCGGTGGACGCATGCCGGCGCCCACGGCAGCAACTTCCCGATCGCCGCGACCGGGGACGCGAGCTTCGTGTTCGTCTCGAACCGAGGTGCGGGGGAGGCGGAGCGGCACGACCTCGAGGTGCTTGACCCCAGGTCCGGGCACGCACGCTGGGTGCGCCAGTTTCCCGCAACCGACAGGCCGCGATGGATCACGGTCGGCGCGGGGCTGGTCTACGTCACCGTCGAACACGAAGCGGGCGGTCCCGCCAGCTCCGGCGGCTTCAACCTGCTCCACGCATTCGCCCTCGCAGACGGCCGGCCGATGTGGACCTACCAGTATCCCAGACCGAAGTTCTGGTCCGGCGAGCCGCTGGGCGTGCTCGCCTCCACCGGGGATCTGGTCCTGCGGCTCGATGCCGCCGTGATCGTGATCGATCCGAAGGGCTCGCCCACGTCGATCGCGCTGGCCGGCGCGACCGGGGTGATCGCGCATGACCGCCGAGCCTACGTCCTCCTCTACGATCAGGAATCGAGCGTCAACCGCGTCGCCGCGATCGACGTGCCCAGCCGCAAGGTTGTGTGGATCGCGCCGTTCGCGGCCTCTCGGCTCGTGTCCGCGACGGCACACACGCTCTACATCACGAGTGACGACGAGCAACTCCTCGAGCTCGACGCCGGCACCGGCAAACGTCGCGCGACGTTCGGCGTCAGCGGGGCGGATGTCCGCAGGCTCGCCGGCGCGCCAGCCTTCCTGCTATGCGATCCACGGCGCAGGCTCAGCTCCCTGCTCGGCCCGACGCCGCGCGATACCCCCACCGAGACCGCCACGGTCACCGGCACCCTCTCGTGCAAGGACTGCGATCCGGGCATGCAGATCGAGCTGCGAATCGGAGACTCCAAGCTCACCACGGCCGCGAGTGGCCCGTTTTCGATCACGGTCACCGGGCGCGGCTCGCTGTCCCTGTTCACCCTGATCTGGCCCCAGCAGGTGCGGCTGGCGACCGTCAACCTCACCGGGAATCGACGCTACGAGCTCGGTCCGGTCACGTTCGCGCTCCCGAACCGGCAAGAATAGTGGAGTCCAAGCACACCGCGCACAGGCCGCCACGGCCAGCGTCGCCGGTGAGCTCAGGGCAGCCTCGCCACGCTGCGTTCACGGAGTCGAGAACGCGGTGATCGCGTGGAACGTGGTCGTGATGCTCGATCCGCCCGGTTCGAAGTTGCCGGCGAACACGCCCACGCGGCTCGCCGATTGATCGCTGATCATCGCGGACCGCACCTCGACGACGGCGCCCGCTCCTCGACGGCCCCGGCAATGGAAGACGCCACCAGCGTCCTGGTGGAGTGAGAGCTGCAGCCGACCGGTCCCGATCAGTTGCCTGCCCGGCCCGTCAGTCCCGTCGATCCGGATCAGGAGCTGGGTCGCGGACTGGAACGCGCTGAACGTGCACGTCACCTGTTTCGCGGTCGGCGCAGCGCCGACCTCCACGAACGCCCTCACATCGGCGCTGCCTTGCGCGAATGCCTGGTCGACGTCGAGGTAGACCTGCACGCCCGGACGATGTGCCGGCGGGATCTCATGAACCAGCTCGATGAACTCCCCGCCGCTCGCGGTCAACTCGAGCTCCCCCGGAGTGAATTTCACCGTGCCGGGCATGGTCTGCGTCCACCCGGTGTCGGTCGCGAACCCGTCGAACATGACGATCTGCTCGCCCGCGAGCATCGGCTCGGTGTCGCAGGCATCCCCGACGCGGTCGTTGTCGAAGTCGATCGGCGGGTCGGTGTCGGGATCCGCCGGGCAAGGATCGCACCCGTCGGCGTACGCATCGCCATCCTCGTTGCCTTGCTGGGACATGTCCCAACACGCGGGGTTGCCATCGCTCGCTTCGGTCGCGTCGGTCGGGCCGCCCGCAGCCAGGGGGAACACGAGGTTGCAGCCAGTGGCGACCAGCGCAACCGCCGCCAGGAGTCCCCTCAGCCCAGACGCAGGTGCGGCGGACACCCGTCCAGGTTCTCACGTTCGACCGCTGTAGCAAACCCGGCGCTTGCTACAGCGCTTGCTACAGTCGACGATTCCTCGTCGAACGAAAAATGGTGGAGGCGCAGGGAGTCGAACCCTGGTCCGAGAATGCCTCTGAACGAACGTCTACGCGTGTAGGCTCGCCAGTCGCGGTCTCACACTCGCCGGCGGCGGCCAGCTAACGAGTGCAACAAGCCAGCTTTGTCTCGACCTCCATGCGCTGACGGATCCGGAGGTCCAGTCTGATTGTGTCGGTGCTTCGCGGCTACAGACGGAAGCTGCGAGCACCGTCGTTACCTGGTTTTACTAGGCAGCGAGAGCAATTGCGTTGTTATCGTTCGCAGTTGCAGGATTGCCCCTTTTTACGTGGCCCGGGGCGCCACGACGCGCGGTTCGTACGTCTTCATCCCCGTCGAAACCGGTACGCCCCCAATTGTCAAAGAAGGCCCCACTATGGGGTCCGATCACGGGCGAGTCAATCGGCAGACCCCGCAGGCGGCGCTTGACGTCGGCGGCTGGACGGGCTAGAACTGACACGTCAGTTCCGAGTAAGTATAATGAGTTATATGCGTTCGGAGGCGCGCCAGCGCCAGATCCTCGATTGCGCGAAGAAGGTGTTCGCGGCGCGTGGGTTTCACGCGGCCAACATCAGCCACATCTGCGAGGCCGCCGGCATCGGGCGCGGGACCCTCTATCAGTACTTCACCAACAAGCATTCGGTGCTGACCGCCATCCTGCGAGAAACCCTCGAGCGGGTGCGCGGGGTGATGGAGCGCCAGTCGGTGGAGGCCAGCTTGCTCGTGCCGGCCGAGAAGATCACGCGGGCGATGGCGATCGAGTTCTCGTCGCGCCAGCTCCGGCAGCTGCTCGAGCTGGTGTTCGAGGATGACGACACGCTGCGCATCTTGCTGCGCGAGGCGGTGGGGCTCGATGTCGAGGTCGAGCGGATGCTCGGCGAGATCGACGACGTCCTGATCGGGATCCTGGAGCGGTCGCTCATCGCGTCCCACCGCGCGGGGGTGATCCGGGACCTCGATGCCCGCGCGGTCGCCACGATGATCGTCGGCGGGATCGAGAAGCTCGCGCTCGCCGCCCTGCGCAGCGATTCGCCCGTCGACCTCGATGTGCTCGCGCGCGAAGCCACCAGGTTGCACGCGATCGGCTTGCTCTCCGACCGCATCAAAGACATCCCGACGGTCTGACCCCCAAGCGTGAACCAAGGAGACCCGCCATGGCGACCCTCACCGAACGTTGGCTCCGGCCGCAGCGCCCCCGCACCCAGTTCCCGCCGTACGAGCTGGGCGATCACTCGATCGTCGGGCTCGCGCAGGCGCGCACCGACACCGTGGCGCGCATCTACCACAAGGGGCACGAGCAGGCCTGGGACGGCCGCGCGGTGCTCGACGAGCTGATCGCCAAGCACGGCGGGATCCAGTTTCCCGCCGACAAGCGCGAGGCGTTCTCGCGCGTCGCGTCCGTGCTGCTGTGGGGCGAGCTCGCCGCGTGGTCGATCAGCGCCGATCTGGCGCTGAAGCTCGAGGACACGCCCGCGAAGATGGCTGCCTCGAGCCAGGTGTTCGACGAGGCCCGCCACTTCTACGTGCTGCGCGAGTACCTGTGGCGGGCGGGCGTGCCGGTGGTCAAGCTCGGCGGCTGGAGCCGGCAGCTACTCGTCGAGCTGCTCGAGACCGAAAATCTATTGTTCAAGGTCGTCGGGATGCAGCTGCTCGTCGAGA
>JAGSPR010000654.1 GCA_018262455.1 Deltaproteobacteria bacterium | reverse complement strand
GGCAGCGCCGTGTTGTTCGCCGTCGGCTCGTAGTAGGCGTTGACGTCGAACGTGTTCATCTGCCACTCGGCGCGATCGACCGGCTTGCCCGACCGCGAGAGCACGCGCCGGGTCTCGAACGCCGCCGCGCGCAGCTGGTTCCCCGCGAACTCATCGCGGCGGACCTCGAAGTCGTACGTCCGCCACTTGTCCGGGAACCCGACCATGCGGACGATCTTCGCGAGCTTTGCGCCCGCGAGCGCCTTGGTCAGATCGTTCATCCAGTCGAGCTTCGCGATCTCCTCGCCCATCACCTGGATCAGCCCATCGACGAGCAGCGTCGCGGCCTGCTTCGACGAGCCGGGGAAGTGCTTCGAGACGTACAGCTGACCGAGCAGCTCGCCGAGCGCGCCCTGCGTCGCCTCGATGCAGCGCGTGCTGCGCTCCTGCCGCTTCTCGACGCCGGTCAGCACCTGAACGAGCGTGAACGCCTCGTCGTCGAACGCCTTCGGCAGCTCGAACGCCATGGTCTCGACGAGGTGATACGTGAAGTAACTCGACCACTGCGCTGGCTTGAACTTCTTCCGCAGCTTGTCGAGCTGCGCGAAGAACTTCGGCGTCGCGACCACGAGCTTCTTGCTCGGCTCGTAACCCATGCCCTTGAAGTACGCCTTCCAGTCGACGCTCTTGACCTGCTTCGCGAGGCCCTGGAGATCGGTGGGGTTGTACGCGGCCGGGATGTCGCGCTTCTCGGTCTGGGTCTTCGTCAGCTTCGCGATCTCGGTCTCGATCGCGAGAACCTCGACCGCCGCGATCTCTGCGCGCGCGGAGGGCGTGCCCGCGAGCACGAGCAGCCTGCCGACGTGCGTCCGGTACGCGTCGACCTTGTCCTTGAATTCAGGATTCACGTAGTAGTCGCGATCCGGCAGCCCGAGCCCGGCGACATCGAGATACGTGATGCTCGTCGTCGAGTCTTTGAGGTCGGCCGCGGCGTGCTCGCCCCACACCACCCAGATCCCGAGCTCGTGCAACGCGGTCACCGCCGCGAGCCAGCTCTTCGGATCCTTGACCTTCGTCGTCCTGTCGAGCAGCGCCTTCACGGGCGAGATGCCCGCCTTCTCGATCGCCGCCTCGTCCATGCACCCGGCGTAGTAGTCGCCGAGCTTCTTCGTGCCCGCATCGGCGCCGATGCCCTTCGCTGCCTCGTCGAGCAGCATGCGGATCGCGACCTTGTTCTTCTCGTCGATCGCCGAGAACCGCGCCCACCGCGCGCGATCGGGCGGGATCATGTTGGACTGCAGCCAGCCGCCGCACGCGAACTGATAGAAGTCGACGCACGGGTCGACGCTGCGATCGAGCGACGCGCTCTCGAGCCCGACATCGGCCAGCGTCACCTTGACGCCCGGCGAGGCGGACAACGGCGACGTGCCCTCCGGCGTCGCGCCACCGCCACCGGCGGGCGGCGTCACCGGCGTCGCGCTGCCGGCGCCCGCGACCTGCGTGCCACCGCCGACCGGGCCCGTCGTGACCGGCCCGGCCTTGCTCGAGCACGCGGCGATCAGGATCAGCGAGAGGACGCTACGTGGTCGCACCATCGCGCGGACCTTATCACGCAGCTGCCGGTCACAGCCCAGGCGTCGTCGGGGCCGGCAGCACGCGCCACACCCGCGCGGGCGGCGGCATGGCGAGCTCCCGGACGAGCGCGGGGCGTGGCTCGAGCACGGCCTCGATCGCGATCGCCGCGCGCGGGACCGACACCACGTAGGTCTTGCGATCGAGCGACCACGGCGGCAGCTTCTCCGGCGTGGTCAGCCGCTGCTCGTCGCAGCGCGTGTACCACATCAGCTGCGTCACGACCTTCGCGACGACGATACAGCGCTCCCCACCGGCGTCGGTGCGGACGACCGCCGCGGCGGCGACGAGGGGGCTCCGCGCCTCGGACAGGAACCGCGTGTAGAACGGCACCGTCACCACGACGCCGATCCACGCGAGCATGACGAGCGGAAGCGCGGCGACGCGCAGCTGGCGCGGCGCGAACCGGGACACCGCGTCGACACCGAGGACGACGAGCAGCGTGATCGCGACGAAGATGTAGCGCGGCTGCGCGTGGCTCTGCACGCCGATCGCGAGCACCTGACCGAGCGCGACGACGCCGAGAAAGATCGATGGCCGCCAGCGCGCGGGCGGCCGCACGAGGCCGGCGAGCGCCGCGACCAGCAGCGGCGCGACGAGCGCGCCGTAGTAGCGGAACGGATTGCCGGGCGCGAGGTACGTGACGAGCCCCTCGCCCGCATACGCCCGGCGCGGCATCTTCGAGCTGACCTGGAGGATCCCGAACAGCTTGCCCGTCGCCTCGAGCGAGTGCAGCACGTGGGGAAGCAGCAGGACGGCGAGCACGAGGGCGGCGACGATCACCGGCAGCGGACGGCGCCGGATCGCGCGCCACCACAGCGCGGCCGCGGCGACCCCCGCGATCGCGATCACGGGCGCGCTGGCGTAGCGCAGGTAGAACGCCGCCGCGAACGCGGGGGCGGCGAGAACGAAGCGCCAGCGCGGGCCGTCCTCGCGGGAGAGCTCGCCAGCGAGGAGTGCGATCCCGAGCAGGATGCAGCCGGTCGCCGGCAGGTCCCCGATCAGCTCCGACGAGCGGAGCGCCATCGGATGCGCCCCTGCGATCACCGCGGCGGCCCACGCGCCGGTCCGCGCCGAGATCGCCGCCGCGCCGACCGCGTACGCGCCGACGACGATCAGCGTGCCGAGCAAGGCGCTCGCGATCCGCAGCTGCCAGGTCTCACCGCCGAGCAGGACGCCGATCCGCGCGACCTCGGTGACCCCCGCGGAGCGGTAGACCCACGGGGGGCCGCCGCCCCGCGCGGACACCGCGAACGCGGCCTCGTCGTGCCCGAGCGGGGGACCGAGGAGGACGCCGAGCACCGCGACCACGAGCCACGCGATCATGGCGGCGAGCAACAGGCGGCGGTCGGTGGTCACGAAGGCGGCGGTGTTATCATCCTCCGGCTGTGATCGGCGAGGCGATCGGGAACTTCCGTATCGTGTCGCGCCTCGGGCGCGGCGGGATGGGGGAGGTGTATCTCGCCGAGCAGCAGAGCATCG
>JAGSPR010000307.1 GCA_018262455.1 Deltaproteobacteria bacterium | reverse complement strand
CGGTGCTTCGCCGACTCGCCAGCGTGGCAGACCTCGATCGAGGCCGCGGTCGAGCTGATCCGGTGCGAGGAAGCGCGCGCCGCCCAGATCAACGTGCCGCTGTATGCCGAGCAGGTCTCGGCCGCGAGGATCAACGCCCGCGATCAGATCCTGCGGCTGGCCGACCACCCGGCGTTCGCCGATCGCCTCGGGGCCACGGCCGAGCTCGTGGCCGCCGCGAGCTGCCTGGCCGCCACGCCGCAGCTGAGCGAGCGGGCGCGCGGGATCCGGGGCGCGTTCGTCGATCGGACGCGCGGCTCGGTCGATCTCCG
The DNA here is from genome assembly GCA_018262455.1 of Deltaproteobacteria bacterium. The sequence continues at coordinate 11,154 of JAGSPR010000307.1, read as the reverse complement.
CGCGGCCGTCTCCACGCCGCTGCCTGATCTCTGTGCCACCGCGGCCGGTGCGCTCGGAGGTCGTGCGGTCTGTGCCTCGCCGCGGCCGAACGCGCCGCAGCTCACGATCGGCGGCGAGATCACGCTGCTGCCCGTCGAGCATTCCGCGTTCGACTCCACCGAGAGTGCCCAGTACGTCGCCGGCATCATCCGGTTCCCGAACCCCGAGTACCAGCCCGCGGTCAACCGGGAGCAATCGGCGCGGCAGTCCAAGGATCAGGCCGAGTCGGCCGCGCGCCGGGACGCGTCTGATTGCAGCAGCGCGGAGAGCACGTTGCGCTCGCAATCGAGCTGCAGCGATTGCCCGGCGAAGGCGGAGCGCGATCGCGCGTGCAATGCCGCGCAGACCAGCGACTCGCTGCTGCGCTCGCGGACGACCGACTGGGAGCAGGCCAACCGCGACCTCGCGCAGACGCCTTCGATCTCCGAGCGCGAGGACATCCGGACCGCCACCTACACGGTTCGCCACCACACGTGGCGGGCGGAGTGGCGCGCCCAGCTCCGCAACGACGGCAGCCCGATCAACGCCGGTGGCGAGACGACCGCGACCGACAACGAGACCGCGGGCCTTGCGGTCGCCAACGTCCCCTCCGATCCGATGACGGATCCCGGGAACCGCTGGTTCATCTCGGCGATCCGCGATCAAGTCGCCGCCAAGATCGCGGAGACCCTCGACGCGGCGCTCAAGCGGCGCGCGAGCGACCTCAAGGTCAGCTGCGCCGGCCCGCTCGCCTGGACCAACGACTGGCTCGACTGCTGGGCCCGCGTTCGATTCTGGGGCGGCGCCCCGGCCGATCCGGCCGCGCTGCTGCAGATCGTCGGCGAGACCTCCGACCGCAAGCGTACGGCGAGCTGGCCTGCCGTGCGGTGCCACTGAACCGGGGGCCAACGTCCGTGCTCCGACCCCGAAACGCACAAAAGCCGGCGCGAACGCCGGCTTCCGCTCTCAGAATCGTTTGATCCTAGAGGACGCGAATGTTCTCGGCGCGCGGACCCTTCGGACCACGACCCTCGTTGTAGGACACTTTCTGTCCCTCGCGCAGCTCTTCGAAACGCACGCCTTCGACGGCGGACATGTGGAAGAACAGATCAGTTCCCGAGCCGTTCTCGATGAAACCGAAACCCTTGTCAGTCAAACGCTTGATTGTACCTTCAGACATCGTCGTAGCTCCTGTAGCAAGATGACCTTCAACGGAGGAGCCAACACACGCCAGCTCCAAAACGTTCCGCCTAGGATCAGGAAGCTTGTTTGGCCCGGAACGGAGGCAATGTCGAGTCGTTTCGGCTCACATCGGTGATCTAGCTGCAATGTCGCGTCTGGAGAGGCCCTGGAGCGGGTTCCAGGCCCGATCTCGGGAGTGCCGGCGAGGGTCCCCTTGGGGGGGAGCGCGGCTGACCCTGGCGGGATCAGCCGTGCTCGAGCAGCGCCTCGAGGCTCTCGAGGAACCTCAGGCTCTCGTCGCGATCCGCCGAGGTCGGCGGGGTCCCGAGCCGGCCGATCAGCTGATCGCTGTCGGGGCGACGTCCGAGGAGCCCCTTCGCCGCCTGGTAGGCACGCTCCAGCATCTCGTTGGCCGTGCGCGGGCTCAGCTCGACGAGCTGGCGCGCACCGGCGAGCAACTCGCGCATCTCCTCGAACACGCGCTGATCGTGCAGCACCAGGACCTCGCGCTGGCTGATCGAACCGAGCGAATCCAGGTACTTGACGAGCCCTTCGCTGGTCTGCCGCGCCGCGGCGACGGGCTCATCGGCGAGCGCGTTCTCGAACTCCACCATCTGCCAGCGATCTGCGGCACGCATGGCACGACACACGACGGACATCACGAATCCGTTCATCGTGTCGCGGATCGCGTCGAGGGCCCGGGGGTGGCGCGACTTGTCGGCGCCCTGGAGCGCGTCGTTGTGCGGAGCGAGCCTGGCGGCGAGGTCGGCGAGCCCGCGCCGCACGAGCAACGCGCGTCCGAGCGAGGTCGTGTACCCGGGCACCACGGCGGCGGGGTCGACGTCGGGTGCGAACTCCTGGTAGACCGCCGTCACCAGCGCGTGGACGCCCTCGCTGGCCGCGCTCTGGGTGTCATCGAGCAGCCCGAGCACCTGGCCGATCTCGCGCGCGCCGAGCGCGACGTTGAGCCGGGCCGTGGCATCGACATGTTGCGAGCGCAGGCCGTACGCGATCGACGCGACCTTGTCGAGCACGTCCTTCCAGCGCTCGGCATCGCCCTCTTCGACGTGCTCGTCGATCCCCTCGAGCAGGTCGCCGATGTCGCTCGATCCGAGATCGAGCTCGGTAGCGGTATCGGTGCCCGCGCCCTCCTCGAGCTCGCCGAAGTCGAAGCTCGGCATCTCACCCGCGGGCTCCTGCGGGACGTCCTCGACCAGCGAGCGGCAGAACGTGAGCAGCTCGAGCAGCCCGCCGAACGTGTGATCCCACAGCCGGCGCAGGCTCGCGGCATGCGCAGCCGGATCGACCGCGACGCCCTGGCTCGCGACGAACCGCTCGTAGAGGCCCTCATCGAGCTGGGTCAAGTGATCGAGCGCGCGCAGTGATAACCTCACCAGCTCGCTGGCCTGGTTCTGGATCCGTGGAGTGACGATGACGAGGCGCGGGTCCAACGGCCTGCCAGTTTCTCATGCGGCGCCAACCCCGGCCAGTTCCCGACGCCCGCATCCCCCGCGGGCCGGGCGGGGTGCGCCCGACAAGTTAGCGCATGCCCGGAAGCTGGGGCGTTGACGTGGGCGTCATCGTGGAGGTGATCGGCGACGGCAACGGCGACGTGTCAGTGACCCGTCGCCGTCGCCGTCGCCGTCGCCGATCACGCCCACGACGGCGCCCGCGTCAACGGCCCGAAGCGCTGGCTTAGCGGGCGGGCGCCACGCTGCTCGGTGGGATCGGCGCGGTGACCGGGAGGGCGTCCGGGGTGGTCGCCGGGCGCCCGAGGAGCGTCTCGAGGTCCTCGCGCTCGAGCGTCTCGCGGTCGAGCAGCGCTGCGACCAGGAGGTCCAGCTTCGCGCGCTCCGCCTCGATCACCCCCCCGGTCCGCGCCAGCACCTGACCGAGCAGGGCTCGCACCTCGGTCTCGATCTCGTGCACGGTCGCGTCGCTGGTCCCGCCGTCGGTCGCGACGCGTTGGCCGAGGAACACCTGGTCTTCCTGGTGCTCGTAGTACACGGGGCCGAGCCCCTCGCTCATGCCGTAGTGCGCGACCATCTGCGACGCGAGCCGCGTGGCCTCGCGCAGATCGTGGGTCGCACCGGTCGAGATGTCGCCGAGCACGCTGCGCTCCGAGGCGTAGCCGCCGAGCAGCACCAGCAGGCGCGCGACGAGCTCGGCCCGCGTGTGGAGGTGGCGATCCTCGGCCGGCACCTGGTGGGTCGCGCCGAGCGCCATGCCGCGGGGCAGGATCGAGACCCGCCGCGTTGGTTCGGCCTCCGGGGTCACCCACGCCATCAGCGCGTGGCCGGCCTCGTGGACCGCGACGCGCCGCTTCTCGACGTCGCGCAGCTTGGCCTCGCGTGGATCGCCCAGGACGATCTTGTCGTAGGCGGCGGTGAAGTCCTCGCGCTCGATCTGATCGGCGCGGCGGCGGGTCGCGCTCAGCGCAGCCTCGTTCGCGAGGTTCGCGAGATCGGCGCCGGAGAACCCAACTGTCGATTCGGCCAGCCGTTCGAGATCGACGTCGGGGCCGAGCGGCTTGTTGGAGGTGTGGACCGCGAGGATCGCGCGTCGTGCCTGTGCCTCGGGGAGCTCGACGACGACTCGCCGGTCGAACCGGCCAGGGCGGAGCAGCGCGGGATCGAGCACGTCAGGCCGGTTGGTCGCGGCCAGCACGATGACCCGGGTGTCGCGATCGAAGCCGTCCATCTCGGAGAGCAGCTGGTTCAGCGTCTGCTCGCGCTCGTCGTGGCCACCGCCGACTCCGGCGCCGCGCATCCGCCCGACCGCATCGATCTCGTCGATGAACACGATCGACGGCGCGTTCCGCTTGGCCTCCTCGAACAGCTCGCGCACGCGCGCGGCGCCGACGCCGACGAACATCTCGATGAACTCGGAGGCGGTGATCGAGTAGAACGGCGCGCCCGCCTCACCGGCGATCGCGCGGGCGAGCAACGTCTTGCCGGTGCCGGGTGGCCCGATCAGCAACACGCCTCGTGGCACGCGGGCGCCGAGCCGCCGCGCGCGATCGGGCTCGCGGAGGAACTGGACGATCTCCTCGAGATCGCGCTTTGCGCTCGACAGCCCGGCGACGTTCGCGAACGTCACGTCGTTGGTCAGCGATCTCTCGAACCGCTTGCCGCGCCGGAGGAAGCCTCCGAGCGGCCCGCCGGACGCCATCACCGAGCGAGCACGCCGCGACAGCCACCACCACGCGCCGAGGATCAAGATCCACGGCAACAGCGAGTACAGCACCTGGAGCAAGACGGGCGTGTCGGAGCTCTCGACGCGGATCGCGACGCCCCGGTCACGTAACTCGCGCACGAGATCCTGGTCGTCGGGCACAAGCGTCCGGAACGTGCGCACGCTGCGGTTGTCGACCGGCTGCTGCTCGCGCAGCTTCCCGCTCAGGTGCTTGCCCTCGAGCACCACCGACTCGACCTTGCCCTCGTGGATCCAGCCGTAGACCGTCGAGTAGGCGACCTCGGGTTGGTTGCCCGCTCGATCCGCTGCTGACCACATCCAGACCAGCGCGAGCAGCAGGATCAGGCTGATCCACGATCCCCACCGGGGCCGCGGATTGATGGTCGGGGACACGGGCTGCAGGGCCATACCGTGATGCCAAGCACGGCGCGTTCCGATCATCGTCCGGAATCTCGCGGACCGCGTCCGGGAGCGTGCGCCCACGCTCGCGTGACGGAACCTACGCGGCGACGCAGGTGGCGTGGATCAACGCCGGCAGGTCATCGATCGCGCGGTCGATCGCGTGCTCGCGGGCCCGGAGCAGCTCACTCGCCGCGTGCACGATGACCTGGTCCTCGGCGCCGAGCGACTCGCGGAGGTGGTCCACCACGAGGATGGCCTCCCACACGCAGACCGACAGCTCGAGGACCTCCAGCTTCTCGACCTCGACGCACACGCGCCGCAGCTCTGACAAGGCCTCGTCGACCGCGCGGTGCGAGCTGCGCGCGCCGGCGAAGCCGTGCATCCACTGACCGGCGGCGCTCCGGGCGCTCGAGGTCCACATGCGGATCACCTCGAGATCGTGCTCGACGTCGCCGACGTAGGCGGGGCGATGAGATGCGGGCGTCATGGCAGGCCACGCGGGTGCAATCCGAATGCCTCGTAGACGGATGACGACGCGCATACTTCGCAGCGCGGATCCGTGCGCGGCGGCTCGATCCGCGCGAGCGCGAGCGGTAGGGCCCGTCGCTGATGTAGGTCGATCAGGATCGGCCGCGCGGTCGCTTGCCTCGGGCTCGCGCCTCGATCGGGGCGTCGCGCTGACCGAGATAGACGACGTAGGCGCGACTACCACCGGGATGATGGACCGAGGTCGCGAAGCCTGCATCGATCATGCGCCGCTTGAACACGGCGTTGCCCTCCTCGGACCAGATCGCCAGCACGCCACCGGCCGCCAGCGCGGCGTGACTCCGCGCGAGCGCGGCGCGGCCATAGAACGGATCGTTCTCGCGCCTGCCGGCGGCGTGAGGGCCCTCGTAGATGTCGAGCACGATCGCGTCGTAGTGACCGGGCGACGCGTCCTCGATCACCCGCGCGACATCCTGGATCACGATCCGGACCCGCGGATCGAGCGCGGCGCCACGGGTCAGCGGCGCGAGCGGGCCGCGACACCACGCCTCGACCTCGGGGGTGATCTCGGCGACCGTGATCCGTGCCTGGTTCGGCAGCACGTCGAGCGCGGCGCGGACCGTGTACGCCATGCCGAGCCCCCCGATCAGCACGCGCGGCGCCTTGCGCCCCGTCAGCTGCTTGCACGCGAGCGTCGCGAGGGCCTGTTCGGACGCACGCTCGCTGCTCGTCATCAGCACGCGGCCGTCGATCGTGATCAAGAACTCACGCTCGCCGCGCTGACGCAGCTGGAGCTCGCCGTCCTTGGTCGAGAGGGTGGCCAGCGCCTTCCACGGAACCATGCGAGGCAGACCCTACTACAGTCATCGGCGCATCCTGGACGGCCACGGTGGATCCGCGGCTGGCCGTTCGCTACAAGGCGCTGTCATGTCGAGATACCAGCAACTCGGAGCCGCGCTCGCCGCCGCACGCCGGCACAACGCGCTCGAGCACGCGCAGGTCGCGCAGCTCGCAGGTGACCTGGTGCGTGCGGTGTGCCTGGACTTCGGGATCGCCGATCCGACCGGCCACATCCACGCCGGCAACCTCGAAGGGCTCGACGACCCGTACCTGATCCACTCGCCGCTGCCCAAGAGCCCGAGCTACCGGATGAAGCTCACGCTGATGATCCACGATGACCCGCCGGTCGTGGGCATCACGCCGAAGATCACGCCGTTCGGGCTGACGTTCCTGCCCCGCGGCGGCGCCGAGTTCGACGTCAAGATCCTCGACGACGCCCCGCCGATCCGCGTCACGCTCGACGACCTCACTTCGTACAAGCTGTTCGCCAGCGCGATCTACGACTCGCTGATGCGTCGCCTGACGATCGACCGAGCGGCGCCCCCGAGCGGTCCGGTCCCCGACGTCAACTGAGCTCCCGGGCGGTCGCGGCAGCTCGCTGCCTCGATCGTTCGTGGTCCGGACGTTGGGCCTCACCCGCCACACACGTCCCCGCAGTCGGACAGCAGGCACGCCTCGAGGGCTTCGTAGTGGGCGCGGCCGGTCGGGTCCGCGGTGTCGTCGCACGCGGCCCGGCAGCCACCGTCGCCGTTGCAGCCGACCACGCAGTCCCAGTGATCGAGGCAGCTCGGATCGTCACCGCACGCCTTGCCCTCGGTGCAGCACTGCGCCTCGAAGCACGTGTCGCAGCTCTGAGTCGACGATCCCAGGCCGCCGCAGCTCGACGGTTGCGGTGGCTGACCGGGTCCTCCACCGGCGACGCCGGTCCACGCGCCGTGACCGAACGCTGTACAAGCCTCGGGGCAGATCGCGCTCGCCTCCGAGCACAGGCCCTGGTTGCAGAACGCCGAGTTGACGACCGCGTCATCGGCGCACTGGCAGAACCAGAAGTCGCACGGGTCGGAGGCGGAGCACGTGACGGAGGTCGTCGGCGAGCTCGGGGGCGGGGGCGTGGTCGGGACGTGGGTCTGCGGGCCCGGGCCGATCGTCGAGCCGCCATCGGAGCACGCCGCGACCAGCAGGAAGGTGAACAGGGGAACAAAGCGGATGAGGGGAGCCATGCACCGAGGTGCGGACGAGTCGCACCAGGTCGCAAATAATCGTCTACCTCTCGGGAATCACTCGGCGAAGCCACTCAGCGATCGAGCGGCTCGATCGGCAGCACGAGGCTCGTGTGGACCGCGCGCAGCACGCTCGACACCTCCGTTTCGGTGATCGCGAGATCTCGCCCGAGCTCCGCGCGCAACGCCTCGTCGAGCGCTCGCCGCGCCTTGCCGAGCCAGCGCGCCGCGGTCGCGCGGTGGATGTCGTGCCGCCGCGCGAGCTGATCGATCGCTTCGCCGTCGACGAACGCGGCCCGCAGCAGCTCGCGATCGAACATCGACAGCGTCGCCACCGCCTCCCGGAACGCCCGCTGCACCGCGGCGCACAGCTCCTTGCGGATCGACGACGCCACCAGATCGTGGACCGGCCCGAGATCCGGCTCTCCCCCGGCCTCGCGCCCGCGCTGCTCGGCATCGCGCAGCGCCGCGTGGAGCTGGCCGGCGAGCCGCAGCCCGATCGTCTTGGCCCACGCTTCGAGCGGCGCGCGGCCCTGGTACGAGTGCAGCGTGGGCTGGCGATGGTCCCCGCCGACCAGCAGCAGGATCAGGGTCTCCTGGGTGGCATCGTCCGCGACCGCGCGCGGATAGCCCGCCCGCACGATCGCCGACCGCAGCGGCGTCTCGATCCGCGTCGTGAGCGCGCGCACCGCTGCCTCGACGCCGCGGCCGGCCGCATAAGCCAGCGCGAGATCGATCAGCCGCGCGGGGTCCCACTGCGGCAGGCCCGCGAGGTGGGCGCGGAGCTCGTCGGGATCGAGCTCGGGCCACGCGCGCGACGCCGCCGCGATGTCCTCGGTCATCGCGGGCCCTTCGAGCCGAGCAGCTCGATCAGCGTCTGGGTCTGGGCGTGGGTGGGCGGAAGCTTGTGGCGCGCGATCGCGAGCGCGCGCTCGAGCAGCGCGCGTCGTGCGCCGGGATCGCCGGTGTGCAGGCGCACGTTCGCCAGCGTGATCAGCATGGAGATCAGCGCCGGATGATCCGGTCCTCGCTTGGCCTCGGTGAGCGCGAGCGCGCGCTCGAGCAGCGGCCGCGCGAGGGTCCATTCGGCGAGGTCGGCGTGGGCCGCGCCGAGCCCCGAGAGCGGCAGCGCGAGCTCGATCTTGTCGGCACCGAGGTAGGCCGTGTTGATCTCGAGCGATCGCGTGAAGTGCGCGATCGCGGCCCGGGGATCGTCTCGCAGGGTCGCCAGCTTGCCGAGGTTGTTCTCGCTGATCGCGACGTCGGGATGATCGGGGCCGAACGCGGCGATCCGCAGCGTCCGTGTGCGCTCGAACAGCCGCAACGCGTCGTCGTAGCGATGCTGATCGGCGGCGATCGTCCCCAGGCCGCTCAGCGGCGTCGCGAGATCGGGGTGGTCCGCGCCGAGCGCGCGCTCCATGATCGCCACGGCCTGTTCGTTCGCCGCGCGCGCGTCTTCGGTCCGTCCGAGCCGATGGAGCGCGATGCCGAGGTTCTGGTGCGCGGCCGCCACCCGCGCGTCGCCGGCGCCGAACGCCTCGGTGCGCGCCACGACCGACGCGCGATAGCGCCGCTCCGCGTCGGCGAACTCGCCGCGCGAGAACGCGATCGCGCCGAGGATGTTCTCGAGCTGACCACGCAGCTCGGCGGGGCTTCCGGCGCGCTCCACCGCGGCGAGCGCGACCTCGCCGAGCGCCGTGGCTCGCTGCGGCGCGCTGGTAAGGAGCGCGGCCTGGCCGGCTTGCAACAGGCGAGCGAGCGCGGCCACGCGATCGTCGTGCGCACGCGCCGCGGACAGCGCCGCCTCGTCGAGCGTGACCTGCGCGTCGGCGTCCTTGCGGAGCTTGCTCTGGAGTTCTCCGAGGAGCAGCCGGGTCTCGCCGTCGAGCTGCGCGGCCCCGAGCGCGCGCGTGCGGATCGCGAGCGCGGCCGCCTCGTCGATCACCGCGGTCGGCGGACGCACCGCGGCCCGTGCCTTCAAGCGCGCAAGCTCGCTCGCGAGCGGCGCGGAGATCATCCTGGGCGCCGCGGTCACGTCGAGCACGTTCGGCAGCAGACACGCGGATCCGCGCGGCAGCCGGGTGGCGGCGAGCGGCGCCTGATCCACCATCGCGCGATCGGCCCGCGCGAGCTCGACGAACAGCGCGCGGGCCCCGGCCCGCTGGTCATCGAGGCACGCCTGTTCGCGCGCGATCGACCGCCGCGATGGGCCCGTGGTACGACACAATCCGACCGTCGCATCGGCGACGCCGCTCAGCGCCGCCGTCGAGGCCGCCGCCGTGGCATCGAACCGCGCCTGCCACGCCGGATGCCCACTCATTGCGAACGCGTTCCGGATCGCCGGCGCCTGGATCGTCCACTCCGCCGCGGCCTCGGCGCCTTCCCCGGCGCACGGGTCGACCGCGTCGTCGCCCTCGGCCGTGAGCCCCACCACCGCGACCAGCGAGGCGATCACGACACCGCCGGCGATCGCGAACGGCCAGCGAGCGATCCTGCGCGCCGGCGCGAGCGTCGCGGCCACCACGGCCATGCTCGGGTAGCGCCGCCCCGGATCCGGATCTCCAGCCCGCGCGATCACGCCGCGCAGTGCCGCGGGGATCGCGCGATCGTCGAGCGCATCGCGCAGCGATGTCGCCCAGCTCCACTGATCGCTGCGCGCGTCGAGCTCGCCACCTCGTCGCTGCTCGGGGGACATGTACGCCGGCGTTCCGACCGCCGTGAACGGATCGGTCATCGCGTCCGCCGAGCGCGGCAGGGCTGCGTGCGACGGCGGATCGATCGTCGCGATCGTCGACACCAGCCCGAAATCGGCGAGCCGCGCCGTCCCGGCCCGATCGAGCAGGATGTTGTCGGGCTTGACGTCGCGGTGGACGAACCCCGCGGCATGGACCGCCGCGAGGCCCAGCGCGACCTCTCGAAACACGGCGACGATCTCGGCGGTCGGGCGCCGCGCGCTCGCAAGCCACGCCCGCAGCGTCTGACCATCGACGAGCTCCATCGTCAGGTAGAGCCGTCCGCGATCGAGCCCCGCGTCGAACACGCGTACCAGGTTCGGGTGGGTCAACTTCGCCAGCGCCTGTGCTTCGCGCTCGAGCCGCCTGGCCAGGCTTGGACTCGCCCGATCGGCGCGCATCGCCTTGAGCGCGATCGTGCGATCGAGCACCGGATCGTAGGCCGATGACACCACGCCCATTCCGCCCGATCCGAGCCGCCCCAGGATCACGTAGCGGCCGATCGTGTCACCGGGCTCGGGGTCTCCCGCCGGTGCGTCCTCGGTCCGCGGTGCAGCCGCCGCCGCGACGTCCTCGCCGGAGCTGCCGAGCGCCTGGACCACGAATGCGCACGCGGCGCAGCTCGCGAGGTGCTGGGCGAGCTCGCCGTCGGGTCCCGGCGGGGCGGCGGCGGCGGCGAGCAGCTCTGCATCCGGGCACTCCACGTCCCGATGGTTGTACGCAGGGCGCGCGACCGCTGCCAGCGAGATCGACAGCGCCCGCCGCGCGTCGCCGAGACGCGCTGGCGTTCGTGCTACGAGGGCGTCATGGCAGACGTGACGTTTCGTGACTTCGCAGGGGCGGTGATGAGCGGCAACGCAGCCGCGGCCGCCTCCGTGCTCGAGGTGCTGCTCGGGCTCGATCGACCCACCGCGGACGCCGCGACCGCTCACTTCCAGCGGGAGATGACCTCCGGTGGCCCCGCCTTCATGGGCAAGGCGATGGGGCTGCGCACCGCGGTGACGTCGGGCTCGGACGCCGAGATCAGCGCGCTGCTCGCAGACTGCTTCGGCCTCGCGCAGCCGGCGATCGCGCCCGC
>JAGSPR010000653.1 GCA_018262455.1 Deltaproteobacteria bacterium | reverse complement strand
GGGCGCCTTGTCCTTGACGTTCTTGTCGTCCTTGACCTCGACCATCACCATGTTCGGCGGTGGCTGCTCGATCTTCTTCTTCTCCTCGGGCGGCGGCGGTGGCGGCGGCTGGACCATCGGGGGCGGCGGTGGCTTGAGCTCCGGGGGCGGCGGTGCGATCGCGACCTCGAGCGCCTTGTCGTCGAGCTTCTCGGCATCGATCGGCGCCGGCGGGACCACCGGGGTCAGCGGCTTGACGAGCTCGGCGATCATCGTGTCATCGGCGAACGCGACGTCGATCTCGTCGGGCTGCTTGCCGAACTCCGCCGCGACGTCGGTATCCGCGGTGATCGTCAGCGGGCAGTCGAGCACGTCGCCGGCCGCGGCCTGCGCCAGCACGTCGCCACCACCGAGGCACGACGCGAGGGGATCGCCGAGCAGCGGTACGAGCACGCTCGGCGTGCGCATCGGGACCTGCTGGTAGCCGCCGAACGTCGCCTGCTGGCCGAGGACCGCGGTCAGCCGGACTTGCGTGCCTGCGTCGATCTCGATCCGGCACCGCGGCCCCTCGATCTCGCGCGTCGCGTGCGGGACCGCGGGATCGTTTCGGTGCGCGATCAGCTCCGAGAGTCGCTGAGTCGTCGCGGCGATCGCCGGGATCAGCGGCAGCGCGCGGATCTGGGCCAGCGGGTCCGAGTCCGGCACGCAGCGCGCGAGCATCAGGCCATCGGTGGCCCGGGTGATCAGGACCTGGCCCTGCCCTTCGCCATCGAGCCGGACCGTCAGGTGGGGGCGCGGGGTCGGCTGCGACAGGTCGTAGGCGAGGTACGCCGCGCCTTGCGCGACGACCGAACCAAACACGGCGGGGGCCAGCAGCCACCGGCTGCGATATGCGCGTTGTCGACGGGCCACCGCCAATTCAGTGTGACATACGAACCCGGGATTGGTTGCCCCGTTTTTGTAGTACGTACGCTGACCTAACTGAGGTTTGACCGCGACGCCACCGTCTCGCCAGCGACCCTCGACGGCCTAGAGCTTGCGGTAGATTCCGACCACGATTCCGATGATGTCGACGCTCTTGAAGTCGGCTCGGCGCACGATGATCGGCAGCATGTTGCAGTTGGCCGGCTGGAACCGGATGCGGTCCCCTTCGGGGTAGTAGCGCTTCACGGTGGCCTCGCCCTCGATCATGGCGACCACGATGTCCCCGTTGCCCGCGGTCGGGGTCTTCTTCACGAACACGTAGTCGCCATCGAAGATGCCGTCCTCGATCATCGACTCGCCGACGATCCGCAGGCCGAACACCTCGCGGTGCCCACCGAGCAACATCCGATCGATGCGCACGGTGTCGGTGGCGTTCTCGACCGCCAGGATCGGCTGTCCGGCCGCCACGCGCCCGAGGATCGGGATCTCGGCCATGTCGTCATCGCGGTCGACGAGCTGGACATTGCCCGTGCCCATCGCCGCGCCCCGGCGCAGCGGGACGACCTCGGCTCCCCCGTCCGGGGACAGGATGATCGGGCGCATGGCGCGCGACTTGAGGTCCTCGCGGCGGAGGTGCCCCTTCTTCTCCAGCGCCTTGAGGTGGTCGTTCACCCCGTTGGTCGACCGGATCTGGAAGTGCTCCCCGATCTCCCGCAACGTCGGCGGGAACCCACGCTCCACGATGGAACTTGAAATGAAATCGAGGATTTCCCGCTGCCGCGACGTGAGCGCATCGGCCATGGCCACCTTCTTTCGATCTACTGAACGGACTCACCGTACTGAACGCATCATCACCCTGTCAATTTTTTCGCCCATGAACTCAAAGAATTCCTCACGAACGCGCCCCAGACACGTCACTCCGGCGTGATCGCGAACAGTCCAGCGCGCCTCGGGTGCCACGCGAGCCGCACCGGCCCGACGAGATCGCGCAGCCCCGAGGACCTTGTGCAGCGAGCGTGTGAGCGCGCAGGATCGGAGGGTGAGCTGGCTGCACTTCGTCGCGATCGGCGGCGCCGGGATCGCGTCGATGAAGGCGGCGATCGACACCGGGGATCTCGACGAGGCGGGCCGCCAGGGCGTCCTCGCCGGGCCGGTGATCGTGGAGCAGGCCCTCGCCTCCCCCGATCGCGCCACCCGGATGGCGGGGATCGCCGCGGCGCCGGCGACCGACGACCGGCTCGAGCTACTCGACGGGCTCGCGGCCGCGGCCGGTGGGCCCGACCGGCGGACCGCGATCCCCGCGGCGCACGCCGGCCGCGCCATCGCCCGCGAGCTCGCGCGGGACGTCGGACGTGGCGACCTGCCGGACGACGTCGCGACCGCCGATGTGCTGCGCTGGCGCGACGAGTGGGGCTACCTCGCCAAGGATCGCTCGCGGTGGATCGAGGTCCGCGTGCTCGCTCTCGACACCGCGGCCGCCCTCGATGCCGCCGCCCACGTGTCCGGTTCGACCGTCACCGGCGGGATCGGGATCGATCTCGCGACCGCACTCGCGGATCCGGATCCGGCGTTTCGTCGCGCGGCGGTCGCGCTCGCTCCTGTGCCTCTGCCCTTCGCCCTGCGCGCACCGCTCGCGAGCACGGTCGTCAAGGACACCGATCCGCTCGTCGCCCTCGGCGCCGCGCAGGCGCTGTGCGCGGATCTCGTCGCCGATCCGCCGGCACCGATCCTCGACGCGCTCGGAACACCGGGCCTGATCCGGCTGCGCACGATCATCGCGACCGATGGTGCGTCGCGCGGCGTGGTCCGCGATGCGGCGCGCTGCCTCGCCGCCGATCGGGATCCCGCCAGCGCCGCGGCGCTGCGCACGATCCGCGGTCGCCTGCGCTAGCGTCCGACCGTCGGAGCCAGCGTCCGAGCTCCGCCCGGACACGGACAACGGGATCCCGTGGTCTCGCGGGGTCGCGTGGCACGCGAGCTGCTCCGGCTCCCGATCGTGATTGCAGTGAGGCGAACCGAGAGGCAAAATGACACTCAAGATGAAGCGAGTTACCCAGCTCACCGTTCGAGGCGTCGACGCGCGAACGCTCCAGGCAATCCGCGATCTCGCGAAGCGCGAGCGAATCTCGATCAACAAGGCCGCGCTCCGGCTCCTCGAGAAGGGCGCCGGCGTCGCACCGCGGCCGCGGGCGGAG
>JAGSPR010000306.1 GCA_018262455.1 Deltaproteobacteria bacterium | reverse complement strand
GAACTCGGCATGATCGATCCGGCGCAGCAGCCGACCCTGTGCGTTGGTGGTCGCGCCGAGAAACCTGACGTCCTCGGGGAACCGCTTGATGTCGCGGCCGAGCTGCTTGACGAGCTCCGACGCGAGCGCGGTGGTGAGGGGAGACGAGCCGGCCTCGTCGCCGGCGCTCACCACCATGGCGACGGCGCCGAGCTCGCCGCCGTCGCCGCCGTTGTCGCCGTCGTCGTCGTCGCGCGCTCCGAAGCCGTGGAGCTGGATGACGCGAACGCCGTTGGCCGCGATCGCGAACGCCTCGGTCGCGATCGAGAACGCATGCAGGGGCGCGTGCGCCACGTCCGCCGGGTTGTGGCGGCGCCGCTGCTTGTCTCCCGGCGCGAGCTGGTAGCGGTGCATCGTGTTGGTGAACAGCGCGCGCGGGCGCGCACCGGGAGGCGGGGAGAAGAACAGCTCCGCCGCGAGCCGGCCGGTGCCGACGTCGTAGTAGTTGTGCGGCGCCTCGAGCAGGATCGCCGGGCCGTCCTCGTCGGGGGCCACGCGGAAGATGTACGCGCCTGCACCGCGCGCGCGATCGCGCCGCTCGAGCAACGCCCAGTAGGACCCGCCGCTGACGGTCCAGATCTCGATCTGGAAACCCGCGGCGGCCGCTTCGCTCTGCCACGTCCGCGGATCGGGCGGCTTGGAGGCCTGCGCGGCCTCGAACAGCTTCGGGATCAACGCCTGGATCGTCTCGTGCTCGATCGCGGAGGTCTCGACGAACGTGGCCTCTGGCCCGGGTCCGTAGACCACGGCCTCGTACTCCGCGATCGTGAGGACGCGCTCGGTCACATCCACATTCCGTGGCGGTTGCATGGGCGGGGCCTTGTTGTCGGTGCACCGGCCCCGCGCGCATGCGCTCGTCAGGGTCAGGGCGACGAGCCAGCGTGCGCTGGCTCTGGTGGTGGGTCTGGTCACGGAGTGGTCTCCTCGGTGTCGGTGCCGCCGCGCCACTGCAGCGCGCGCGGAGGCGTCGGTGCGTTCTCGAGCGTGAACAGTCGGCCCCACGTCTGGGATGCTCCGGTCACCGAGAGCTTGACCGTGTGGGGCCCGGCGGCCAGGTCATCGCCGAGCGCGACCACCAGCAACCTGGGATACAGCACGCCGCCCCGCGCGAGGCTGGCGAACTGGAGCGTCGCCGGACGATCGGCGGCGGGCAGCGGCACGGTCCGATCGGCGAGCGTCCACTTCGTCAGCGCGACTCCGGCGAGCCGAGCCGGCTCTCCGTCGTCGATCACGATGCGGATCGATGCGTCCGGATCGACGCCCGCCGCATGCGTGTATACGACGAGGTTGACGTTCTGTGCGCGGGCGCCGTGCTTGGTGACCGGGACCGTCACCGTGCGGCCTTCGCTGATCTTGTAGATCGAGCGAACCACGAACAGCTCCGCGCCGCCGGAGGTCGGTGGTCGATCGACGAGCAGGCGCACCGGCGCCGTCGTCTCGACCACGAGCTGGTGCGGTCCGGACAACCCGGCTGGCAAGCGGAACCTGCCCTGCGCCGTCTCGAACACCTTGGTTTCGAGCGCGCGGCCATCGATCGCGAGCGTCATGGAGGCACCGACGATCGCGTCGTCCCCACCGCTGGCCCAGTACTGGATCGACGGCCGTGATGGAGCGCGCGAGAGCTCGAGCGTGACCGGCCGGCCTGGGACGATCGCGGTGTAATGCCCCGCGGTCCATCGGGCGACGAAGCCGGCCGCATCCTCCGGCGAGACGCGCTCGACCACCGTCTGGTGCTCGAGGCGTCCCACCGGCGGCAGGGCGAGGCCGGCCACCTCCGGTGCGGGCGGGATCAGGCGTGACTCGAGCCGTGCCTGCGCGCGCAGCGTCACGATGCGGGCGGGCGCGAGGAGGTCGAGGTTTCGCGGGCGCACGGGCAGCCAGCCGCGCTCGGCGTAACGGGCGTACCGCCAGATCGTGGTGGTGAGGGGAGCGAGGTCGTACGGGAACTCGAGGCGATCCCGCGGTGGCGAGAGCGCGACCGGCGTCGAGATCTGGACGAGCGCGGGCCGGTCGGTGCGGATCCGGACCTCTCGTCCCGCCGGTGGAACCACGAACCGGATGTTGATCGGCTCGGAGACGCTGGCGGTGAGCTTGCCGAACAACATGGCGGTCTCGAACGGCGTGGTCTCGCTCGCGATGGCCGCCGAGCTCTTCACGATCACGTGACCCTCGCGATCGAGCGCCTCGAGCAGCAAGCTGCCGGCGAGCGGCGTGGCGAGCGGCGCGACGAGCGGCGTGGCGAGCGGCGTGGCCGTCGACACACTCGGCGAGCCCGATGGTACGGGCGCTGCGGGCCACTGCCGGAGCGTTCGACTCGCCACGGCAGGCGCCGGCACGCTCGCGAGGGTGCGGACGTCGATGCGAAGGACCCGCCCGAGGACATCGCTGGGGCCGTCGACGGCGATCGAGATCGGAGGGCCGTCCGGGCCGCTCAGGTATGCGGTGACGAGCTGCTCGTCGGGGACGAGGGGCGCACCGGCGATGCCGCCGAGCGCGACCGCACGATTCGGAGCCGCGACCAGCTCGACCGTTGCCGCGGCGGTCGCCGTCACGGTCAGCGTGAAGATGCCGGCCGGGATGTCGATGCCTGCGGTGGTCGATGCCCCGCGGTCCGGTAGCGGGATCGCGAGCGGCGCGGGCAGGCGGCCCTCTCCGACCAGCCGGACGTCGAGCTTTCCCGACGTAACCTCGAACATGGTCGGCCGCGCGACGTCGAGATCGACGTGGGCGGGACCGACGACGTTGACCGCGGCGCCGTGCTCGGCGGTGACGAGGACTCCGCGCTCGACCGCGTTCGTGTAGCGCAGCCGAAACTCGGTCGTGTAGAGCGTCTGCGTCTCGTAGTCGATCCCGTCCTCGCCGTCGGCCGACAGCCGGCGCTCGGTGAACCGCAAGCTCTCCAGGTCGAGCGCTCCCGTCACGCGATCCCACGGTAGATAGCCGATGCGCTCCGCCAGCCTGCTGCGCTCCGCCGGGACGAGGTCGTGCGCGTGCTGCTCGATGTTGGTGCGCGGGATCGGCGTGTAGACCCGCACGAAGCCCAGCGCGGGCTCGCCGAGCAGGGTCACGCGCAGCGTCGTGCCGGGTCGCAGGTTCGCCGGGAGCGCCACGACCAGCAGCCGATCGTCGGTGAGCTCCAGTCGCTCGAGGCTGAACGTGTTCTCGTCGAGCATCATGCCGCCGTGATCGGGGACCCAGCGCGCCTTGCTCTGCCGCGACCTCGTGTACACGTCGCGTCGCCACTTCCTGCCGTCATCCAGGTCGACCTCGATGCGGACCCCATACTCGAGCTCACGCGCGGGGTCGTAGGCACCCTGCGGCGAGACGACGACGTGGCTCACGATCCGGATCTGGCTCTCATCTCCGTCGAGCTCGAACCGTGGACCGGTCTCCGGGGTGACCCTGTAGTAGAGGTAGCGCTCGGCGCCCGCGAGCTTCTGCTCGACCAGATCGAGCGGCTGGTCGAGCCTCATCGCGATCCGGATCGCGAGCGCGACGAACACGACCAGCACCGAGCCGAGCGCGAGTCTCGCCAGGATCGGCCGGGATCCGGATCGCCGCGTGTCACTCGCCATGACTTGCTCCCATGGCGCGGCCGGTCAGCGTGATGATCCGCGGTCGCCGGGCGAGCAGCTCGGCAAGCCGCGCCGCGTCGATTCCGCCGGCGAGATCGATCCGGTCGCCGCTCGAGGGAACGAACACCAGCCCGCGCATCACGTGGTCGCCTTCGCGGACCTCGAGCACGAGAAACGGTCGTCCAAGCTCCTCGCTGTAGCCGCCGCGAACGTCGATCGCGCCGCTGGAGTCGCCGACGAGGGTCGTCACTCGCCGAAGCAGCTGGACGTTGCGCTCGGACGCGTAGGTCTGGGCGATCTCGGCGAGCTCGTCGAACCGGTGCTTCAGCGCAGCCCGAGCTCCCGGAGGTCCAAGAACTCCAGGATCCGGCGCGGCGAGTGCCGGCTCGAGCAACGCGACGTGCGCGGGCAGCGGAGTCACCGCGAGCCCGGCCTGGGTGAACTGCGCGAGGGAGCGCGCGTGGTCGCCGTCGCGATAATCGTCACGCACGGCCTCCGAGAACCACAGCAACGCGCAGGTCACCGTCTCGAAGCGGGAGCAGTACTGGAGCTGGGGATTGCCCGTTCCGTTGACGTCGATCAGGTCGCGCGCACCATCGTAGATGCGAGCGGCGCGGAGGGCTCGTGGCGTCCCCTCGGAATGGAGGATCGCGGCGATCCCGTCGGGAAGCTGCGCGGGCTCGAGTGCGGGGCGGAGCAGCGTCACGACGGCCGGCTCCGGGATCGGTTGGGTGACGCCGAACCCACGGATCTGGAGGATCGTGGCGCGGGGAGCTCGCCGGAGCGCATCGTGGGCGGCCTGGTGGAACGCCTGGAACACCGTCGTCGTGTTCCAGGTCGCGGCGGGGTCGGCATCCAGGCGATCGTCGGGAACGTCCCCATCGGCGACGATCAGCGCGCCGGCCTTGGTGGAGCGCCACAGCTCGACGCCGAGCCGCCACGTGCCGATCTCCCGGCGCGGCCGCGGGATCTCGATCGCGACCGGATCGGCGACCTCCACGCGGCCCGCGAGCACACCCCAGCCGAGCCGCCGCGGGTGCGTCTCCTCGGCGACGATCCAGCATCCACGCGCGGGCCCGACGCCATCACCCAGGATGTGCACGCCGTAGCCGACGAGTGTCGCCATCGCGTGGACGACTCCGAGGTTCGCGCCGGCGAGCGCGGGCTTCGCGATCATCAGCTCGACGAAGCGAAGCTCGCTCTGCGATGGCGCGGCGTGCGTGATCTCGGCCGCCCTCGTCGACGGCCGCACACCCGGAACGGGTCCGCTTGCGGCGGGCGGATCGACGCGCTCGAAGAACTGCGCGAACCAGGCCTCGATCGAGACGTCATGCTCGATCGAGATCGCCGACACCCCCGTCACCACGTGCCAGTAGTCCTCGGGATTGGCTCGCAGGACCTGTGCGCCCCAGTGATCACCGGGTCCGACAGCGGGCTTCCACGACAGCTCCAGGCCGCGCGGCCACAGTGCCGACACGTTGACCTCGGGCTCCCCATTCGCGACGTGGAGCACGCTGCGTCCGTGAGGAAGGGACGGATCGGCGCGCAGCTCGATCGCCGGCAGGTGGCCGAGTGCGCGGCGAGCCACCCCGTGCGCCGCACGGTCGGCATCCGTGCCTCGTACACCGCTGGTGTCGATCCCGCTCACGACCACGGCACGACACGCGATCCGCTCGCAGAGTGACGCGGCGACCTCTGCGGTGGGCTCCTCGCTCGCCGGCCGCGGGACCGCGATGATCGGTCCGCGCGCCGCCGGCACCAGCACCGCCGTGTCCCATCCAAGCTGTGCGACGAGGCGCTCCTCGAGCTCGAACAGCGCCCACGCCTGCCGACCACCGAGTGGCTCGATCGGGCGGAGCGCGAGCCCCATCGCGACGGCGCGCAGCTCGACCTCGCGGCGCGCGGGATCGCTCGGGGCCTCCAGCCAGGCGGCGATCGCGGCCCACAACGCACGATAGCTTTCGAGCTCGGACGATGTTCGAGCGATCGGGACGTCGCCGGCGACATCGAGCCGGGCGCGGACGTGCCCGAGCGCGAGCACGCCGCGCGCGGTTCGTAGCAGCACCGTGGTCGCCGGCATCGGCGCGACCGCTGCCGCGATCGCGGCGGGCTGGGGCGTCGGGGCGACCTGGTCGAGCCCGAACCCGACGGCGCTTCCGACGACGAGCGCGATGACGCTGACCACGAACGTTGGCACCGCGATCCGCGCCACCGTGCCCTTCTGCAGGATCTTCACCGCGAGCAGGCTCGAGAGCAGATACCCGAACCCGAACAGATCGGTGACCCGGAGGTCGGAGATGGTCGGGCCGACGATCCAGCCGAGCCCCCACTTGACGAAGAAGCTCACCGTGAACACGAGCGCGACCTTGCGCGGACCCTCGAGGTTCATCGTCCGGATCCCCGGCAACGAGATGATCGCGCGGACCACGACCACGAGCAGCAAGGTCTCGACGAGCGTGGTCACGAGCCGGAACGGGGACATCCAGGCGAGCGTGAGCAGCGCCGGGACCAGGATTCCGGCGTAGTCCCAGCCATAGAGCAGGTTGTAGCGCGACGCGAGGTGCGCACCGACGACGAGCAGGATGTACGCCTTCGGCGACGACATGAAATCGAGGGCGACGTTCTCGTACGTGATCTCGAGCCGCGCGAACGACAGGTTGGTGTACGGCAGCAGCACGAAGTAGAGGATCGCGAACGTCAGTGCCGTCGGAACGCCGATCTGGATCAGCCCGCGTCGGAGATCGAGCTTCCAGAACATGTTCGCGGTCAGCGGAACGAGCACGAGGCCGACCGAGGAGAACGTGTGGGTCAGGTGGTACGTCGTGCCGATCTGGTCGTCGACGATCTGCAGGACGTCGGGCAGTAGCCAGAGCTCGGACGCTTGCCGGACCGAGATCGAGATGAAGATCAGCAACAAGAATCGCTCGCGGCCAAAGAACGAGCTCCAGGCCCCGCTGCGCGCGACGACGTCCGAGACGAGCCGCGCGAACACGAACGTGAGGATGGCTTCGAACATCACGGTGACGCCCGATGCGGGTTCGAGCACGAACAGCGATGCAAGATAGCCGGGGACCACGAGTCCACTGAACACCCAGCCGAACGACTCGGTCAGCACGAGCAGCAGCACCACGCCGATCAGGATCGCGACGTGGATCGTCTGATCGACCCCGTTGGGTGGGAACACCGTGAGGAGATCGCCGCTCACGACAGGCCCCCTCGTTCAGTGCGAATCGTCATCTTCGAAGCTGGTGAAGGGGGTAGGGACCGTCAGGTCGGGGTTCGCGATCGCATCGGCCACCACCGGAAGGCTGCGAGCAGACAGGCTGGAGGTCCCCGCCGCCACGAACGTGATCTCGCTGGGATCGCGGTCAGCCTCGGGCCTGCACAGCCGGAGGGTCGCGTCGGGAATGAACGGAGCTCGCCGCGCCGTGTACGCGAGGGCGCCCTCGAGCTCGCTCGCCGCTGGCAGTCTCTGGGGGAGCGCGTGGAGCGGGCGCGCCTCGCCGGGATCGAGGTCGACCTTGAGCCGCGGGATCGTCACCGAGTGATCGTCGGTCGGCTTGTGGAGGGCTCGCAGCAGCGGCGCGAGGCTGCGCGCGCCCTCGGGTCGGCGATCGTGATCTCGCCGAGGCACGGCGCACACGAGGATCAGCTGCTCGGCGTCGGCGGCATCGCTGGCGATCGGCCTGAGCCACGACAGGACGAAGTCTCTTCCCACGCGATCCATGCGGTCGCGCCCGCGCAGGTGCAGCTCCTCGAGCTCTTGCACGAGCTTGCGCAAGTGCTGGTGCATCTCGGTGGTGTGAAACCCGGTGAGCTGGCACAACACGTCGGGCAGGCTGTCGTTGTTGGTCGTGACATCGATCCCCGCCTCCTTGCACGCCAGCTTCATCGCGGTGTTCAGGTAGCGGATCTCGCCCCACAACGTGGCGACGAACACCCCGAACGGCATCGACTCGCCAAGGGTGAGCAACTCCTGCTGGTTCTTGGTGTGGGCCGCGAACGACCTGCGCACCTCGGCGAGGTCGATCGAGACCCGGCCGGATCCGAGCAGCTTGTCGATGACTCCGAGCGGCCGCGACGTGGCACTCGCGTGGCGCCGGCGTTCGATCGCCATCGCGATCTCGTGCGCGAGGGTCTTGATGAGCGCCATGTGCGGCTCGGTCACCAGCTCGCGGTTCGGGAAGTTGACGATCCAGAATCCCAGGAGCTGCGTCCCGACGACGAGGGGCATGAGGAGCGTTGCCGTGCGGTCGCCGACCATGAAGCCGTCGTGCCAGACCGGGCCGAGCGTCAGGTGTGGCTTGCGATACGGGCTGCGGCGAACATCGCGTCGCTTCTCGGCGATCTCCTTGGGGGTGGTCCCGTGGATCACGCGCAGCTTGAGGCGCGAGCGGCCCTGGGGAACCTCGGCCACGATGGTCGACGTGCAGCCCATGTAGAGGCGTGCGAGCGTGGCCACGCGGAGCCAGTAGGCCTGCTCGTCGACCGGAACGTCGGTGCGCATCGCGTCGAGCGAGCTCCATTGCCTCGTCCAGCGCGCGATGTCGTCGACGTGATGGCGGAGCACGAGGCGCTCGTGGATGCGCTCGATCGCGGCCGCCACCACGAGGGCGATCAGCGGTCGCGTCGCGCCAAGGCTCACGCCACGGACGAACATCAGGTAGTCGACGAGGCAGATCGCGGCCGCCATGGAGACGGCCGCGATCGCGGTGCCCGCCGTGAGGA
>JAGSPR010000652.1 GCA_018262455.1 Deltaproteobacteria bacterium | reverse complement strand
CGCGAACGCGACGACGCGCGCGGTCTCGGTCGCGAGCGCCGCGCCGGTGCCGACCAGGAGGCGCGCCGCGTAGCAGCCATCCGGACAGCCGTCGTCGGAGATCCGGACCGCGCCGGCGTCGAGCTTCCACGACAGCTTGCGATCGAAGCGATCCTGCGGCGACAGCGAGATGATCCGGACGAGGGATGCGGAGTCGAGCTCGAACCGCGTGCCATCGAGCCGCAGCCGCGCCCGGATCGGCAGGAACTCGAGCTGGGATAGCTCGGGGTACCCCGGCGTCGGATCCGCGAGGTCGTGGAGCGCGAGGCGAACGTCGATCGCGATCGACGGGTCGCGCCTGTCGTCGACGCCGGCGCCGACGCCGAATCGCCGCGAGGCGTGACCGAGCTGAGGCATCCGCTTCCACGGCGTCCGGACCACGACCGGTGCGCTCGGCAGCGCGATCTCCGCGCGCCGCTCGAGGAGCTGCTGCTTGGCGCGCGCGGGCTGCGAGTCGGTCTGGTGGACGAGCGTCTTCGCGTGGAGGATGTCGACCAGATCCTGCGCGGCATCGAGCACGTCGATCGCGCGCACGGGGGGCAGCTGGGCCGGCAGCGGCGCCCCTGGCTGGTGCGCGAGCTGCTCGACCAGCGCGTGGTCGGCCACGGGCATGCGCCGCAACCGCTCGCGGAACTGCAGGCGCAACGACGGGCGGAAGTGGACCGCCTTGACCAGGCCCGGGTTCGCATACAGCGCCTTGATCGTGTCCGACGGGATCGCCGGCCAGTGCATGTGCGCGAGCAGGTCGAGGGTCGGGCGTGCGGCCTCCAGTGCACCGAGCAGGTGGTACGAGCAGTTCTCGCTGACGTAGAAGTAGTCGAAGTACGTCGAGCCGAGCTCCCACAGGTGTGCGAGGAACATCTCGATCTCTTCGGGCGTGAGCGCGAGCTCGTACTCGTAGAGGTCGCGCGACTCGTGGTCGTTGTACTGGCGGACCTTGAAGTGATAGGGGACGTTGCGGAACGTCCCGGGGAACAGGCCGAAGATGCCCTTGAACCCGTAGAGCAGCGCGTTGCCGGTATCGACCGTGGCCGAGAACTCGATCGCGTGATCGAGGAGCTCGCGCCGGCCGTCGGCCGTGCTGCGCTTGATCACGCGCACGAACGTGTGACCGAACACCGAGGCCGGGTTGTTCAGGTAGTACGACGAGAACACGAGCGACAGTCGCTCGGCGTCGAGCTCCTGGTGGAACGCGGCAAACCGCGGGCACGCCGGGTTCGGTAACCGCGCCGGATCGAGCTCGAGCTCGCGCGCGAGCCAGCGATAGCGCGCAGGGAACTGACAGATCGGGTGCTGGACGTCGTCGGCGCCCTCGGGCAGCGAGCCGAAGAACGCCCGCACGGTCGCCTCGAGCTCCGCCGAGGGGCTGGTCCGCCCGTTCACCGCGAGGAAGAAGTTCGGTCCGTCGGCCTGCGACGTCTGGCCGTGCCAGTGCCCGAGCCGCAGCCACGCCGTACGCTGGGACAGCCGACGCGTCCGCGCGCGCGCGATCAGCTCCTCGGGGTAGAGCCGCGCGTCGCCCCGGGCCGGGCGGATCACGTCGCGGGTCAACCGGCCCGTCGTCGTCGCGCAGCCCGCGCCGACGATCACGCCCGCGATCAGCAGGAACGCGATCAGCGAGCGCATCCGTCGTCTCTCGCTAGATCAGCTGCGCGCAGCCGAGCTGCTTGTCGGCCCGGAGGGCCTGGATCGCCGCCGCACTGACCTGCGTGTTCGAGACCTTCGCGCTCGGGAAGATCGCCTTGAAGTTCTTCTGGAGGCTCCGGCCCACGGCCTGCGGGCTCCGGCAGCCCGACAGCGTCGCCAGGCTCGCGATCGTCTCGCCCGAGCCGCGCGAGACATCCTTCGCGAACGCCTCGCGGTTCGACTCGACGAACTCCCTCGCGGTCAAGAGGCCGGTGTCGGTGCTCGCGCAGTTCGACGTGCCGCTCGTGATGCCGAACGTCTGCGAAAACGACGTGGCGTTGGTCGTCGCGGCGAACACCTGCGTGAAGCCAGGCTCCGCACCGAAGATGATCGAGCCGAGACCACACCCGGCGGCGCCGTAGCCCGGCATGCTCGCGCCGCCGATCATCGGGCCAGGCGTCGGCTGCATCATCGGCCGCGGCATCGGCTCCGCCGGCTTCGGCACCATCCCGCCATCGGGCGGAGGCTGCATCGCTCCACTCGGCTGCGCTGTCGCGGCGCCGACGAGCCCCACGCTGATCACCACGGCCGAGACAAGTCGTCGCGTCATGCCATCCCCCTGACCGCGGACGGTATGAAGCGTGGCCGCGCGGGTCAACCCGGCGACGCCCGGATCGCTAGGCCGGGACCTTGGCGATCACGAAGATCACGATCCCGGTCGCGAGCAGCGTCAGGAGCGGCTTGAGAGCGAGCGGCGGCGGGCTGAACGCCTCGCCGTTCTTGGCCTTCTTGACCTTCAGCCGCAGCATGACGTGGAGGCCGAGCACCACGGCCACGAGCGCGAGCTTCGCGTGCATGTAGTGCGCCTCGTACAGCTTGAACCGGAACAGCCAGTGCAGCCCGAACACGAGCGCGATCGTCGCCCCGATGTCCGGCACGATCGCGGCCTGCCGCACGTACTTGAGGAGCCGGCCGCGCGCCGCCGGATCGGGCTCGCCGGCGAACGCCTCGAGGAAGGACATCACGGCGAACAGGCTGCCGATCCACATCAGCGCGCCGACGACGTGGAGGGCGAGGAAGAGCTTGTCCATGGTCATGAGTGCGCGGACCGTACCGCGGTTCGTGCCCGCGTGGCGCTCGGCTCAGGACGGTTCGATCGTCGTCGGTGTGACCGCGGCCGCGTCGACCTTGCGATCGGCGCGGAGCGACTCGTTGTCCCAGCCCGCGTCGCGCGCGTCGTACACGGTCGGATCTTCGTCGCGCATCAGGCGCTCCGCCTCGTCGAGGTTGGCCTTGACCTGGCGGAAGTAGCCCTCGCGATCCTTGTCCCACAGCTCGCCGAGCTCCTCGAGGACCTTCTCCTCGTGGTCGCGCCACTTGCGGGCGAGGCGGTGGGCCGTGTGCGCGCGGTAGCCGAGGACCTTGAGGGCCTCGATGCCGGTCTC
>JAGSPR010000651.1 GCA_018262455.1 Deltaproteobacteria bacterium | reverse complement strand
TACCCGGTCAACGATCTGGATCGCCACGATGTGCGTCGCGCTGACCGCGCCGAGCGCTCACGCGGACAACAAGAACGAGATCCGTGCGGTCACGTTCGATGACGATGCCGGGGCGACCCGCATCCACATCCGCGGCGCGAAGACGCCGACTTTCACGGTCTACAAGCTCGAGAGACCGACACGCATCGTCCTCGACCTCCCGCTCGCGCGACTCGCGGAAGCGCTCGGTGGCCATGACGGCAGCGCCTCGTTGATGCCGAACACGTGGGCGGTCAGCACGATCGCCGCGCAGCAGCTCGAGGACGGTGGTCAGCTCGTCCGCGTGATCGTGACGCTCGCGCGACCGGGTCGCTACGACGTCAAGGCCGAGGGCACCGAGGTCGTCGTCACGGTGACCGCGCGCGATGCCGCCCCGAAGGTCGTGACCGGAGGGTCCACCGAAGCAGTGACCCGGGCGCGCGCCGACGTCGCGAAGGCGAACGATGCCGCGGCGGCGGCGCAGGCCGAGGCCGAGCGGCTGCGGACCGCGGCGACCGATCAGGCCACGAGGGCAGCCGCTGCGCAGCGTGCCGCCGACGAGGCGCGTCGTGGTGGTGCCGCGGATCTCGAGCGCGCGCGGGCCGATGCCGCGAAGGCGAAGCAGGATGCATCGCGGGCCAAGGACGCCGCCGCGGGAGCGCAGCGCGAGGCCGAGCGGGCGCGGCAAGAGGCGGTCGCGGAGGCCGAGCGCGCACGCAGGGAGACCGAGGATGCGCGCCGCGACGTCGCGCTCGTGCGGAAAGAGCTCGCGCGATCCCGCGAGGAGGTCGAGCGCGCGAAGCAGGAGGCGCTGGCCGCGCGCGGCGAAGCGGCGCGGACCCGCACCGAGGCGACGCGGAGCGCGAAGGATGGCGCGCGGACGCAGGCCGACGTCGAGCGCGCGCGGCGTGATGCCGAGGCGGCCCGCGCCGATGCCGCAGTCGCCCGCGCGGAGGCGAAGCAGGCGAAGACCGAGGCCGAGGCCGACAAGCAGCGGGCCGAGGCTGCGCGCGCGGACGCCGAGAAGCTGATGCGCGATGCCAGGCAGCAGCTCGCCGCGATCGATCGCAAAGCCGCCGCCGCGCAGGCGCTCGAGGACAGGGCGCGTGCCACCCATGCCGCAGCCGCGGCGCGCGAGGCACCGGCGCGCGAGCTGGCGGCGAAGGCGGCGCGCGAACGCGATGCCGCCGAGGCGGCCGCAAAGACCGCGGCGCTCGCACGCGATCGCGCGGCGGCGAGTGATCGGGAGAAGCTCGTCGCGGAGGCGCGGATCGCCGAGGAGCGCCTCGCGAAGGCGCGGCGGGCGACCGCGGAGGCCGAGCAGCGCCGGATCGACGCCGAGACCGCGGCGCTGCGCGCGAAGCAGGATCTCGAGAGCACGCGCGGCACGCTCGCAACGGTTCACCAGCAGCGCACGGCCGCCGAGGTCGCGGCGCGGGAAGCAGCTCGCAAGCGCGGCGATGCCGAGACGGCAGCGAGTGACGCGGCGAAGCGGCGCGGTGAGGCGGAGGTCGCGGCGGCACGTGCGACGCGGATGCGCGACGAGGCCGAGGCGGCGGCGACCGCGGCGGCCCAGCAGCGGCTCGCAGCGGATGCGGATCGCAAGGCGGCGGAGCTGGCGGCGCGCGAAGCCGCGAGGCAGCGCAGCGAGGCCGAGCAGCTTCGGCTCGCGGCGGATATGGATCGCAAGGCAGCGGAGCTGGCTGCGCGCGAAGCCGCGAAGCAGCGCGGCGAGACCGAGCAGCAACGGAAGCTGGCGGCACGCGACGCGGCGAAGCAACGCGCCGAGCTCGAGGAACAGCGACTCGCCGCCGAGGCCGCGACACGCGACGCCGTCAAGCGGGCCGAGCAGCAGCGGCTCGCGGCGGATGCGGATCGCAAGGCGGCGGAGGTCGCGGCGCGCGAAGCTGCGAAGAAGCGGGGCGAGGCGGAGCAGCAGCGGCTGTCCGCGGATGCCGAGCGTCGGGCGGCGGAGGTGGCGTCCCGCGAGGCGGCGAAGCAGCGCACGGCGCTCGAGCAGCAGCGGCTCGCGGCGGATGCGGATCGCAAGGCGGCGGAGGTGGCGTCCCGCGAGGCGGCGAAGCAGCGCACGGCGCTCGAGCAGCAGCGGCTCGCGGCCGAGATTGCAGCGCGCGAGGCGGCGAACAAGCGCACGGAGCTCGAGCAGCAGCGGCTTGCGGCGGATGCCGAGCGCAAGGTGGCGGAGGTCGCGGCGCGCGAGGCGGTGAAGCAGCGCACGGTGGCCGAGCAGCAACGGATCGCCGCCGAGGGAGAGCGCACCGCGGCCGCGACCGCGGCCAAGGAGGCAGCACGCAAGCGCGCCGAGCTCGAGCAGCAGCGGCTCGCGGCGGATGCGGATCGAAGGGCGGCGTCGCTCGCGGCGCGCGAGGCGGCGGCCACGCGGAGCGAGGCGGAGGCACAGCGCCGGGCGGCGGACGCGGATCGCAAGGCGGCGGAGCTCGCCGTGCGCGAGGCGTCGCTCGCGGCGCGCGAGGCCGCGAAGCAGCGCGGCGAGGCCGAGCGGATGCGGACCGAGGCCGAGCGGGCAGCACGTAGCGCACCCGCGGCGAAGCGCGCGGCAGAGCAGGGGCGAGCGGGCTCGAAGGCGCAGGAGCTCGGCGTCGGCGCGCAGGCGCGCAAGGCGACTCAGGCCGCGACCGTGGCGCGGCGCAAGGACGTCGCGGTCGTCGAGCCGGCGCGGCGGGAGGGGCCTCGCGTCCACGGCATCGCGTTCCGTGGCCAGGAAGGTCGCGGCCAGCTCGACATCGCGATGGTCGGCACGGCGCGCCTCACCGTCGGGCTCGTCACCAGGACCCGCGCGGAGCTGATCCTCGATGGCGTCGAGCTCGGTGCAGACCTGGAGCGCAAGTTAGACGTCGTCCGGTTCGGCAGCCCGGTCCGCAACGTCACGACCTATCGCGACGCGAAGGTTCCGGGCCGCGTGCACGTCGTCGTCGAGTTGCTCGCACCATCGACGCCCAGCGTGAAGCAGACCGCGGATGGGATCCGCTGGCTGTTCCACGGCAACGACATGGCGTGGACATGGCGTGACTCACCACGGGTAGCGGTTCCCCTTCCAGTTGAGGAACTCGCCCGAGTCCGCGAGGGTCGCGCCGTCGATGACGCGCAGGATCCCGCGCACGGACTCGTCGACCGGGGTCGGGGCCGATGCGCCACCCATGTCGGTCTGCACCCAGCCCGGGTTGATCACGACCGATGCGATCCCTTCGGGACGGAGATCGACCGCGAGCGACCTGCTCATCATGTTGAGCGCGGCCTTCGACATCCGGTATGCGTAGTACCCCCCGCTCGTGTTGTCCGTGATCGAGCCCATGCCCGAGGTCACGTGCACGAGCTTCTTCGCCGCCCCACGCCGGAGGTGCGGGAGCAGGGCGACCGTTACGCGCAGCGCCCCGGTCGCGTTGACGTCGAGCGTGCTCGTGACGTCGCCGAGCTCGAGGTCCTCGGCCATCTGGCGCAGGCTCTGGCGGGATCCGCCGTACACGCCGGCGACGTTGAACACGATGTCGATCGCCGTGTCACCGAGCGCACCCGCAAGCGCGCGCACGCTCGCGGCATCGCGGACATCGAGCGGATGGACCCGGACGTGGTCGCCCGCGAGGGCCGCGAGCTCGGGCGCCGCGTCGGGCGTCCGCGCGCAGGCCTCGACGTGGTCACCGCGTGCGGCGAGCTGGCGCACCAGCTCGAGCCCGATCCCGCGATTCGCTCCGGTGACGACGACCTTCATCCCCGCAGTCTAGTGCGGATCGCGGATCGCGACCCGCGTCGACCGGCTACTTGGTCGCGGGAGGCACGGTCGCGGGCACCGTCGGGGCCGGCGCCGGGGTGGCAGGCGTCGGCGGCGCGACGGTGGTCTCGACCGTGCCGACGATCATGAACTCGACGCGGCGGTTGGCGGCGCGGCCCTTCGCCCGGTTGTTCTCCTCGATGGGGTACTGCTCGCCGAATCCCTCGGACGACAGCCGCGTCGCCTCGACCCCCTTCTTGACGAGATAGGTGACCGCGGCGGCCGCGCGCGACTGCGAGAGCTTCAGGTTGAAGGCGTCGCTGCCGCGATCGTCGGTGTGGCCATCGATCTTGATCTTGAGATCCGGGTGGCTCTTGATCACGGTGGCGACGTTGTCGAGGAGCTTGTGGGAGCGGCGCTGGATCACCGCCTTGTTGGTCTGGAAGAACACCGTCTGGAGGAGCTCGAGCCTGTCCGCCGTGATCTTGACCAGCTGCTTGGCATTGCAGCCCTGGAGCTCGACCTTACCGGGCTCGTCGGGGCAGTTGTCGAAGCGATCGATCACGGTGTCGCCGTCCCGATCGGGCCACGGGCACCCCTTGTTCTCCACGGGACCTGCGATCAGGGGACAGCCATCGGTGGTGTCCGGCACGGTGTCGGCATCGTTGTCGAGCTCGGGGCAGCCGTCCTCGTCTTGGAACGCGTCGAGGTCCTCGGGCTCGAGCGGGCACTTGTCGTTCGTGTCGAGGATCTTGTCGCCGTCGTTGTCCAGCTCGGGACACCCGTTGGCGTCCTCGAAGCCGTCGAGATCCTCGGGCTCCAGGCGGCACTCGTCGGTCTTGTCGGGGATCGTGTCCTTGTCGTCGTCGAGATCGGGACACCCATCCTCGTCCTCGAACTTGTCGAAGTCCTCGGGATCCGTCGGGCACTTGTCG
>JAGSPR010000650.1 GCA_018262455.1 Deltaproteobacteria bacterium | reverse complement strand
CGAGCAGTATGTGGTCAGTGCGGGGAACTCGAACCTCGGAAGCTGGCCAAGCCGGGAGTTGAAGGACGTCGGCTGCAGTGGCGTGCCTGCACGCCGACTCCATCGCGGCCTACCGCCCGTGACCCAGAGGTGCCTCGCACGCGGGCGGGATCGTCCGGACGCCACGACGATGTAGCAACGCCGTGATCTCGTCGCGCTGGGTGCGGCACGCGAGTAGGGTGACACCGCGCGCAGGTAGCTCGATCGGCGGCACGTCGATCTCGTGCTCGACCGGACCGAGCGCCGGTCTCTGCGCTCCCAGGATCCGGAGAGCCTCCTTCTCGCATGCGAGCGCGGCCTCGCACACGCTCTCGAGCATGGGGAGCTCGGAGACTCGCAGGTGGCTGTCGTCGCCAAACTCGATCGGCTTCATCGTCATGCTCCAGCCATCGGCGTGAGCGATGTCGACCACGCCACCACGTGGTGCGATCCACAGGAGGCCGTCGTCCATCTCGAGGATCCAGATCGCTCGACGAGGTTCGTCCTCGCGACGCCAGCGCCGGATGCGCACCTGATCCCACTCGTTCCTGCCCATCCGTGTCGAGACGAGATCTAGCGTGATGCACAGGCGCATCCAGGCACCCGGGCCGAGCGCTCGGTCGGGCTGGTAACAACGAGCGAGCTCGGACGGAGGCGGTGGGTGCGGGGGAAGCAGGCCCCGTGCGCGCAGCTCGTCACAACCTGTCCCGTTGGGCTGGGACAAGCACGACGCCTGTGCCAACAGTTCCTCCTGACATGCGTCCAAGGCGTCCGAGGTGTTGCGGCCGCACGCTGACGGCGCGGCCGCGGCGGGGCCCCTCGCGTTTGACCTCGACGGTCGACAGCTGCTGATCGAGATCACGAGCACCGCAACGAGGCCAGCGGCAACGTGACGAGGTCGAGCGGCGATCGCGTTGGGTTTGGGCATGACGGTTCGTCCACGTCGTAGACGCGCCAACTCGAGGCCGGTTGCGCTCTCCAGCCGTTACTCGCGCGTGCTCCAGTGGCAGTTGTGCCGGCTGGCGTGGGCGCAAGACGGCCGCATCTCCGACAAGCTCGAGCGGCCCTGTCGATCCACGGCGTCGCGGCGGGGGCGCGAGGCTCAACTTTCACAACAGGTGCGATGTGGCACGAATCGCACCGATCGTGAAACGACAGGTAAGTTGAAGCCCGGTACTGGTCGGCTATCGTCCGCGCACTCGGATCCGCTCCGAGATTCTGCTACCGCAAACCGCCATGCGTCACCTCGCCCTCGTTGCCTCACTACTCGCCGGATGCGGTTCCAAACCAGGCAATGGCGTGAACGACCCGGATGCGGCAGTCGACGGTGCGGCAGACAACGACGCCGATGCATCGCAGAGCGACGCCGGCACCGACGCGACCATCGATGCGCCGCCGCCGCAGTTCGGTCCCGATCAGGTGTGGTTTGCCGGGGACTCGATGGCGATGCTGCACTACGACGGCGTGATGGTGTCGCCGACGACCAGCGCCCAGAGCACGTACTACTCGATCTGGGGGTCGTCGCCGACGAACGTACTCGCGCTCGCGTGGAACGGTGAGGTGGTTCGCTTCGACGGCACGCAGTGGGGAACGAGCAGGCAGGCGACAGGAACGTTGTTGATCTACTCGTCGATCTTCGGCTTCGCCGCGAACGACGTCTGGGCGCTCGGCGATCGCGGCACGATCCTGCGCTTCGACGGCACCACCTGGTCGTCAAAGAACTACGGCGGCACGCTCACCAACTGGGCCGAGACCTTGTGGGGCACGGCGTCGAACAACATGTGGGCGCTGGGCACGTCCCCGAAACATCATCACTGGAACGGCACGCAGTGGAGCGACGTGCCGTTCATCCCGGGCAGCTATCCGTTCGCGATCTGGGGCAGCAGCGCGTCGGACGTCTGGGCGGTCGGGCAGACGCTCAACCAAGGTGGGATGCCGGAGACGAGCACGATCATTCACTACGATGGCAGCCAGTGGACGCGCGCGACCGTTCCAGCCGAGCTCAACGAGCCGGGCCAGGTGTTGCGCTCGGTTTGGGGCAGCAGCGCCTCCGACGTGTGGGCGGTCGGCGACGACGGCTTGATGGCCCACTGGAACGGCGCGACCTGGTCGAAGGTGGCGAGCGGCACCACGCACGATCTCAACGCGGTCGGCGGCAGCTGGTCGGGCAGCGTCTGGGCGGCCGGTGCGCAGGGCACGATCCTGCACCGCGATAACAGCGGCACGTGGTCACCGATCGCGAGCGGCACGAACCGGTCGATCTACGCCTTGTGGGTCGCGCCAGGTGTCGTGCTCGAATGAGTATCTTCGCATCCGCATCATCGACGTGCGGCATCGAAGTGAGCCTTCACGGTCTCGGGCGCGAGCGCGCGATCGTAGACCGCGAGCTCGTCCATCTGACCCTTGAACTTGAAGAACTGCCCGGGTGACAAGTCGCCGATCGTGAACGCCCCGACGGCGTCACCGATCGGGTTCGCGGCGTCGCCGAGGTTCACCTGGACCAGCACGCTGTCGACGTACATCGCCTGCTTGCTGCCATCGAACGTCACCACCGCGTGCGTCCACACGTCGAGCGCCGGAGGATCCGCGCTGACATAGCCGAACTCCGAGCCGTTCGTGGTTCGCGAGAACAGGAAGTACGTCTCGCCGACGTACATCGTGTAACCCTCGCGGTTTCCGGTCGACGTGCGCCGGTCGACGATGAAGCGGGTGCTGCCGAGCTCGGCCGGCTTGATCCACACCTCGAACGAGTACGGCGCGCGGTTCGCGAACCGGAACACGTCGCCGACGACGATCCGCGTCGTGCTGCCGTCGAACGTGATGCTGGGATCGCCATCGCCGACGGCACCCGCCGCGCCAAAGCCGAACGTGCCCTCGTACGTTCCCTGCACGGATCCGACCACGCTGCGCGCCACCGTGCCCGTGGTCTCGTTGAATCGAAAGTACGCGATCGGACGATCCGCGAGGACCGCGACCGCATAGACAGCTGTGACGCTGTCGCTGGAGTCGCTCGCGTCGAAGCCATCGCTCGCGTCGAAGCCATAGCGCCCGCACGCCGTGCCGAGCACCCAGATCACGGCGTACCACGGCCGCATGGATGCAGTGTCT
>JAGSPR010000305.1 GCA_018262455.1 Deltaproteobacteria bacterium | reverse complement strand
CCCCGGGGCGGCCTGGCCGGCGGCGCTGCTCGCCATGCTCGTCACGGCGTCGGGTTGTGTCGGCCTCGGCGGAATTGGCGGCTACACGCTGGTCGATTCCACGGCGATGTCGAAGGTCCAGGCGCTCAACGATCCGGAGCTCACGGGCGACGCCAAGCGCATGGAAGGCAAGAGCATGCAGGCCGGGACCCCGGACTACTACGCCGCGATGTGCCTGCACCAGTACATCGACGCCCGCTATGGCGAGCAGGGCGGCGCCGGGCAGCCCCAGAGCCTCGGGTTTGGCGCTTGCGCCAGCACCTGCCAGACCTCCGCGCAGCAGCTCAAGTCCCAGTACAGCGATCTCGCCGCCAAGTACCAGTCGCGCTGCGCG
Organism: Deltaproteobacteria bacterium; assembly: GCA_018262455.1. Next base: position 8,047 of record JAGSPR010000305.1, on the reverse strand, counting down.
CAGGGGGCCGCCAGCCAGAGCTCGAAGATGATCATGGACGCGCTTGCCAACCAGGTGCAGGTCTTCCAGGACGCGCAGGCACCGCTCGAGCTGTTCATCGCCGATCGCGACTGTCGCCAGGCGCTGGACCATGCCGGTGCCGAGTACCCGAGCGATCCCCGCCTCGCGCAGCTCGCCGACACCGTCAACAAGCTCGGCGTCGAGCACGCCGCCGCCATCCGGGACGGCAAGGCGTTCTTCGACAGCGCCGAGGCACGAGACAACATGGCCAGGCGTGAAGGGCTCGACGCCGAACGTCGGTCCCTCCGGCTGGAGCTCGACGGTATCAAGCGGCAGCAGGACGACCTGACGCGCAACGGCTCGCTCGACGCCTACATGGAGAAGCGAAGGCTGGATGATCAGCTCCGCGCCAAGCAACAGGTCCTGGACGTGAAGGACCGAGAGCTCGCCCGGTTGAGCCAGGACTACACCGAGCTGGCGATCAAGCGACGCGTGCTGTTCAAGACGCGTTAGCGATCCGCAGGTGGGCGACGCGGTTTCCGCCGCGAAGACTTGAGATTCCTGCCCGCTCGTTCACCTTCGACGGATGCGTTGTCGTCTGCTGATCGTACTCCTGCTCGTGGCGAGCTCCGCGCGCGCGGAGCGCAGCATCGAGCTCGTGGGTGGGCTCGCGGCGCCGTTCGTCAACCAGGACTGGCGCGATCACACCAAGCCGACGGTGAAGGCCGGCGCGCGCGCGATCGTGCAGTGGCCGGTCGGGCGGTTCCGGCTCGGGTTCGACGCCCAGCTCGATCTCGCGCCGATCTACGACTTCGATCATGCGCCCACGCTGCGCACCCGGTTGCTCGCCGGCCCGCGGCTCGGCGTGCTGGTGTCACCGCGCTGGCAGCTGTTCGCGCGCGGCGAGCTCGGCGCCGATCACATCATCGCGTCGGACTGCGATCACGATCTGCGGTTCGCGATCGAGGTCGGGCTGGGCCTCACGCGCACCGCCGGGGCGTGGCGCTACGGCGGCCAGGTCAACCTGCCGATCGCCGTCGGGGAGGAGCCGATGAATCGCTGCTACTTCGTCCCCCGCGTGTCGCACGACTTCGACTTCCTGGTCACCGCGCAGCACGCGTTGTGATCAGCGGGACGGCCTGAGGATCGCCTGATGAGCTGTGGTCCCCAACGGCGTCACCGCGCGCGCCGGGCGGCGGGCGGCCTTCCGGCGAGCGGTAGCTTCCACGGCCGTCCGCTGCGGGGCACAGGTAGTTGAGTGTTGCGTCGGCGGGCGCTGCACGTCGCGGCCGTCCGCTGTCACCCGCGAGACGAAGGCCGACCCGCCGCCCCAGCGCGCGGGTGCGCGCTCTGTCGGAGTCGTCGTTTCTACGATCGGCGCCGCGCTGGCCCAACAATCAGCAGGATCAGTGACATCACCGCGAGCGCCCCGCCCAACACGTTCACCGGCACCATGCCGTTCAACCATTGGCCCTTGAAGAGCGGTCCCCACGTCCCGAGCGCCGCGATCACCATTCCGAGCGCAAGACCGCCCCATCCCAGTGCTCGAAGTTGCGGGGTCAGAAGCTCGCGCGCCATGCATCGACCCTATGCGGGCGCCCGGCGGCCGGCAAGCCCCGGGCCGGCGATGGTCACGGCCGGGTGGGAGCCACCACGGCCGGCGCGGCGTCAAACGGCGACGCATCGATCGCCGGTGGCGCAGGCGCGGGCGGCGCGGGCGGCGCGGACGGCGTGATCACCGTCGGAGGCGGCGAGACCGCCGCGGCATCGGGGGTGAACACCGGCGCGACCTCCACCCCGAGCCCACCATCGGGGTGGTCGTCCCCGACCGGCTCGAGCCGCGCGTGGATGAGCCCGCTCTGGACCGGCACGAACCGGTAGCGCGCGACCGTGTAGCCCGGGCGCACGAACGTGAACTCGTGCTCGCGGCCGTCCGCGTCACCAAACCAGTAGGTCGGCGTCGGCCCGAGCTGCACGTTATCGACCGCGGCGATCGCGCCGGTCGGGGTCGACCTCAGCATGACCTCGACCGGGCGACTCGGCCGATTGTGGGGCCGCGTCGCGGGGCGGGGCGCGCCGGTCCCGTCCTCATCGAGGTGCATCCCCGACGCGGGGTCGTAGCCGGGCATCACGGTGGTGCCGGCGGGTCCCGCATCGGGCGTGATCGGCGCGACGGGCGCAACCGGCGCGGGCTCGGGTGGCTCGCGCTTGCCCGAACACGCCGGGCACGCCAGGCACGCCACGCACACCACGCGCGCCAGGCCCACGGCCGTGATCGGCCAGCCGATCAGCGTCGGGATCTTGGACCAGATCGCGGCGCGCGACATCGCCTGGGATATACCACGCTACCTCGGCTTGTTCTGGCCCGCGGTCTTCGCAGCTCGCTCGATCCGCTGGATCTGGTCGTCGTCGAGCACGCGGCGGGCATTGACCCACGCGAGCAGGCGCGCCTTGCGGATCGCGGCCTCGTGGCCGCTGATCTGGTCGACGTAGCGGGCGATGTCGGCGTCGCTGGTGCGCGGATCGCCGAGCGCCGTCTCGAGCCGCCTCGAGGCATCGTCGAGCTGCTGCTTGGCAGTCGCGACCCGGGCATCGGAGGTCGTGCGCAGCGCGACGATGGCCTCCTTCTGCGAGGGCTTGAGCGCCAGGTCCTTGAGGTCGCCGAGCGCATCGCGGAGATCGTCGTCATCGGCATCGACGCCGACGTCCGGCACCATCGGCACGGCGTCCTTGTCATCATCCTTGTCCTCGTCATCGTCATCGTCGGCTTCGGCCTTGTCGTCGTCGTCGTCCTGATCGCTGCCCGCCCACACGTCCCTCGGCGGCTTCTTGCGGCCGTGCTTGCCAAAGGCCTTCTCGAAGTCCTTGCCAAAGTTCTTGGCAAAATCCTTGTCGAGGTTGGCGAGATCCTTGTCGAGGCCCTCCATCGCCCGCTCGAGCTCCTCGCCCATCTTGTCCATGTCGGCGCCGATCTGGTCGAGATCGCCGGTGTGGAGGTTGTTGAGCCGGCGGTCGATCACACCCCTCACGCGATCCATCCGCGCGAGGATCTTGTCGCGAACGTCCCTGGGAATGTTCGGGTTGTCGCGCAGCAGCTGCCGGATGGTCTCGAGGTGGCCGGCGACGAAGTCAGCGATCCCGGTGATCTTGACCTTGTTGCCGTGGATCGACACCGAGACGCCGCCGTGACGGCCGTGGCTCGGCGCGGTCGGCGGACTTGGCGGGGTCGGCGGCGGCAGCGGCCCCCATCCTCCCGGCGGCGTCGGCGGCGAGGCGAACAGGTCGCCGTTGCCCGCGGCGTGACCTGCGTGGTTGCCGAACAGCAGGCCGCCGATGAACAGCGACGGGATCGCGAGGGTGAGCAGCGTGCGGACGCGGATCATGGCGTCACTCCTTTGACGAGCTTCTTGTAGGGTGCGAGCGACCTGGTGATCCGCGCCCAGGGTGCGGACAGGTGGCTCGAGCGGTGGGTATCGGCGAGCCGCACGAGCGCCGTCAGATCGGCCTCGTCGGCGACCTCCGGCTTGTCGTGCGGCTCGGGCCTGGGATGCTCGCTCGCGGCGGGCTGCTGCGAGGCGCTGTCGGGCGCGCGGGTCATCACGAACACGCCGACCACGCCGGCCGCCACGGCCGCGGCGAACCCGGCCGCGATCCGCTGGTGCCGCCGGACCGCGATGCGCTGGCGCGCGCCGACGGTCATCCGGGCCGCAAACCCGAGCCCTGGATCGACCGGATGGCGCGACGCCCCGAGCTTGGTCGGCATCTCGATCAGCCGCTGGCAGGGCGGGCAGCTCGCGACGTGTTCGGCCAGCTCTCCGAGCGGCTCGCCGAGCGCGACACGTTCGATGACGGAATCACATACTGCTTTCATCGGTGGTCCTCCATCAGGTCGCGCAGCCGGGCGAGGCCGCGTACGAGGTGCGTCTTGGCCGTCGCGAGCTCGACGCCGAGCAGGGCGGCGACCTCGGCGACCGGCAGGTCGTGGCCGTACCGCAGCACGAGCGCGGTCCGTTGCTGGGGAGACAGCTCCCCGAGCCGGCCGAGCAGCGCGCCGAGCTCCTGTTGATCGGCGAGCGCCTCGCGCGGCGCGGGTTCGCCGATCCCGTGCATGCGCTGCGCGATGTCATCGGTGGCGTGCTCGGTCGACACCGGCGCGGCATCGATCGCGTCGCCGTCCTTGGGGGAGATCCAGCCGAACAGACGACGACGCAGGCGGCGCCTTCGCAAGGTCCGCAAGCACTGCGTCGTGACGATGCGGAGGAACCAGGCGGGCGCCGCGGCCGGATCCCGGAGATCTCCGATCGACTCGCACGCCCGGGCCAGGGCGTCTTGCACCGCCTCCTCGGCTTCGGCGCGGTTGCCCAGGAGGTCGTACGCGATGCCGTACCCCTTGCGCGCCGGCTGGGCCGCCAGCTCGGCCAGCAGCCGCGATCGGCCATCCGCTCGTGTCGCCACCTGGGCACCGGTGGTATCTGCCATTGGACCTCGAACCTGCACGCTGGTGACTAAGAGCCTCAACCTCGCATCCCGGTGGACGGTTGTCGCGTCATCGCAGCGAACCAGGTGGATCGCGCTGCATTTCGAGCGGTTGCAGGATGGTATACGAGGCCGAGATGGGGCGCGATCCGGAGCAGCCGGCGTGGAAAGGGCAGCGGCCCTGGTTCGAGATCTGGTCCGCCGTGGTCCTCGACACCAGCCGGCGCCGCGCGCTGTGGATCCGCCAGAGCTTCCTCGTCCCCCGGCAGGGCGAGGGCCGCACCACGATCTGGGGCGCCTGGTTCGATGCCGATGCCGCGCAGCCCACCCGGGCCGCGAAGCGGCTCGCCCCGCTCGCGACCGCGAAGGTCGGCGTGGGCGACGAGCTGATCCGCGTCGACGACAGCTTCGTGCGGCGCGATGCCGCGGTCGGCTCGGTCGCCGACCTCACCTGGGATGTCCAGTGGAGCGGCGGTCGCGATGCCCACGCCGAGATGCCGACCTGGCTGCCAGCGCCGACCCACGCGACGCCGATCGTCTACGACGGCGAGGCGAGCGGACGCGTGACCGTCGATGGCGTCCCGATCGAGATCCGCGGGCGCGCGACCGCGATGCACCTGTGGGGCAAGCGCCGCGTCCCGACCCTGCAGTGGATCTGGTCGCCGTGGACCGGCGACGCCGGGCTCGAGGTCCAGGCGGTCTCGCTGCGCGACACGTTCTCACTCGGGTTCGCGACGCTGCGACTCGACGGGCCCACCGAATCGCGGCGCGGTCGACCGGCCACCGCGGCGCACCCGAACTGCCTCGTCACCTCCACCGTGGCCGGCGCGCGCAGCCTGATGCATGCCCGCGCGTGGGCGGAGCCCCAGCAGATGGTCGGCTACGCGTATCGCGACACCGACGATCGCGACCTCATGGTGGCGCAGAGCGATATCGGCTCGGCGCACTACGAGCGGTTCGCACGCACGGCGCCGGGCGCGCCGTGGCACCTCGTCGATGATCGGCGGGTCGCGGGCGGCGTCGCCGTGGAGATCCACCAGCACGCGCCACTCCCCCAGGTCGATTACATTCCGTGGGACGCCACCACCCAGCCGGCGCGCGCCAGGCCACCGGCGGTGCGGGGCCCCGACCACACGGACTGGCCGGAGCCAACCTCGATCGTCGCGCTGGGCCTGACCTACGGAGATCACGCCCGCGAGACCGGTCGGAAGATCGACGCGAGTGCACCACCGACCTCGTTCAGCAAGCACGTCCGCGCGTTCGCCCCGGGCGGCGATGGCACCCGGATCCCGAGCTCCGAGGAGGTGCTCGCGGCGCTCGAGGCGATCGAGCCCGGCATCGCCGCCGCGATCCGCGACAAGATCCCGCTCGTCCCCGCGGTCATGGACTACGAGGGCGAGCTCGCGGTGGTCGCGCTGGGCCCGATCGACGACGACCAGCTCGCCGCGGGCGTGGCGCAGCCGTTCGGGCTCGCGGTCGCCAATGATCTCACCGCGCGGTTCTGCCAGGTGCTCGGCGAGACCATGGACCGCCCGCTCGGCTACTGGACCTGCGCGAAGTCGTTCCCGCGGTTCTTGCCGGTGGCCGAGTCCGTGTGGGCGCCTGCCGGTGGGCTCGCCGCGATCCCCGAGCTCACGCTCGAGACCCGCGTCAACGGCGAGGTCCGGCAGAAAGCGTCGACGAAGCTGCTCACGTACGACCTCGCGGCCCTGGTTCGCGCGGCGCGCGGCCACCTCGGGCGACCGCTCGTCCGCGGCGACGTGATCCTGACCGGGACCCCGGCGGGCGTCGGGCTGCGGATGTCGCCGCTCGTGCGGCGCGTCGCGGCGATGGTGAAGAATCGGTTCCGCAAGGCCGAGCTGCTGGTGTCGAGCTATGCCACCTCGACCGCGCTGCTCCGTCCCGGGGATGTGATCGACGTCGACGCCGGCTTCGCAGGCCACGTGCGGACACGCCTCATCGTCTGAGGCTCCGTCATCACGACGGTGTGAAAAACGTGCGCAATAGAACGCGGCCGCCTAGTGTCGTTCCTACATGCGTTGGTTGATCCTCGGATTCCTCATCGCGTGCAGCTCGCCCAGCCCGGCGCCCAAGGTCGCGAGCGCAAGCCTGGCCTCGGCAGAGGCCGTGCCCGATCCGCGCGCGTTCGCGCTGCGGATGATCGACGCGCTCGAGCACGACGACCTCGCCGCCTGGAAGCTGCTGCTGTCGACTCGCCAGCGCGCGCGCGCCGCAGATGACGAGCAGCTCCGCATGCAGCTCCAGGCGTGGCGCCGCGACCTGGTGCCGAAATCCCACCAGCTGCGCGGCGCCAGCTTCTCGCTGGATCAGAGTGGCCCTCAACACTTCGTGCTCTACAACCTCGAAGGTCGCGAGCCCGAAGCGCTCGTCATGGTCACCGAGGAAACCGGCCAGCTGCGGATCGACGAGAACTGAGCTCCCGGGCCAGGTTGTTGGGTAGGATGCCGCAGTGTCGTCATCGGATGAAAAACAGGGACCGCAGAGCACGCTGATCGGGTTCCCGCAGCCGCATGAAGGCCCTGCCCCGGTGGCGCCGGCCGCACCGGCCCCGCCCATCGCCCAACCGCCGAAGCGCGCGGTTCCACCCCCGCGCTCGCAACGCGACTCGGCTGCGGTCCCCCTGCAGCCACAGCCGTACCCGTACCCCTACCCGCAATCGCAATCGCAATCGCAGCCACAACCGCAGGGGCCGACGCCCGGCGCGCCGCAGCCCTATCCGAACGCGCACATGGCCTCGGGGCCGACCGTGCCGAATCCGTTCCCATCGCCGGGATCGGGGCCGAACGCGAGTCCGTATCCGATCGCGCCGTCGTCGTCGGGACCGACGGTGCCCTACGCGCAGGCACCGTCGGGGCCGATCGGGGTCCCGCAGGGTCCGTACGCGGAGCAGCCGAGCGCACCGGCGCCGCAGCCGTGGCTCGCCCACGAGCACGCGGCGAGGGACTCGATGGAGGAGGTCCCGGGCTCGCAGTTCGTCAGCTTCCTCAAGATCTCGCTGCGCCGAGCGTTCCGGCTCCGCATCGAGCCCTCCGAGGTGTTGCCGTCGGAGCGCGATTCGCTGCTCGCGGCGTCGCCCCCGATCGTCGACGCGAACCTGCAGGCGTTCCTCGCGTGGCGGCGATCGGTGCTGTTCCTCGTCTCGTGCTCGCTGGCGTTCCTGGCGGTGCTCGGGGTCAGCCACGCGATCGCGGGCTCGATGGCGACGCCGATCCGGTTCGTCAAGCTGGCGCCGGCGGTGGCCGAGGGCGTGTTCGCGTACATCTGCTGGAACCAGCTCCGCAACTGGGCGCACTGGCGCAGGCAGCGCAAGATGCTGATGTTCGGCTGGTTCCTGTTCATGGCCATGCCGTTCATCGTGTTCCTGTATCCGCTGCGCAGCGCGATCCCGAACAAGGAGGATCTGATCGCGCTCGGCTTCACCGAAGGGGCCAGGCAGTCGGTCCAGCCCTTCATGTTCGCGATGCTCGCGATGCTCCAGCTCGCGCCCAAGGCGATCTCGCTGATGCCGGGCCTGATCCGCGCGTCGCTCGTGATCAAGCTGCTGTTCCCG
>JAGSPR010000649.1 GCA_018262455.1 Deltaproteobacteria bacterium | reverse complement strand
CCGCGTCCGAGCTCACGACGTGGTCGACGAACGCGACGCCGTCGGCGTCGAGCGCGCCGCCGTCGTCGACCAGCACCGCCGCGCCCGACGCATCGACCACACGACCGCCGCGCAGCTTCAGCGCGCGCAGCCGCAGCGTGCCGCCGGCGAGCACCCGGAACAGCCGGTCGGCGCCCGTGCCGGTGATGATGGCACCGTCCCCGTCGATCGTGACGTCCGAGTTGATCGCCACGTGGGTCGCGAGCGTCAGCGCCAACCCGTCCTGGATACAGATCGTCGCCCCCGGCCGGGTGCGCGCAGCCGCGAGCGCGCCGCGCAGCGAGCATCCGGCGCCCTGACACGCCTGCGCGGCATCGTCAGCCGCCGTGTCCACCAAGAGGTCCCCGACGCACGATGCTGCATCGACGTCGATCACCGCGTCCACCGCGTCCGCCGCGTCGGCGCCCTCTCGCCGCTCGAACGACACCCGCCCGCACGCCGCACCCGCGACCAGCCCTGCCGCCAGCAGCGCCGACGTCGCCGAAGCGGGCGTGCGTCGCGGCGACCTCTGGGACGTCATGCTCTCTCCAGCAGACCACCCCGCCCCGACGTGGTCAACGAGCGTGTTCGCTGCCCGCTCAGGCGGCAGCGACGATCTGCTCGCTCGCGGCCCACAGCCGCTCGGCGAGCTCGGCATCCTGGCCCTCGGGCGACGAGCGCGCGACCGCGCAGTCGGCCAGGTAGGTGCCCGATCGCCCGGCGAGCTCCGGGGCCGTGGCCGCGAACACGCTGGTCGCCGCGCCCTGCGCCGCGCTCTTCGAGAACAGCTTGAGGAGGATCACGAACACCTTGCCGACCGCGCCCATGCTGCGAGCGAGGTTGGTGCCGATCACGCCCGGGTGAATCGCATGGGCCGACTGCCCAGGGGCGAGGCGTGTCGCCAGGCTGCGGGTGAACAGCACGTTGGCGAGCTTGGAGTCGTCATAGGAGCCGTACCGCGAGTAGCGGCGGGTGGTGAACGCCCGATCGGTGGTCAGGGTCTCGAGCACGTTGGTCGCCTTGCCGCGGGTGTGAACCGAGCTGGCAACGTTGACCACGCGGCCGTGCGGGCCGAGCGCAGGCAACAGCCCGGTCGTGAGCGCGAAGTGGCCAACGTGGTTGATGCCGAGCTGCGACTCGATGCCCTGCGCGGTGAACGTGAGCGGTGACGCCATCACGCCCGCGTTGTTGATCAGCAGATCGAGCGTGCGCCCCGAGGAGAGGAAGCGCTGGATGAACGCGCGCACCGAGGCGAGATCGGCGAGGTCGAGCGCCGCCACCTCGAGCGGGCCGGCGTCGCTCGGCAGCTCGGCGCGGAGCGCCGCCGCCGCCTGCTCCCCCGACGCCACCGAGCGGCAGGCCAGCACCACGTGGGCCCCGGCGAAGGCCAGCGCGCGGGCAGTCTCGACGCCGATCCCCGAGCTCGCCCCGGTGACGATCGCGGTACGCCCGTCGAGTCGTTGCCCGCGCAGGGCCTCGACGGCGGTGGTGTGCTTGCCGAGGGCAGCGCCTGCGGTGATCGGTTCGACGGCGTGCATGGTGTTGTCCATCGGTTACTTACGCCGTAAGTTACAGAGCTCCCGCAGGGCTGTCAATCCTTACTTACAGTGTACGTACGAAGGCGGTCCGACGCCCCCTGCCCGCGCAACGCGCTCGCGGGTCGCAGCGCGCCCCCGCACGTCCCGACCATCGTGGAGGGCGGTCCGGCAAACTCTGCGCGTTTGGGCGCTGCTCGCTCACGGGCTCCACCGCTGCGGCGGCACGCAACGTGAAACGCGAGGCGGCATGACCAGGACGCTGCTGACCGGCGAGATCATGAGACGCCCCCCGCGGACCATCCACGAAGACGAGTCGCTGAGCCTCGCGAGCTGGGAGATGGAGCTCGACGAGATCCGACACTTGCTGGTGGTCAACTTACAGGGCCAGCTGGTCGGCATCGTGTCCGACCGCGACGTGACCCGCGCGCTCGCCACGCGCGGCAACCTGGGCGTGCCGATCGGAAAGATCATGAACCGCGAGGTCCAGACCGCCACGGCCGACACCCCGGCCGTGGTCGTGATCGAGCGGATGGTGAACGGCAAGTTCAGCGCGATCCCGATCGTCGACGCCGGCCGGCGCCCGGTCGGCATCGTGACCGCGACCGACATCATGGTCGTCGCCCACCGAGCACTCAGCGGGCTGCCGTTCGACCAGGCGCCGATCCAGGCCTAGAAACCGCGAAATACGACAACTCCCGAGCTTTTTGCGCGGGATGTGGCCATGACAACCCGGTATTCATCCAAGGGGCAGTCATGAGCGACAACACGAGGACCCCGGGAACCAGTGGCGCGGCGGACAGCGCGCGGCACGCGACGACTCGCTTCGCCGAGCTTGGCGAGAGGGTCCTCAAGGCCGCGCCCGTCGTCATCCTCCTGCTCGACGCCGACGGCGCGATCCAGTACGTCAACCCGTACTTCGAGAGGCTCACCGGCTATCGCCTCGACGAGATCCAGGGCAAGGACTGGTTCTCGAGGTTCCTGCCCGGCGAGGATCAGGACCGGATCCGGATGCTGTTCCGGGCGAGCTTCACCGGCGAGCGGGTGCGCGGCAACGTGAACCCGATCGTCACGCGCGCCGGCGAGGTGCGCGAGATCGATTGGACCGACGAGCTCCTGCGCGACGCCGCGGGCACCCCCATGGGCTTGCTCGCGATCGGCCACGACGTGACCGAGCGCAAGGCGGTCGAAGACGCGCTCCGGACGAGCGAGCAACGCCTCGCCGAAGCGCAGCGGATCGCCAGCATCGGCGCATGGGAGCTCGATCTGCGGACCGGGGCGAACTGGTGGTCCGACGAGCAGTACCGGATCCACGGGGTCCGGGTGGGGACGCCCGTGACCCAGCAGACGTTCCTCGACCTCATCCATCCCGACGATCGCGCGACGTTCGAGCAGGCGTTCTCGGCCACGCTGGTCGCGGGCGTGAACGAGATGGAGTTCCGCATCGTGCGGGCGGACGGCCAGGTGCGGGACCTCTACGGTCGCGCCAAGACGACCTGCGATGCGCACGGCACGCCCGTCACGATGGCGGGCACGAACCAGGACATCACCGAGCGCAAGCGCACCGAGGCGGATGCACGACGC
>JAGSPR010000648.1 GCA_018262455.1 Deltaproteobacteria bacterium | reverse complement strand
CCGCTGCTCAAGGACGTGATCACGCGCGTCGCGACCGAGCTGGCGGGCAAGCCGATCGCCGTCGTCGACTCGGCGTCCGCGATGGCCGAGGCCGCACGCGAGGCGCTCGGCAGCGGCGCGAGCCGCCGCGCGGAACCGGGGCGCCTCGACTGCTTCGCGACGGACACCTCGCGCCTCGACGAGCTCGCGCCGCGCTTCCTCGGCGAGCCGCTGACCGGCTTCGAGCTCGTCGATCTCTGATCCGCCGTCGCGGCACTGGGCTTGCTGGTGGATCGGGCATCTCACCGCGTTCGGTCCCCACGCCTCGTGTCGACGGCACCACCGCGCAAGCGGTGCGCCGCGGCAGCGCGCCCGCGCTGCGGCGGTTCGTCGCGGTCGCCGTGGTGCTGGGTGCGTGCGGACGCGAGTCGCTCGATCTCGAGGCGCTCCGCGATCCGGCGTCGTGCATGGGCTGTCACCCCGAGCACACCCAGGCGTGGGCCGGGAGCATGCATGCGCACGCCAGCGACGATCCGGTGTTCGTGGCGATGAACCGCGTCGGGCAACGCGAGACCGCCGGCGCGCTCGGTGACTTCTGCGTGCGGTGTCATGCGCCGACCGCGGTGGCGATGGGCGCGACCACCGATGGCCTGGATCTCGAGGAGGTGCCGCGCGCGCTGAAGGGCGTGACCTGCGTGGCGTGTCATCAGGTCGAGGCGGTGGGGCAGATCCACAACGGCGATCTGAGCTGGACGAACGACGGCGTGATGCGAGGTGGCCTGGCGGACCCGCGCTCCACGCCGGCGCACGCCTCGGCGTGGTCGCCCCTGCTCGATGCATCCGCGGTCGAGTCGTCCGCCGCGTGCGGTGCGTGCCATGACGTCGTCCTCCCCGGTGGGCTCGCGATCGAGCGGACCTATGCGGAGTGGAGCGAGAGCCTGTTCGCGCGGCCCGAGATCGGGCTGTCGTGCGCCGCGTGCCACATGATGGGAAGCGACGGCGTGGCGGCGATCGGTGGTCCGCCGCGCCGACTTCACGATCACGCGATGGCAGCGGTCGACGTCGCGCTCGTGCCGTGGCCTGGCGTCGAGGATCAACGCCGTGCGATCGCGCGCGATCTGAAGGGATCGCTGACCGCGAAGCTCTGCGTGTCTCCGGGTGCTGGAGGTCTCGAGGTCGAGGTCGTGCTGGACAACACGCAGGCCGGGCATGCGTTCCCGAGCGGCACGACGCACGCACGGCGACTCTGGGTCGAGCTCGTGGCACAGACCCAGGGCGTCGAGAGCTGGCACGTCGGACGGTACGCACCGGGAGACGTGGTCCACGCGGGCGATGATCCCGAGGTCTGGGTGCTGGGGAGCCGGTTCCGTGGCGCCAGCGGCGCCGAGGTCCAGCTGCCCTGGCAGGCGACGGCGATCGACAGCGATCTGCTCGCACCCTCGGTCACGAGCGATCCGACGGATCCGCGCTTCTATCATGCGAAGTCCCGGAGCTGGCAGGTCCCGGGGACGCCGACGCGGCTCCAGCTCGCGGTCCATCTCCAGCCGATCGGACTCGACGTCCTCGACGTGCTGATCGCGTCGGGCGATCTCGCCCCCGAGGTTCGCGACGCGATGCCGACGTTCGAGCTCGTGGACGCCCGCGTCGAGTGGCTCGCGGCGCGGGACGGCTTCGGCTGCGTCCGCTGAGCGCGCGTTACAGCGGCACGCTCAGGCTCGTGGTCGCGATCACCGCGCGCCGTTCGGCTTGCGCGGGGAACTCGGGGAACCACGAGGCCAAGACGCCGAGCGCGAGCACGAGGTGCCATTCGGGCCCGACCGTGGTGTCGACGGTCGCCGACAGGTAGAGGCTGCGCATCGGCCCGAGCGTGCGATCGCGGGTCCGCAGCGCGGGCGGCTCGTCGGTGGCGATGTAGCTGGCGCGGTAGAACTCCGCACCGTCCTGGAGATACCCGCGGCCGAGTGCGCCGACCAGCCAGCGCTCGGCGACCTGGTGGAACAGCTCGACGGTCGCCGTGTGGCTCGTCACCGACCAGTCGTCGACGTAGAACCGGTATGTCGACGTCGCGAACCAGTCGTCGACGATCGCGCGGCGGACGCGCCCCGCGACCGCCAGGCTCGCGCGCCTCGTCGGGGTGACCTCGTCGACGAGCATCGGGAGCGGCCAGCCCGGCATGCCCACGGGGACCATGCGGTACGGGTTCGCGTGGTACCCGGAGGACCACGCGACGTCGCCGATCAGATCGACGACCGTCTGGGTATCGAGGACCTGCGACAGCGTCGCGGTCAGCTGATGGCCGTTGCGGGTCCGGCGGAACGATGGGAGCGAGACCGCGTGCGCGATGTCGTGGCCGGCGGTGTAGCGCAGCGCGAGCGTGGTGTTGCGCTCGGCGAGCTCGGCGCGCGCGCTCGCGAAGGCGCGGAAGGCGTCGTAGTCATTCTCGTGGGAGAGCTGTCCGCCCGCCGCGATCGAGGTCGCCGCGCCGACCGGCAGGATCCGGGTCACCGACGTCCCGATCTCGACGCGGCGCTCGTGGACCGTCGCGGGAGACGCCGAGCTGACGACGTCGACCGAGGCGCCGGTGACCGCATCGATCGTCGCGTCGACCGCGAGCGACGTTCGCGGACCGAGTCCGGCGATCACGCGGGTGCTCGGCGAGATCACCGTGACGTGATCGTCGTCCGCGTAGACATGAAAGCTCGAGGTCACCGCGTCCGGATCGGTCGGGTCGGCGGTCGCGGTGGAGAGGGTAGCGGTCGAGGCGATCGCGGCGGCGATCAGTTGCAGCCGCACCCGCCGCCTCCTCCCGCACTGGCGCCCGCCGTCCCCTCGCGGACCACGAACACGTGCTCGTCGGCGGTCGTGACCGCGGGCCACACGGGAGACCTCATCGCGGGTGACGCTAGGCGTTCGCGTTGGTGCGCGTGGACCCGCACGCAGCCAGGCGCGGCGATCGCGACGAACGCGATCGCGACGACGATGCGGGCGCGGCAGGGCGACACGGCGGGGGTCGATGCAAGGACCACCGTGATCCGATAGCGGTCGCTGCAGAGGAGCGGCGCGCCCACGCGAACCACGGCAGCGAGGAGCGATAGCGCGAACGCGACGACGATCGGCCGCGATGCGGCGAGCAGGCGACCCGAGTGCCCGAGCGCGACGCGCGCCATCATCCCGAGGGTGAGAGAGCCGATCGCCCCGACGGTGAGGGCGTGGGTCGCGATCTGGGGCGAGACCGCGCCGGTGCCTGCGGCGACCGCGCGCAGCACGAGCCCGATCGGCAGCCACAGGTAGCCCACGTGCAGGACCCAGAGCAGCGGGGAGCGCAGGGTGTGCCGCGCGCCCCACCGCCAGCTCCGCACCAGTGCGAGCACGCCGACGACCGCGGCCCACGCGGCGGTCACCACGAGCTCCGGGACCACGGCGTCGAGAACGACGAGCACGGCCATCGATGCGATCGTGAGCTGATCGAGGCGAGGCGACGAGGCGATCGTCTCCACGCCGGTGCCGTTGCGCGTGAACATCGGGAACGTCCGGCCGGAGATCACCAGGATCACGAGGACGATGACGTCGATCCCGAGCAGGCA
>JAGSPR010000304.1 GCA_018262455.1 Deltaproteobacteria bacterium | reverse complement strand
AACTAGCGGGGAGCGCCGAAGGCGCGTTCCCCGCGTAGTCTGCGGCGCCCCGGCGCGAAGCGGCACGAGGACGCGAAGCGGACTCGGTGACCCGAAGGGTCAGGGCGCAAGGCGAACTAGCGGGGAGCGCCGAAGGCGCGTTCCCCGCGTAGACTGCGGCGCCCCGGCGCGAAGCGGCACGAGGACGCGAAGCGGACTCGGTGACCCGAAGGTCAGGGCGCAAGGTGAACTAGCGGGGAGCGCCGAGCCTCGATCAGCGCGCGTGCTAGGTTCGGTCCGTGTCCGCGCTCGATGTCTTCGCCGCTGCGTTGGCGGCGCTCGATCGTGGGCGCGGCGTCGCGATCGCGTCCGTGATCGCCGCACATGGCTCGACCCCGCGCCACGTCGGTGCACGGATGGCGGTCGCCACCGATGGCGAGCAGTGGGGGACGATCGGCGGCGGTCGGATCGAGCAACTGGTGGTCACGGCGGCGCGCGAGGTTGCAGCAGGCGCCCTGCCGCGGGTGGTGCGCCAGCACCTCGTTCGAGATCTGGCGATGTGCTGCGGCGGGTCGATGGAGATCGTCCTCACCGCCGCGGCGGCCTCACGCGAGGCACTCGGCACGCTCGCGACGGGATCGCCTCACGTGGTCGTCACCCCGCTCGACGGCGGGCCGATCACGGTACGGGCGCCGCGTCCTGGGGATCCGCCCGCCCATCGTGCGGCGATCTCCGACGGCGCGTTGCTCGAGCGCGTCGGGGCGAGCGAGCGCGCGATCGTGTTCGGGTTCGGCCACGTCGCGAGGAGCCTCGGCCCGGTCCTGGCGCAACTCGGGTTCGAGGTGATCGTCTGCGATGACGGCGAGACCGGTGCAGTGAGCGCGGATCCCGCGTGGGCGAGCGAGGTGCCGTGGGTGAGCGACATGATCGAGTCGTTTGACGTCCGTGAGGTCGAGCGCAGGCTCGGAGGGTTCAGGAACGACGATCGCGTGCTGATCGTGACCCGCGATCACGCGATCGATCAGCAGCTGCTCGAGCAGTTGATCACGCGGGATGACGTCGGGTACCTCGGGATGATCGGGAGCCGCGGCAAGGTCGGCCGGTTCCGCAAGCGGCTCGACGCGAAGGGCCTGCTCGAAGGTGATGCGGGCGTTGCCCGCTGGGCCCGCCTACGGGCTCCGATCGGGCTGGACCTCGGCGCCGAGACGCCAGCGGAGATCGCGGTCGCGATCGCGGCCGAGCTGGTCTCGGTGCGCCGGCGGGGTGCTGCGAGTGCGGGGGACTGGCGACCGGTACGCACGCACCGCGACGAGGCGAGCGCGGGACAGGCGCTCAAGCTGGGCGCGGTGATCCTGGCCGCAGGCGCGGGCAGCCGGCTCGGCGGGGCCGCGAAGGCGCTGCTGCGCATCGGGAATCACAGCTACCTCGAGCAGGCGGTCCGCGTGGCTCGCGAGGTCGGGCTCGTCGAGGCCGTCGTCGTGGTCGCGGCCCCGTTCGGGCAGGCCGTCGCCGCGCACGCGCAGGAGCTCGGGCTGCGGGTCGTGGTCAACCCGGATCCATCGCGTGGGATGGCCAGTTCGGTCGCACTCGGGTTCGCGGCGATCGCCGAGACCTGTGTGGACGCCGCATGGCTGTGGCCCGTCGATCATCCGTTCGTGACCTCCGCCACGCTGCAGGCGCTGCGCGCCGCGCTTGGCGATCACGCGGTCGCGCGGCCCCGGCTCGCAGGGCGTGGCGGTCATCCTCCGCTCGTTGCACGTGCACTGTGGTCGCAGCTGGCCGGGTGTGCGGATCTCGAGGGCGGGGCGCGCGGGGTGCTGGCGGCCGCCGATGTCGTCGAGGTCGAGGTCGACGACGTCGGCGTGCTCCGCGATGTCGATACTCCCGAGGACGCGAGGGCGAGCGGATGAGAGGCGTGCTGGTTGGCCTGGTGGTCGCGCTGGCAGCATGTCCAGCGCCCAAGAAGCAGGGCTCCGTCCTGCTCGCCGATTCGGTCGCGGTGAACGAACACGATCTGCGCGCTCAGCTGATCGCCGAGCTCCAGGACGACGTCCTCAAGTCCTACGAGCGCGACGAGCCGCCGGAGTCGCAGAGCGGCATGGTGCTGAAGGAGATCGGCGCAGCCCGGATCGGCGTCGGGCCGGGCGACGTGCTGATCGGCAACGAGCTCGATCGCGCGCCGAGCCGGTTTCCTCTCGATGTCGACAAGAGCACGTTCACCGAATCGAGATCGAAGCGTCTCGAGATCTGGCTCTCCAAGGACAGCACGGCAGCCTGGGTGTCTGACGAGATCTCGTGGCGGATCCAGATGTGCCAGCGGACCGCAGTGATCCCGCTGCGGCTCACCGCGCTGTACGCACGCGATGGCGATCGCTGGGTGTCCGTGTTCGAGCACGTGTCGTTCGCCCGCACCCCGACGCCGACCCGCGCGGGTCAGAAGCTGCCGCGCGAGATCTCCACGGCAGTCGCGTCACGCGATCTCGCCGATGACCTGTCGCGCGTGCTGTCCCCCGTGCTGCGGCGGATGATCGACAAGGCCCCGAAGGTCGTCGCGCAGGGGCCCGAGGGCAGCCTGCTCGGGCCCGAGATCGCCGCGGAGTGGCATGGCACCGACGTCATCCAGGCCAAGCTCGTCCCCGGAACGGTGCCGCTCAAGCTCGAGGATCGGCGGGTCGGCATCGTTGGACGGAGCCTCTCGAAGGCGACGATCGCGTACTGGATCGGCAACGTGACGGCGGAGCTACCGGCGCGTCCTGGCGTCGCTGCCGGCAAGGCACACCTGCGTGCCACGTTCGTGTTCGAGCGGCGCGCCGATGCCGATGGGGATCGGACCTGGGTCATCGTGCAGGGCCACGTCTCGCACGCGATCGACGACAACGATCTCGCGACCGCCGTGTTCGGCACCGCGCTGATCTCGCCGAAGCCGCTGACCATCAGCTGCGACGATGGCTCGCGCACCACGTCGAAGGCGCCTCGCAAGTAGCGAGCTGTCGGTCACTCCTGCGGCTGTGCCGTCGCGTCGGGAGCGGGGAGCTGGTAGCCGGTGATGTGGAGGTCGTGGAGGTAGGTATCGGTCAGGCGCTTCTTCTTGGGCCAGAACGGCAGCAGCCGGAGCGGCAGCATCACCAGCGAGACGAGCGCACCGAGCGCCTTGCCGCCGTACGCCTCGGTCACGAGTAGCGCGCGCTTCGCGCCCGAGACCTCTTCGAGCGGGCGGTCGAGCACGCCGATGCGGCGGAGCCGGAGCACCGCCATCTTGTTCGAGTGCTCGAGAAAGGCGGGCAGGTGCTTCAGGACGACGTGGTCCTTCGGCAGCCGCTTCTCCATATACTTCGCCAGCCGACGCACGCCCCACATCGAGACCAGCGACAGCCCGAGCAGCCGGCGCCGCAGCCAGCCGCGGCCCTCGATCACCTTCGCCGCCTGCTGTTCACCGAACTCGACGTGCCGCTCTTCCTGCTTCACCGCGCGACGCAGGATGTCCACCGATGGCTTGTGATCGAGCGTGTCGATCACGGCGTAGAACGCCTGCAGCACGAAGCCCTCGCCTTGGGCCATCTCGAGCGCGACGTGCTCGGCCCACGATCCGCCCATCATCCCGGTCGCCAGGAACCGGACTGCCCCGTGGGCCGGCTTCGGCTGGCAACCGGTCATCGTCATGATGCGGAGGAAGTTGTCGACGTGCTGCATCTCCTCGAGAGCCTGGCGCGCCAGGAACTTGGCGGCCTCGAAGTCCGGCGCATCGTAGAGCCAGTGGCCACACTGGATGCCGGTGATCTCACCGTAGAGGAACTGGTTGAGCATCCACTCGAGGAACTCGCGATCCTTGACGGGATCGATCTTGGCTCCTTCGAAGTCGAAGGTCATCTCCTCGCGCGTGAGCAGCATGTGGAATGCAGGATAGCGCGGAACCGGTTGAGGGAACCGCCGAACTTCGTCCAACCGAACGGCGTAGGCTCAAGTGATGTCGGCTCAACGTGGAACGGCTTGACGCCTCGCGAGACCGCCGGCCACAAGTAGAGAATGCGCGGCCGCTCGTAGCCAATCGGCGACTCAGAGATCGAGATCGAACGCGACACGCGCGCCGATCTTGATCGTCGTCAGATCGTCGCCATCCAGCAACGTGCGCTCCCACGAGACCCCGAGCGCAGCGCCGGGGAACAGGAACCGAGTGCGCATCGCCCGCGCCCCGAACGCGACCCCGAAGTGGAAGCCGTGATCGATCGCGGCCCAGTCTTGCTCGGTGGCGTGGCCCAGCCAGCCGGTCTCGAGCTCGACGTAGGAGTTGGTGAACGTGTGGCGATAGACGAGCGGGGTGACGAGGTCAGCGCCGATCACGAGCGCGCTGCGCGTGCCGCTGGCGTCCTTGGGGAACGCGGCACTTCCACCGAGCTCGGCGCCGAGGTAAAGGCCGTGGCCGTGCTCGAACATGCGGCCGAACAACAGGCGCCCGGCGCCGCCGAAGTTGACGTCGAAACGGTCGCCCTGTTGGACCACGATGCCCTTGCCGCCGGCGCCGAACGAGACCTGGAAGCGATGCTCGGAGACCTGGCGACCACGGAATGGCAGCTCGGGCTCGAGCCAGAACGGGCAGTCCCCGGCCCTGTCCTCGGCGTGTGCCAGCACGAGGCGCATCCGGCTGAGGACGAGCAGATCGTCGACGCGTGACAACTTCTTGCCGCGCTCCCGCCAGGCGGTCTCGACGGGACCGCCGCGCCGCAGGATCTCGCTGTCGAGCCAGCTGAGCACGGCGCGGCGCGCCATCGGATCGACGCGGCAGACCGAGTCGAGGGCGCTGTCGAGCAGCCCCTCGACCTCGACCCGATCGACGCCCCATCCGGTCGTGGCAGCGACGGTGACCTGACGCTCCAGATCCCGCACGAGCACGCGCTCGCTGGGGCCGGTGGGAGCTGGCCTACGCGCGCACGCGACGAGGCCGAGCGTCGTGAGCACGATCCACGCGAACCGCGGGCCAGAGCTCGGAGCCGTCGCATCCATGAGGCGCGACAGCTCGCCGCTACGCTGGCTTGCGCGGACGTGGGCGTGCACGCGGCGGGCGGGCCGCGTGAAAGTGCGGACCGTGGATCGTGCAGCCCGGATACTTCGCGATGATCGCGTTGGCGTCCTTCATCGCGCGCGTTCCGGACTTGTCGTCGTCGTACTGGAACGGGTCGCCCGAGTCGGGCGGAGCGAACGACAGCGTCGAGCGCGCCGTGCTCTCGTCGACGGAAACAAAGATCTTCTCAGGACGTCCGCGCAGCTTTGGTTCGACGCTCATGGCTCTAGATCTGGCTCCGAAATCGCCTGCCAGCTCTTGCGCGCCGCGTCATACGCGGTGCGCGCGAGCAGTTGCAGGGTTGCAGTGTCGAGGGCGGGGACGGTCCGGGCCGCTGGCAGTCGCAGGAGCACGCGCGAGCGCGCCTCCCGGACTGTTCCGGGCCACGCACCCACCACACCACGCTCCTGGGCACGCAGGTCAACTGCGCACTCCTGCGCCCACGCCTCGCCAATCGCCGCTGCCTGGGGCAGGAGCGACTCGACAGACTGTGTCGCGAGCGCTTGCATCAACGACCGCCGCGCCGATCACCACCACGGCCGCCGCCGCCGCCGCCGCCGCGACCACCACGATCTCCACCGCCACCTCCACCGCCGCGGTAGCCACCGCCACCGCCACCACCGCCGCCGCCACCGCCGCCGCCGCCACCGGGACGGCGCTCTTCGGCGATATCGACGCGGAGCGCGCGTCCGGCCATGTCCTGGCCGTTGAGGTCAGCGATGGCCTTCTGCGCCGCCTCGGCAGAGGCCATCTCGACGAAGCAGAAGCCACGGGACTGACCGCTCATCCGATCGATCATGAGGTGCACCGAGGCGACCTCGCCGGCTGCGGCGAAGTGCTGTTGGATCAGGTCCTCGGTGGCGTGATAGGGCAGGTTTCCAACGTACAGGCGGTTCGACATCGGGCTTTCACGGACTGGCTCCAGGTCGATCGATCATCCCAAGAGCCAACTGGGGCGACCACGGTCCCGCGACCGCACCGCGGCCGCGTTCGCCATTACCTGAGCACCACCATGAGGAAGGGTCAGAAAACGAACGTGGACGCTAGGTACCACGGCTGACCCAGAGAGGCCAGCCAAACAGGTGGCGCCCATGGGCGTGGCGCCCCGTTGAAGAGCAATCACCTGAACATGCGGTGCGCCGAGCGTACAGCGCGATCCTGAATCTGCGCGACGTCGACGGTCAGCAGCTCTGCATCGCGCACCACGAGTGCGCCGTCGACCGCGACATGGCGAACATCGCACGCCTTGGCGGCGTAGGTGATTGCCGACCACGGGCTCGCGGTCGGGATGGTGTGGAGCGGCGTGACGTCGACGGCGATCACGTCACCGCGCTTGCCGAGCTCGAGCGAGCCGATGCGATCGGCCAGGCCGACTGCCGCGGCACCACCGAGCGTCGCGAGGCGCACGACCTCCGGCGCCGGCAGTGCGCGCGGGCCGCCGCGCTGCTTGTGGAGGAGCGCCGCGAGCCGGAGCTCGAGGAAGCCATCGAGGTTGTTGTTGCACGGCGCACCGTCGGCTCCGATGGCCACCGAGACACCGGCGGCGATCAGTGCGGGAACGTCGCAGATTCCCGACGCGAGCTTCAGGTTCGAGGACGGGCAATGACACACGTGCGCGCCACGCTCGGCGAGCAATCGTCGCTCGGGCCCGGAGAGATGGATGCAATGAGCGATCGTGCAGTGCTCCCCCAGCAGCCCCAGCTGGTCGAGCACGAGCACGTTGTCGGTGCCGAATCGCTCTCGCACGAGCGCGATCTCGCCGTGGTTCTCGCTCGCGTGGGTATGGATCCGCACGCCGCGGGCCCGGGCCTGGACTCCGACCTCGCGCAGCAGCTCGTCGGTGCACGACAGCACGAACCGCGGCGCGTAGGCGTAGCGCAGCCGGCCACCGGCGCCGCCGTGCCAGCGCTCGATCAGGCGTGCTGACTCGTCGAGCGACGCCCGGGTCGATTCGCGCAGCCCCACCGGGATCTGTGGATCGGCGGCGTCCATCATCGCCTTGCCGATGGTGGCGCGGATGCCAGCGCGCTCGGCGGCATCGAAGATCGCATCGGTGTGGTGCACCGTGCCCATATCGAGGATCGAGGTCGTGCCGCCGAGCAGCAGCTCCGCGCACGCGAGCTCGGCGCTGGCACCCGCAGCTTCGGCGTCGAGCGCGGCCTCGTAGGGCCAGATGACCTGGCGCAGCCAGTCGAGCAGCTCGAGATCATCGGCGCGTCCGCGCGCCAAGGTCTGGCAGGTGTGGACGTGTGCCTGCACGAGCCCTGGCATCACGATGCAGCCGGCGCAGTCGACGATCTGGTAATCGTGGGTCTGCGGCGTGTACGTCCCGCCCACCTGCGTGATCACGCCATCGAGACACGCGACATCGCCCGCCAACACACGGTGGTCGGCGTCGATCGTCAGGATCGTGCCGTTGCGGAAGATCACCTCGCTCATGGGTCGGTGCGCGGCAGCTCGCGGCCGGAGAATCCGTCGGGGATGAGCTCGGCCAGCGTCCACGAACGGCGCTCGCCGGCTGGGTTGACCGCGGTGACCGTGACGGCGGCGGGATCAGGCGCGAACTCGAGCAGCATCTGCCGGCATGCCCCACACGGCGACGACGGCGGCGACACCTCGGTGGACACCGCGACTGCTTCGAGCCGGTACGAGCCCGCGAGCACCGCGGCGAGGATCGCGGTGCGCTCGGCGCAGATCGTCAGCGAGTAGGACGCGTTCTCGACGTTCGCACCCTCGTAGACCTGACCGCTCATCTGGATCGCGGCCCCGACGCGGAACTTCGAGTACGGCGCGTACGCCTTGTGCTGCGCCGCGATCGCGCGGGCTTCGAGGTCGTTCATGGCGTCAGCTCACCGCGGGCGACCAGGGCGCCCAGGATCACGTCGAGCAGCGACTCGAACGTGGAGCGGACCCGGCTCGCGGTCTCGGTGACCTCGTCGTGTGACAGCGGCTGGCCCGTGATCCCGGCGGCCTGGTTGGTGATGCACGAGATGCCGATCACGCGCGCGCCCATGTGCCGCGCCACGCACACCTCGGGCACCGTCGACATCCCGGTCGCGTCGGCCCCGAGCGTCTGCAGCATGCGGACCTCGGATGGGGTCTCGTAGGTCGGGCCGGGCATCGCGACGTAGACGCCCTCCGCCAGCGCGATGCCGGCGTTCGCGGCTGCCTGGTGGACGAGCGCGCGGAGCTCCGGTGCGTACGCCGTCGTCATGTCGGGGAAGCGTGGGCCGAGCCGCTCGTCGTTGGCGCCGCGCAGCGCGTGATCGCGGAGCAGGTCGATGTGATCACGGATCACCATCAGCGTGCCCGGCGACCAGCTGGGGTTGAGCCCGCCGGCCGCATTCGTCACCACGAGCACCTTGGCGCCGAGTGCGATCAGGACGCGCGCGGGAAACGCGACCTCCGC
>JAGSPR010000647.1 GCA_018262455.1 Deltaproteobacteria bacterium | reverse complement strand
GCGGTCAGCGCCTCGCGCAGCGTGAGCCGGCCGATGATGTGACTCGCGAGGACCTGCGTCGCGTTGACGAGGCGCTCCTCGAGCTTCGTCGGATCATCCGAGCGGTACTTGCCGCGGTGATCGATCGAGAAGTCGAGCAGGCCGGCGAGCTTCGTCGGATCGGCCACGCGATACGTCAGCTGGCCCTGGACGGTGGGGGCCGGCGCGCTTCACCTTGCCCGCCTTGAAGTGGAGGACATAGGTCGTGGGCGTCATCTTCAGGTACTCGATTCCGAACATGCCCTCAGTATGTGTCCAAAATACACGAAGTCAAGGGCGACGTTCGCGCGGGCGGATCAGCGGGCGGGGACGCCGTTGTACGTGACCGACACCGAGACGAGCGACGCCGTTGAGGATCGGTCCAGCGGACTGGGCCAGGGTGCCGAGGAGGGCGCCGAACCCGCCGCGGACGGTGTGGAGATCGTGGAGCTCGATGGGCTGCATGGTGTGACCAAGGCCAGAGCAGCCGGCGTGCCACGCGGAAGTCCGCGTCATCACGCGGTCACCGTCGTCGGGATCGTCGCTCGAGGGATGCAGGGTTGGGGCACTGCCACGCTGTCAGGAGGTCGCGGCGAGCATTGCACTATGTTTCAGGAGGCCACGCTGTCCGCGATTCCGGCACTAATGGGCTGGAGGTGACGATGCGCGGATGGAGTTTGGTCCTGGTCGGGTTCGCGGGCTGCACGATGTATGGGCCCTCGGAGCCTGGCGTCGATCCGGTCGATGGGGGCGCGGGCGTCGATGTCGTCACGCCGCGCTCGCCGCTCGCGCTGCCGCTCGTCCCACCGGATCCCGCGGGGAACCCGACGTCCGCGACGAAGGTCGCGCTCGGGCGCCTGCTGTTCTGGGATCCGATCCTGTCCGGTGATCGCGACGTCGCGTGCGCGACCTGTCACGACCCGGACCTCGCCTATACCGACGGGCTGCGTACGCCGGTCGGGGTCGCGCGCAACTCGATGACCATTCTCGACGCAGCGTGGAATGGCTCGACCACGGCCACTCCGGTGCCGCGCGCCGAGGAGGCACCGATGTTCTGGGACAACCGCGCGCACTCGCTCGAGGCGCAGGCGCGTGGGCCGATCACCACCGCCGCCGAGATGATGGGCGCGTCGTACACCGAGGCGACGATCTTTCCCGAGCTAGTCGCCCGGCTGTCGGCGATCCCCGCGTACGTGACGCAGTTCTCCGCGGCGTTCGGGCCCGGCGCGATCACCGAAGCGCGCATCCTCGCCGCGATCGCGGCGTTCGAGCGCACGCTGACCACGCCCGAGACGTCCTACGATCGGTTCGTCAACGGTGACACCAGCGCGTTGACCGCGCAGCAACAGCGCGGCCTCGAGCTGTTCAAGGTCATCGGCTGCGCGAACTGTCACACCGGTCCGATGTTCTCCGACTTCGAGCTGCACGCGCTGCGCGTTCCCTCGCCACCGGGGGCACCGCCCGACGCGGGAGACGGTGCGAATCGGTTCCGCACGGCCACGCTCCGCAACATCACGCTGACGGCGCCGTACATGCACAACGGGGTATTCGCGTCGTTCCAGGACGTCTTCGGCTTCTATCGTCTCGCCGGTCAGAACGGGATCGATCCGAAGCTCCGCGGCGTGCGCCCGCCGACCCCACAGGAGGCGCCCGACGTGATCGCGTTCCTGCGGGCCCTCGGGGACGCGCCGTTCGACCGCACGATCCCGACGAGCGTGCCGAGCGGACTCCCACCGGGCGGCTGACCGCCGAAACTTGGCCCTCGGCCCGAGCCGCGACACAATTTTGCGATGAACGTCACCGCCCTCCTGGCCACCAAGTCCGAGACGCGTCAGCTCGCGGAGCACGAGCGTGCCGGTACGAGCGGCTCGCGGCTCGGCGAGCCGACCGACTGGCACATGAGTAACGGTGCGTTCTTCACCGCGTTCGTGGCGATCGCGGCGATCCTCGCCGCCGTCGCGCTGATCGCGCGCTGACGACCAAGATCGCGAGCACCAGCGGCGCCGCCCCGCCGGGATCCGCGGGCGCGTTGCAGCCGCACCCCGAGCTCGCAACGAACTCGACGGTGGGATCGTCGGGGTCGGTCGTGTCGAGGCACTGGACCTCGGAGCGCGCGCCGATGTTCCCGGCCCAGTCGATCATCACGACCGAGAAGCAGAACGGACCCGCGGCGCGGAACGGCTCGCCGTCGCGCATCCGGCCGACGGCCTCTCCGAGATAGATCGTCGACTGCAGCGGCGCCGATGGGGGACCGGCGTCGTAGCCGAACGTGACATCGATCTCGGTCCTGGCGGCGACCTCCGCGGGCGTCGCGCCGAGGTATGCGCCGATCGCGAGGGACTCGGCCGGCGTGGTGTCGTCGGTCCCGTCGACCACGATCTCCAGGCTGTCGACATCGGGGCACGAGAACCCGCCGGCACCCTCGGGGTCACGGACGAGCAGCGTGCGGAGGCTCGTCACGACGGCGCGCGACGGAGGCGTCAGATCGGGACCGGACCCGATCACGAGCGTGCACGAGGTCGTGTAGCACTCGGTCGGCTCGTAGATCCGACCCGGGATCAGCGGGCTGCTCGGCCGGCGCACCGGCATCGCGAGGCGTCGCGACAGCTCCGCGTCGTCGACGAGCTCGAGCGGCCCGGTCAACGTCATCCATTCCTGCGACGACGTGAACAGACCGTTGGTCGGGAACACCTCCGCGTTGTATCGGGGGTAGCTCGGGGGGCTCGGCGGGCCGGGACCCCACGAGCAGGCCTCGGCGGGCGCGGCCTGCGCGAGCTGCCCGATCACGATCGCAACCAGCAGCATCAGTGCCTTCATGCGCCGACTGTCGCGCATTCGCGGCGGCGCGCAAATGGCCGACTCCTCGCCTCACCTGACCGTGTGCCGCCGCGCACTGCGCAGGAACCACACACTAGCGATCGCTGCCGAGGCCGATCGTGAGCAAGAGGCCGAACGACCGATAGGTGTCCTTGCTCGGCTGCTGGATCCCGTCGCGGAGCTTCGGCATCGCACCGACGGCGCCGAGGAAGGCGATCCGGACGCCGTGGAGGATGCCGTGCGGTCGGCGCGCGATGTCGATCGAGGCGCCGGCGGTCGCCGACGTGTAGAGGCCCTGGATCTCGCCGTCGACGCGGCGGCTGGACTCGTCGCAGTCGATGCCCTCTCCATTGGAGGAGACACAGTAGCGGCCGCTCGCGTCGAGGTACGTCGCCGCGACGGTCGCCTGCACGTGGAAGTCGAGCCAGCCGAACGGCAGCAACAGGCCATCGAGCACGAGCTCGCCACCGAGCCGGGTCGCGCGATACGACGCGCCGCCCTCCGCGCCGCGCGCGTGCGTGCCGAACGCGACGCCCGCGACAGCGAACCGCTCGTCGAGCCGCCGGCGCAGCCCGATCATCGGCTCGACCGGACTGTCGCCGCCCTCACCCCACGTGCGCGCGCCGAGGATCAGGCCCTTGGTGCCGAACACGCGATCGGGCTCGAACAGCGCGGACAGGTGCCGCGTCGCCGGCGTC
>JAGSPR010000646.1 GCA_018262455.1 Deltaproteobacteria bacterium | reverse complement strand
GGCTGCTCGACGACACAGCCGTGATCCGCCCAGAACTTCTGGAGTGTGAAGATGAGGTCTTGCAGGTACATGACGAACGAGGGCGCACCCTACCGTCGAGAACCTCGTCGGTCAACCACCACACCGCCCCTAAACCCTTCAGATCTCTTGACGTTCTGCCACTCCCCAAATACCGTCTGCCCATGGTTCGGGAGTGCGCGAGCGCGCTCGCTCTGTCTCTCATCGCCGGTCTCGTGTCCGGCTGTTCGCTGATCCTCGACTTCAGCGGCGACACGAAGCCTCCCGTCGACGCGCCCTTCAACGATACAGAGTGCGCGTTCAAAGAACCGAACGACACGATGGCCACCGCCGTCGTGCTCGATCTCGCCGACGTCGGCCCCGCCGCGATCTGCTCGCAGGTCACCGGCACCGACGATCACGACTTCTACCAGATCACCGTGCCGACCAACTCCTCGCTGTCCGCGACGATCACGTTCGTCAACTCGACGACCGGCGATCTCGATCTCAAGCTCACCGACAGCCAGGGCACCACGCTCGCCTCGTCGCGCGGCTTCGACAACGACGAGCAAATCATCTGCCCCGGCGCCTCTCCACCATGCGCGGGCCCGCTCGCACCGGGCGACTACATCCTCGAGGTCTTCCCGGCGAACCCGGGCATGGCGAACCGCTACGACATCGCGCTGAGCGTCACGCCCTGATCTCCGCGCCCATTCCTCGGCGCGCTCGACGATCGCTTCGTCGCGTTCGCGGTCGGCTCGATCCGCCGCCCTCTTCGTCGGCGCCGTCGACGCCAGAAAGGCGCCATCGTTGCGCAGGACGCAGCCCTGGCACGTCGAGCCATTCCAGGCGGCGCAGGCCTGGCTCCCGGTGGCACCGTGGTCCGGCACGTAGCAGTCACCGTCTTCGGCGGTGTCCGGAAGCGACGGGCCGCTATGAACTCGCCGCGCGGATCGCCGAGCTCCCCGGCCCGGTTCGCGCTCGATGGTCGAGCGCACCACAGGAGCGAGCGTATTGGACTGAAATCACGACCTGAAATCGCCAGGCTTCATTTCATGTAGATTCTCTGTAAGAGATCGCGGCCTGCCTGCACTACCACGCGACATGGGAAGAGCGACTCGCAGCGACGCCGAGCTCATTGCCGCATGCCGCGGTGATGATCGCGAGGCGTTCGGCGAGATCGTCGAGCGCTACCAACGCGCGGTCGGTGCCGTCTCGTATAGCGGGACGGGCGATCGTGTGCTGGCAGAGGACGTCACGCAGGACACGTTCGTCACGGCGTGGCGCCAGCTGCATACGCTGCGCGAAGTGGACCGGCTGCCCGCGTGGTTGTGTGGTATCGCGCGCAACCTCGCGCGGACCGCGCGCCTCAAGCGCGGCCGGGAGACGGCCCTCGACGATCACGACGTCGCCGGTGGCGTCTCGCCGTTCGAACAGCTCCGAGATCGCGAAGACGAACACGCCGTCGCGACCTCACTTGCGCAGGTCCCGGAGACCTATCGCGAGGCGCTGGTGCTGTTCTACTGCGAGCAGCAATCGGTCCGAGCGGTAGCACAGGCCCTCGGCATCAGCGAGAACGCGACGCACCAGCGCCTGGCGCGCGGGCGGCAGCATCTCGCCGATGGCGTCGGGCTCGTCGGGCGCACGCTCGAGCGCCGCCGGCTGCAGGCCGGGCTCGCCGCGGCCGTGGTGGCCGCGATCACCGCGATCGGTTCCTCCCAGGTCGAAGCCGCAACCCCCAACCGCACGCAGGGATCGACCATGTTCAAGTTCGGAATCGCCGCTGTCCTCTTCACCGCCATCGCCGGAACCGGCTACGTCGTCGCGCGCTCGAACACCGAGCCGTCGGCTCCCGCGACCGCCGTCGCACCCACTACATCTGCCACCACCCGCGCCGCCAACACGGCACCGATCGCACGACCACGCGCCGCGATCGGCACCGGCACCTCACCCGAGGCTGCACCGGACGCGACCACGTCGGCTGTTGGTGATGACCCGCTCTCGTGCCCGAGCGTCGCGCGCCATCTGGCGACGATGATGGCCCAGACTCAGCCCGACCTCGTCGAGGCGATCGAGCACGGCGCGGACGAGGTGGTCGACCGGACCATGAAACCGATCGCCGACAACTATCTCGAGGACTGCACGCAGCTCTCGTGGTCGCTCGCGATCCGCACGTGCATCGCAAACGCCGACGACGTCATCGCGCTGCAGTCGAAGTGCGAGCCCCCGCCGACGCTGCCGCCGGACCGCCGCGCTGCGAAGGCCTCGGGAGAGATCCAGATCATCGACGACGAGCCGCGCCCCGCGTACACCGGCAGCGACGAGAGCTGTGCATCGGTCGGCCGCCACATGGTTTCGCTCCAGCGGCCCACCGACGCCGTGCTCGCGAGGGTGCCGGCGGATCAGCGCGACGGGATCCGCGAGGCGATGGAGCGCATGCTGTCCACCGTTCCCGAGACTGTCGAGTCCAACTGCGAGACCACGCCGTGGTCGCTCTCGGTGCGGCGCTGCATGCTCGCGGCGACCAAGCACAAGCAGGCGCTCGCCTGCGCGCCGCGCTGAGCGGTGTAGCGGACAGTCGTGCGGCGAACCGGGTTCGTGCGCTTGCGTGCGGCACGCGGTGGCTCGAGAACGGCGCGTGATGCAACTGAGCGCGACGAGCTCGCGAACGTGGTTCCCGGTAAAGGTTCGCCACCACGATCAAGGACCGTGACACTCGTGGCGATAGGCGCTCTACGACGGCCCAATCCGCGCGCCCGGCACCACAACGACCCGTCTGTACATGTTCGAGCCGAAAATCCTCGTCGGACGAACGACACCAATGAATCGTGCGAGCGGGGAGACTCGAACCCTGAACCGAGCGACGCGAGACCTAAACCAACTCGCGCACCTGCGATGACCACGCGACGTTGCTCGGAACGATGTGGCCCGCGGGCAGGGTTTCGACGAACCCGCCCCGGAAAACGCGCCTTGAACTTCCTCGCCGTACAAAGATCGGCCCGGTCAAGCCCGCGACCCGGCGTCGTTACGAAGCCCGCCCGGGACGAGGCAAGATCAGCGCTTCTTCTTCTTCTTCTTCGGCTTGGCAGGGCGAGCATCGAGCACCGCCGCGATCCGAGGCTCCGCTCGACGCGGCTCGAGCAAGGCGCGGAGCTCGGCATCGA
>JAGSPR010000303.1 GCA_018262455.1 Deltaproteobacteria bacterium | reverse complement strand
CGGTCGGGCTGTGGGTACAGATCACGGGCTGGTTCGAGCGCCACCGTGGTCACGTGTTCACCGGGATGGTCAGTGCAGGCGCCGTCGCGGCGCTCGCATTGATGCTTCGCCCCGACCGTTCCGACCTTGTCAGGACCAATCCAAGTGCGATCGACGTGCAACCGGCGGCCCTCCGATCCTCTCCGATCATTGAAGAGCTCGAAACACCGGGTGGAACGGGAACTGTGTTGAACCTCGAAGATGAAGATGGCCACACCACCGTGATCTGGGTGACCCCGACCGATACTGTGGAGGGCATATGAGCGGTCGTCGCCTGTTGGTTTCGCTGATCGTCGTGCTCGGGCTTGGTGTGCCGGCCTCCGCGGAGGACGCCGAGCAGAAGGTCCCCGCGGACACGCCGGGGACCGTGCAGGTCAGCTGCGACTTCATCGAGATCACCGCATCGAGCGGCAAGGCGGTCGCCGTCGACCCAGCCCTCAAGCCTCTCGAGAAGCGGCTGACCAAGGTGTTCGACAAGAAGTGGAATGACTTCAAACAGCTCTCTCGCGCAAGCTCGACGCTGGCCAAGAAGAAGCCGGAGGTGCTCAAGCTCAAGCAGGGTACCGCCACCGCGACCCTCGTCGAGATCGTGGACAAGTCCAAGGTCCGGCTGACAGTCGAGTTCGACGATGGCAAGGGCAAGGCGAACCAGACTCAGCTGGTCGATGCCGGTGATTGGGTCATCACGGTGATCCAGCAGCCCAGCGGTGACGGTCACTTGTTGGCCGGATCCTGTAAGTAGTCCCCGGGGCGAATTCTCGTCGAGGGCCCGGTGTTGTATGACGAGCCCTCATGGAAGCTCTCGGAGGAACTCGAGCTCGTCGCCGCCCGCGCTGGATGATCCCCAGCATCGCGGCCGGCACGCTCGTGCTCCTCGTCGTGCTCGGCTTGTTCGTCATCTATCCGCGCGTCGGTGCGTGGATGATCCGCGACAAGGCAGGCGCCAAGCTGACTGCGAAGCTCGGGCGCGAGATTCGGTTCGGATCGATCGACGTGTCGCTCGGGCACGCCGTGATCCACGACCTCGAGGTGCGCGGACCGCTCGACGGTGACACGCCGCTGGTCCATGTCGATCGCATCGACCTCGACTTCGACACGGTGAGCTCGCTCGTGGGATCGGTACATGTCGGCGCGGCGAAGCTCGATGGCGTCGTCGTCACGATCCGCCGGTACGCTGATGGCCGCGACAACCTGCGTGACGTGATCGATCACCTGCGTACGGATCGCGCCAAGGACGGGGCGGGGGACGACAAGCCGAGCAGCGGGATGCTGCCCACCTCGATCACGGTCACGCATGGTCGGCTGTTCGCGAACGACGGCGAGACCGGCGCGACGATGCTCGTCAACGACGGCGAGGCGACATGGAAGCCCGGCGAGCTCATCGCGGTCGCACGCAGCGTCACGGCCACCACGATCGGCGCCCTCAAGGCGTCGGCGACCAAGTTCGAGATCCGCAAGCTCGCGGGTCAGCCCCCGGTCGTGACCGTCGAGGGCGGCGAGCTGTCGTTGTGGCCGAGGCTGTCGCTCACCGGCATCGGAGGCAAGGTCGCGGCCGATCCCACGAAGCCTGACCTGTATGCGATCGATATGGCGGGCGGCTACGGCGGCGTGCCGGGCAACCTGTGGACCGCGAAGGGCGGGCTCGATCCGCGCGCGATCGTGGCGTCGATCGATCTCGAGGCCGACAAGTTCCAGCTCGACCGCCTCGCGCCGATCCTCGCGCGCACGCCGGTCGTCGATTACAAGTCGACGTCGATCGACACCAAGGTGCATCTCGAGCTCGATCGCCTTGGCGCCAAGTTCGCCGGCGAGTTCCACCTGCGCGGCCTCAACGTCGGTCATCCGATGATCGCGGACAAGGAGGTCCGTGACCTCGACCTCTCGGGAAAGATCGCCGGGAGCTTCGATCGCTCGAAGCGACAGCTCGAGCTCGTTCAAGGGGACTTCATCGCGCGCGACATGCCGTTCTCGGTGACCGGTCTCGTGGCGCGGGCCCCCAAGCTCGAGCCCGGGGCCGCGCCGGCGCCGGTCGTCGATCCAACGCTACCGGCCGACGAGCAGCCGGCGCAGCAGGGGCCCGGAGGGGTGCAGCTCGTCAACCTGCGAGTCGTGATTCCTCCGATCGATTGCCAGCGGGTGCTCACCGCGATCCCCACCGAGATGGCGCCGTACATGGAGGGCTACAAGCTACGTGGCATGTTCGATGCCGACGTCAGGCTCGACATCGACTGGGCGGACCTCGACGCGACCAAGCTCGATGGTCACATCGGGCTCGCGCACTGCAAGGTCCTCCAGGAGCCGGCGGACTCGCCGAAACGGCTCAAGACCGAGTTCGAGCATTACGTCGAGGTCGATGAGGGCCAGTGGGACTCGTTCATCGTCGGGCCGACCAACGAAGATTTCGTGCCGTTCGAGGACATCTCGCCGTTCCTCATCAAGTCGATCATGAGCACCGAGGACTCGAGTTTCTATTTTCACCATGGCTTCATCACGACCGAGTTTCGCAGCGCGCTCGTCAACAACCTCAAGAAGGGCCGGTTCGTGCAGGGCGCGTCGTCGATCACGATGCAGATGGTGAAGAACGTGCTGCTCTATCGCGAGAAGACGCTCTCGCGGAAGCTCCAGGAGCTGTTCCTGACCTGGCACGTCGAGAACACGCTCACCAAGGACCGCATCCTCGAGATCTACTTCAACGTGATCGAGTACGGGCCTGGGCTCTACGGCATCGGACCGGCGACTCGCCACTTCTTCGGCAAGGAGCCGAAGGATCTCAACCCGGTCGAAGCCGCGTTCTTCTCGACGATCCTGCCATCGCCCAAGGCGCGCTACATGCAGTACTGCGCCGGGACCTTGACCAAGTGGACCACCGACAAGATCCAGCGAATCCTCGGGATCATGCTCAAGCGAGATCGCCTGACGCAGCTCGAGTACGACCAGGCGATGGCGACCCCACTGGTGTTCGCGAAGGACGGCACCGAGACCGAGCAGGACTGCCTCAAGCGCGTGAAGAAGGCGATCAAGAACGCGCGCCCGACGAACCCGCTGAAGAAGTAGCGGGAAGCGCGCCCCACACGGAGCATGGCGAGGACGCGAAGCGGAATCGGCGACCCGGAGGGTCGCGGCGCAACGCGAAGTAGCGGGAAGCGCGCGGCGATCTGCCGCAGCAAGCGGGATTCTCGCCATGGTATGGCTCTGGCAATGCGCCGGCTCGTCCTCGCGATCGTGCTGCTCGTCGGCGTCGATGCCGCCACTGCGATCGCAGCCCCACCCCCCCCCGAGACCCACGAGATCCTGTCCGAGCGCCCATCGGGGTTCTGGACGTCGAATCGCCCCGCCGTGAACGGCGAGTACCGTTGGCGCCTGCTCGGTATCGGCGTCGTGCTCGCGGCCCTCACCGGCGTCCTGATGGTGCGGATGCTCAAGCGCGCAAATGCCCACCGCCGCGCCCATCCCACCTCCGTCGTCCAGCCCCCGCCTTAGCGATCCCCGACGGGCGTACCAGGTTCACCCTCGACCACGATGCACACGGTATCGTGCGCCGTGTCCGATGCAACCCCGCGCTCGCCAGACGCCATCGTGCGCGCGATCGCTCGCCACGGCCCCGAGGCGGTCTGTGAGGCCCTGGCATCGATGCTGTCACCCGAGCGGATCGCTCGGATCGACGCGGTGATCGCGATGCGCCTGGGCTCGGTCGTGACCGTGGTCGAGGACACCTACGATCCGCGCAACGCCGCGGCGACGATCCGCACCACCGAGGCGATCGGGCTGCAAGAGCTCCACGTGATCGAGCCGAATGAGCGGTTCTCCGCGTCGGGCGGAGTCACCAAGGGCTCGCACAAATGGATCGATCTCCACCGCTGGCCACGGGTCGAGGACGCCACCCGCGCGCTGCACGACCGAGGGTTCCGCGTCTACGCGACGCTCCCTGGGGCGCCGGTCACGATCGAGGACGTCGACGTCACGCAGCCGATCGCGGTCGCGTTCGGCAACGAGCACGGCGGGCTGACCAGGGCGGCGATCGAAGGCTGTGACGGCGCGCTCGGCGTCCCGATGTACGGCTTCACCGAGAGCTTCAACCTTTCGGTAACCGTCGCCCTGGCGATGTCCCGGATCGCGGCACGCAGGCGCCAGGCGATCGGCAGCCTCGGTGATCTGGACGAGACCCGGCGCCGCGAGCTGCGGGCGCGATGGTTCGCGCTGAGGATCCGGGGGGCAGTCGGGATCCTCGAGCGTACGCTTCGTTAGGCGATCGTATTCCATGCGAATGGAAGCCCGACACGGGTGGCCATCTGCATGGATACGTCGCGATGTGGCATCGGAGCCCCAACCGGGGGAGAATCCCGGTGCAGCACCCGCTGACGGTACCTAGCTTGCAGAACAAACGGGACACATCGGGATTGTCGAAGACCGCCAAGGGCAAGGCGCCGCCACGGCTGACGCCAGCCCCGAAGCCGCGCAAGACCTGGGTCAAGGTCGTCAAGTGGCTCGCGATCGTCGGGTTCTCCGGGCTGCTCCTGACGGTTGCCACGGTCGTGTTCGTGTTCTGGATGTATGGCCGCGACAAGGACCTGCCGGACCCGTCCACCCTCAGCGAGATGAAGCACCGCCAGGTCACCACGATCGTCGACAAGAACGATCACCGGATCGGCGAGCTGTTCGGCAAGGTCTCCGGCGACGCCATCGAGCGGCGCGTGTTCGTGACCTACGACAAGATCCCGCCGATCTTGGTCGACGCGTTCATAGCCACCGAGGACAACAACTTCTGGGATCACGGTGGCGTCGACTACTGGGGCATGTTCCGCGCGTTCTGGGCCAACGTTCGCGCAGGCAAGAGCAAGCAGGGTGCGTCGACCATCACGCAGCAGGTGGTGAAGAACCTCCTGTTGACGCCAGAGAAGACGTTCAAGCGCAAGATCCAGGAGATCATCCTCGCGCGACGCCTCGAGCGAGCGCTGACGAAGCAAGAGATCATCACGCTCTACATGAACCAGATCAACTTCGGCAACGGCCGCTACGGCGTGCAGGAAGCCTCGCGGTTCTATTTCGGCAAGGACGTGTCGCAGCTCGATGTTGGTGAGGCCGCGATGCTCGCCGGCTTGCCGCAATCCCCGGAGAACTACGCGCCGAACCGCAAGAAGAACCAGCAGGCTGCGAAGATCCGCCAGACCCACGTGCTGAACCGACTGGTCGAGGAGCAGAAGCTGTCCGCCGCCGACGCGCAGAAGTGGATCAACAAGCCGATCCAGTACGTCGAGCACCCGTTCCCCGATCTCAACACCGCCCCCGAATGGGTGGGGCTCGTTCGCAACGAGATCCTCGCGCCGAAGTGCGATGGCAAGGCGACGTGTCCCGAAGGCGAGGAGTACCTCGATACGCTCGGCGCCACGATCCGCACCACGCTCGACCCCAAGATCCAGGACGCCGCCGAGCGCGCGCTGCAGAACGGGCTGCGTGCGGTCGACAAGCGCAAGCACATCGGTCGCACGAAGCGCACGGTGAAGTCGGGCAAGCTCGACTCCGAGCTCGCACGGCTCGCGAAGGCGTTGCCTAAGACCGGTCCTGCGAAGGGCGAGAGCTACGACGCGATCGTCATGGCGGTCCACGATGACGACCAGGAGGTCGAGGTCGATCTCGGCGACTGGAAAGCGGCGCTGGTGCTCGGAGGTGTCGGCGACGACCGGTTCAACCCACCTGACGCCGACGGCACGGTCAAGAAGCCGAGCGATCGCTTCAAGTCCGGTGATGTCGTCGAGGTCGTCGCGGCCAGCGTCGATCCGAAGGCGCCTCCGAAGCACGCGAAGAACCGCGTCGCGTTCCCCCGGGGACCGGAGGGCGCGGTGGTGATCCTCGACGTCCACACCCGCAAGGTCCGCGCGCTCGTCGGTGGCTATGCATCGAAGACGCTCGGGCTCAACCGCGCCACCGATGCGCACCGCCAGCCGGGGAGCTCGTTCAAGCCGTATGTGTTCGCGACCGGCATCGAGCTCGGCGCCGGCATGGCCAAGGACGAGGGCGGCCGGATCACGTTCACCGCCGCGTCCAAGCTCGACGATCGCCCGGAGCCGCGGTGGGAGGAGCGCTGGAACGCGAAGAACTACGAGGGTGGCAAGTTCGAGGGCCCGGTCCTCCTGCGCTATGCGCTCGCGAAGTCGATCAACACGGTCGCGATCCAGGTGCTCGAGCGCGTGACTCCCGCGAAGATCATCGATCTCGCGAACCGGGTCGGCATCCAGAGCAAGCTGCCGTCGACGCTGTCGCTCGCCCTCGGTGCGGGCGAGGTCACGCCGCTCGAGATGACGAACGCGATGGCGACGTTCGCAGCGGGCGGCAAGACGGCCCGACCGGTGTTCATCGACTCGATCGATGGCAAGGCGACGTCGGCCGCGGAGACCAAGCAAGTGGTCGCGCCCGAAGTGGCCTACGTGGTCACGAACATGATGCAGTCCGTGGTGACCTCCGGGACCGGCATCCTCGCCTCCAAGCTCAACATCCCGGTCGCCGGCAAGACCGGCACCTCGAACGAGGCGCGAGACGTCTGGTTCGTGGGCCTGACGCCCGACTACGCGATCGGTGTGTGGATCGGGTACGACGATCCGCACTCGATGGGACGGGAGACCGGGGGCACTACCGCGGTGCCCGTGTTCGTCGAGATCGCCAAGGCGATGGGCCTGCCCGCGAAGGCGTTCCCGCGGCCGCCCAAGGTCGTCGAGCTGCGGATCGATCGCGCCACCGGCCTGTTGGCCCCGGATGGCTTCCCGCCGGACACCACGATGACCGAGGTGTTCGTGGAGGGGACCGCGCCGACCGAGTACGCCGACAAGCCCGGGGATGTCACGCCCGGCAACGATGTGAAGGGCGAGTACGACGATGACGACAAGGAGAAGGACAAGCCGGAGTGACGAGCTCGCGGGTACGAGTGTCGGTCGGCGCGCTGGCTGCCTTGCTCTGGTTCGCACCGCCGGCTGACGCCGGTGAGCGTGGCGGCTACCTCGCGCAGCTGGCATCCACGGTGCGCGCCCGGCTCGATGCCCTCGTGGCGTCGCATGGCCCGAAGCTCGTGCCGCCGATGCCGGTCGCGGTGGCCTGGAAGGTCGTCAAGCTCGGCTCGATCGACCTCGGTGCCCCGCTGGTCGCGCTCGCGGCAGCGGATCTCGACGGCGACAAGCGGGGCGAGCTCTACGCCGTGACCCCGCGCCAGGTGATCGCGATCGGATTTCGTAATGGCAGGGCGATCGAGCTCGGGCGGGTCGCGTTCAGCGGCGAGCGGGCGGTGCCGGCGCCGCGCGACGTGGTCGGGACCGCGGTCGCCGATGGCCGCGAGCTGATCGCCGCCGCCTCACCTTGGGCCAAGGAGCTCCGGGTCACGTGGCGCAACAAGGCGCTGATCGCGCAGCCCGGGGACGCGCCGTTCCTCGTGTGCGCCGGCGAGCGTAGCCAGCTCGATGCGGGCCGCAACTACTTCGTCAACGGTACGTACGCGGTGCGCTGTCGGGGCGATCTCGTCGATGGCCAGGGGACGCCTCTCCACGTCCGCGCAGAGCTCGCGAAGACCGGCAAGCTCGCGGTGGTCGTGCAGCAATGCGCGACGGCCGCGGTTTGCCGGCAAGTCGCGAGCTTCGAATATCCGAACGTGGGGGTCGCGTTCGAGCTCGCCGATGTCGACCACGACGGCACCCCCGAGGTCATCGTCTCCGAGGCGAGCGCGCCGGGTGCCTCGGACGGTGTCAAGGTGATCTCGCTCGGCGGCGCCGACAAGAAGCCACGCTTCCGCAAGTCGTTCAACGGCGGGGTCGCGGGGCTCGCCTCCATCGACGGCGATGGCAACGGCAACGAGGAGGTCATCGCGGCAGTGCGGTTCGTCGGCTCCACCCGGGTCGACCTCTGGAGGCTCGATTGAGCGACGAGCGCCCGACGTGGTTGCTCGTCGTGACGCTCGCGGTCGCCGGGATCACCGCGGCGCATGCCGAGACCCGCCCACGTTACGCAGGCAAGATCGAGGGCTCGCTGCTCGGTAGCCCGGGCACGCTGGATCCCGTCCATGCGCAGAGCCACGCCGAGATCACGGTGGCCGAGCTGGTGTTCGATACGCTGTATCGCGTCGAGCTGTCCGGTGCGGTCGAGCCGCGGCTCGCCGGGGGGCTGCCGGATCTCGACGCGACCCGGACGGTCGCCAGGCTCACGGTCCAGAAGGGCGTCCGGTTCCACGATGGCTCGCTGCTGACCGTCCAGGACGTGGTGGCCTCGCTCGAGCGCGCACGGACCGGACCGGGCCGCTGGGCGCTCGCGCCGATCACCTCGATCAAGGCCACCGGTGACGTCATCGAGCTCACGCTGCGCACGCCCACGCCGGAGCTCCCGATGTTGCTCGCGCTCCCGCCGGCGGCGATCACCAAGCAGGGCAAGCCACCGGGCGAGCGGCCGATCGGATCGGGCCCATTCGAGCTCGAGTCGATCGACCG
>JAGSPR010000645.1 GCA_018262455.1 Deltaproteobacteria bacterium | reverse complement strand
CGCGTTCAGCTGGATCTCGGATGGCGTCCCCGGCACCGCGATGCCGAAGTGGGGGTTGTTCTCGACCTCCGAGCGGTGGGGGCTCGCCTTCCTGACGTTTGGCTTCCGTCATGACAAGGCGGCGATCGCGCGCGGTCGTACGATCGTCGAGACCCTCGCGATGCCCCACTCCTTGACCGCGCTCGCCGATCTCACCGACGGCGATCTGCTGCGCGAGCTCGGGATCCGCGGTCTCGACGAGGCACGCGCGGCCGATGCGCTGGCCTTCTTGCGCACCGATTCGGTGTTCACGCACCCGACCGGGCGGATGGCGGAGGTGCGAACCGCGCTTGCCACGGTCATCGAGCAGTTCCGGACGCGCCACTACGCCGCATCGCGCGCTGCGTTGGGCACCGCGCGCGACGCGCTGGCCCCCGGGCTGACCGCGGTCCGCGCGCTGGCGCCGGTGGTCGCGGCGCGCCTGGAGGCGCACCTGGCGCGTCTCGACGGCCAGCTCGTCGCGACCACGCTCGACGAGGTCGTCGAGCGCGAGGTGGTGCGACTCGGCGTCTTCCTCGATCAGGCCGAGCACGCGCTGATGACGCCACGCACGACCGGCCCGCTGCGGCTCGCCCTCGAGTGGGCGCGCGCGCCGGCGCTCGCGCTCGGCCTCCTGCTGGCGCGCCGTCGTGCCCGCGGCGCGGCGGCGTCTCTCGCCGCAGTGGTCGTGCTCGCCGTCGTGGGCGCGGCGCTCCCCCCGGGACTGTCCGCCCTCGGCGCGGCCGCAGCGGCGGTCCTGCTGCTCGCCGCCGTCGCGATGCCCGCGCTGCGCACCCGCGTCGTCCCGAGCACGCTCGCCGCCATGCTGGTCGGGCTGCCGCTCGGCGAGCTCGGACGCGCGCTCGGCCGCGAGCTCGGGACGAGCGCCGCGCTGCCCGGGCTGCTCGGCGTCGCGGCGCTCGCGCTCGCGATCGTCGGCACGGTCGTCGTCACCCCGCGGCTCCCGCCGCGAGCCGAGCGCGTGGTGTTCGCGATCGTACTGGCCGTCGCGATCGCGGGCTGCCTGGGGCGCGCCGCGTGGGTGCTCGCGCCGATCGCGGCATCGCCGATCGTCGCGGTGTGGACGATCGAGGCGATCGGTGTGTTCCCGACCGTGCCCGCGCTGGTCGCCGCGGGCGCCGGCCTGCTCGTGGCGGTCGCGGTCGCGATCGTCGCGCGGACCCGCCACGACGCGGCGGCCTGAAGACGCGTGGCGGCGACTCAGCGCGCGCGCTTCTGGTACGTGCCGACCAGCGTGGCGGAGCCGAGGATGTGTCCGGCCATCGCCTCCTCGAGCTGCCGCTTCGACGGGTGGGCGAGCTCGATCACGCGGTCGAGCGCGTAGAGCTTGAACAGGTAGCGATGCCTCCCGATCGGCGGGCACGGCCCGCCCCAGCTGGCCCGGTTCCAATCGTTGACGCCGAAGCGGCCGTGCTCGAGCCGGCGGACGTTCTCCGCCAGGGCCCGGGTCTCGGGCGGGAGATCGACGACCACCCAGTGGACCCAGGTCATCTTCGGCGCCGCGGGATCGGGTGCATCCGGATCGTCGACGATCAGGGCGATGCTTCGCGTCGTCGCGGGGACGTCGGACCAGGCGAGCGGCGGCGAGATGTCGGCACCCTCGCAGGTGTACTTCGTCGGAATCTCTCCGCCATCATGGAAGGCGCTCGAGGTCAGATGCATGACGGCTACCCGTGCATCGGCCTTGCCAGCCCAGCTGGCGACGACCGCGGTCCCCGTCGCGAACGCCGTCAACGCGAGGGCAGGGAGCATCCTCATGATCGATCCGCGATCCTGCATCACCCATGCCCGCCGCGCCGATTCCGACGAGAAAGTGCACGACGCACCGGCTGCACGCAGGTCCGTGCGGACCGCATGGCGTGCGCGAGATCGAGTCACGCGCTTCGGCGGAGCAGCACCGCCTTGGCGCTGCGGTTGCTATCGACGCAGACCACCATGTCCACGATCGCATCGCCTCCGATCCATCACATCCCCGTGGATGTCCCGAGCGTTCGCGATCGCGCGAGTCTTGCGCGAAGGGTCCTGCTCGGCTGCGGCATCCTGTCGTCGCTGCTCTACGTCGCGATGAACGTGTTCGTCGCGATGCAGTGGGAGGGCTACAGCTCCGCCTCGCAGACCGTCAGCGAGCTGTCCGCGATCGGCGCTCCGACGCGGTCGCTCTGGGTCGTGCTCGCCATCGGGTACACCGTCCTCGTGGCTGCCTTCGGAGCCGGCGTCTGGACGTCGGCTCGAGAAAGCCGCGCCCTGCGCATCGTGGGAGGCTTGATGATCGCCTATGGACTCACCGGCCTCGTCTGGCCGTTTGCACCGATGCACCTCCGCGAGGTCCTGGCAGCGGGCGGGGGGACGTGGACCGATACGATGCACATCGTGCTGGCGATGGTGACCGTTCCCCTGATGCTGGTCGCGATCGGTGTCGGGGCGGCGGCATTCGGGAAGCGGTTCCGCTACTACTCGATCGCGAGCCTCGCGATCCTCCTCGCGTTCGGCGTGCTGACCGGACGGGATGGGCCGCGAGTCGGGGCCAATCTGCCCACGCCGTGGGTCGGGGTCTGGGAGCGCATCCTGATCGGCGTCTTCCTGCTCTGGGTCGTGGTGCTGGCCATCGCGCTCCTGCGCAGCGCTCGTGACCGCAGGGGCGTGTGATACTCCGCAGAAGGTGTGGAAGTCGCTCCTGGTGATCACGCTCGAGATCGGGTGCGGAGGCGCGCCGGCGAACCAGGCTCCGGCCGCGAGCCCGGAGCCGACCACCTATCCGAATCCGGCACCACCGGATTCTTGTGCGGACCGGGTCGACGTCGCGATGTCGTGCTTCGACCTCGGCGTGGACCCGTCGGCCGACTGCGCGCGTGTGGTCAGCGCGAAGGAGACGGACTTGAAGGCTCTCGACGCCGAATGCCGCACGAGTCTCGTGTCGACGTGCGCGCAGGGTTGCAGCCTGGCCCACGGCGGCCAGGAGACTCGCCAGCACTTCTTCATGCTGATGACGTCGCCGCCGCCGTAGCTGCTCAGCGAACCTGTACGCGCAACCCCACGTGATCGGAGGCGTGGACGCCGCTCACCGAGGTCTGGAGGATCCGCTCGATGGCCATCGGTGTCGCGCCGTCGAGCCAGACGTAGTCGATC
>JAGSPR010000302.1 GCA_018262455.1 Deltaproteobacteria bacterium | reverse complement strand
GGAGACGAGGTGTTGTGGAGCCAGGTGTGCCTCTCGAGCTCGTAGTCGATCGACTCGCCCTTGGTGTCGAGCTCGAGCCCGGCGGTCAGGATCGCGGTCTGGGCGGAGGTGTGAGGTCCGCGAAACCCGGGCCAGCGCTCGAGCGCGGGAACGAGATAACCGAGGAAGGGGTCGTTGTTCTTGTCGCCGGCGAGACATTCGGCATGGGCGAGTGCCGCGAGATATCCGTTCGGCTCGTTGATGAGCTTCAAGATGGCCTGCTGCTCGATCGTTGGATCCGGCGCACGCGCGGTGCGATCCATGTTCTCGTACGTCTTCGCGGGGATCGCGGCGATCGCGGCGCTCAGCGCGGGCCACGTCTTGTCGACGCAGCCTGCATACGCCTTGTTCGACTTCGACATCCGCGCGTCGTCCATCGCGTTTGCCAGCTCGACCAGCTTTGGATTCGCGGACGCCCACGTCTTGCGGCCGGCCGCGGCGGCCGCGAACATCTTGCCGTACGCCTCGTCCTTCGCGAGCAACGCCTTGACGTCCGCCGCGTGTCTCGTGAGCCGCGCGTCGAGCCCCTCGAGCGCCAACCTGGCGATCATGCGATCGTAGCCGGAATGCGTCGTGTCGCCCTTGATCTCGGCGAACGCGGCCTTGCGATCGAGGCTGTCGATGTCGGCCTGACAGATCGCCCAGTGAATCGGATGATCGTGCTGGATGCAGTTCTTGACGTAGCCCAACCGACCAGTCTCGGTGAGCTTCGGGAACAGATCGGCCTGGTAGACGACCTCGAGAGTCGTGTTGAGCAGGAGCTCGTACTGCTCGATCGGCGTGTACGCCGACGCGGCCTTGTTCTGGGTCGACATGTACAGGAGCGGGTAGTCGTTGCCGCGGCTCGAGGGTTGCGCGTCTGCCCACATGGGGCATCCGCCCAGTCGTTCTCGACCATGCCGAGCTTCGGCCCGATCTTGGCACGCGCTGCGGCGAGCTGCGACGCTGCCTCCTTCGCGTCGGCATCGGGACGGCAGGTCATCACGACGAGCGCGTAGACCGCCTTCTGAGTATCCGTGTCGGCGACCGCATCCTTCAAGTAGACGGGGTCGACGCCACCTTCGAGGCTCTTGCACCACGGAGGTTCCGCGTGGGCGGTCCCCGCAACCATCGACACACTCGCGATCACGAACGCGAACACACAAGTCCTCATGTCAACCTCCAGGCCGGCACCTATCACTTCAGGACGGAGCGGCGCGCGACCAGGAGCACGTCGTTGACGACCTGAGCCGCTCGGACCCGAGCCGCGCGGGCCAGCCCGCCGCGAGAGAACGGCGCAAGGAGACGGACCACACGCGATCAGGCTTGCTCGGACCCGCGGTCGCACCCAATCATCCGCCCATGTTGTGGGTCCTCGCGATCGCGCTCGGCCTTGTCGCCCTCGTGCTGGCAGTTCCCGTGACGCGCCGTGCCGCCGTGCTGGCGTTCGTGTTCTCGCGCCGGCTCCTGCCCGTGATCGGGCGCAAGCTGCACCTCGTCACCCCAGGCTACACGACCGCGCGCGCGATCCGCCTCGCGTTCGAGGATCTCGGGCCGGCCTACATCAAGTTCGGTCAGATGATCGCGTCGAGCCCGACCGCGTTCTCGGAGGCGACCATCGAGGAGTTCGCGCGCTGCCTCGACGCGGTCCGGCCGATTCCGCTCAAGGAGGTCCGCCGGATCCTGCGCGAAGATCTGGGCGCGCTCGCCGACACTGCCTTCGTCCAGATCGAGGAGGCGCCGCTCGCGTCCGCGTCGATCGCGCAGGTCCACGCGGGCGTGCTTCGCGGCGGCATGCAGGTCGTGGTCAAGGTGCAGCGCCCGGGGATCCGGAGCCGGATCGAGCAGGACCTCGCCTTGATGGGCATGGTCGCGCGCCTCGCGATGACGTTCAATCCGCTGCTGCGTCGCGCGAACCTGCTCGGCATCGTCGGTGACTTTCGTCGCACGATCCGCGAAGAGCTGAACTTCGTCCTCGAGGCCGACAACATCGAAGCGTTCAACGAGTTGCTCGAACGCGAGGGCTTGCTCGGGCTGGCACGCGCACCCAGCGTGCAGCGCGAGCTCACGACGACGCGCGTCCTGACGATGGAGCGGTTCTATGGCGTCCGGATCGACAACAAGCAAGGCGTCGATGACCGGGTCGATGATGTCGTGGACATGCTGCGCGCGACCAGCGAGGTGTTCTGGAGCTGCGTGTTCCTCGGCGGGTTCTTTCACGGCGACATCCACGCCGGCAACATCATGGTCCTCGATGACGGACGGCTCGGCTATCTCGACTTCGGGATCTTCGGCCGGTTCTCGGACGAGCACCGTGCAGCGCTCGCCGACTGGGTCGGCGCGATGGTGTCGGGCAACGGCGAACAGATGGCGCGCGCGATCCGCGACATGGGCGCGGTCGGGGAGGGCGTCGACTGGGACGCGTACGTCAGCGACGTCACCGAGGCATTCCTGCCGCTTCGGGCGTTGACCGTCGACCAACCCGAGATGATCGAGCAGTTCTTTCCCAAGCTCCTCGTCATGGCGCGCAAGCACGATCTTCGTCTGCCGTCGCAGTTCGTGCTGATCCTGAAGCAGCTCACCTATTTCGGGAGGTACGTCATGCTCCACG
Organism: Deltaproteobacteria bacterium; assembly: GCA_018262455.1. The sequence goes on along the minus strand of JAGSPR010000302.1, from coordinate 5,883 downwards.
CGCCGAAGTACAACGAGAACCTCGATCCGAAGTCGCAGCAGACGTTCGTCAAGATCTTCTTGAAGTTCAACGCGTGGCGACAGCGGGAAGGCGCCCGCGTGATCTCGATCCGGCCGTCGGCATAGCCGGCACGCGGGCTGTACCAGCATTGCGCACCTCGACCGCCTCGCGGCTGGTACCGTCCGGCACGATGCGCAACGCGTGCTGGTTAATCGTGCTGGTGGGGTGTTCGTGCGGCGGGGGTGGTCGGGACCACGTGACCGATGCTCGGGTGATCGATGCGGCGACGCCCGATGGGGGAGAAGACGCGAGCCTGGTCCCCGCCGACGCCCGGACCTGCTTCGGCACCGGCGAGTTCACGCTCTGCCTCTCGCCGCTCCCGACGCTGCCGATCGGGCTCACGACGACGACGATCGACACGACCGTGTGCGCCGAGGGCCAGATCGTCGCGCGGACGTCCGGCCCGAGCTGGTGCGTGATCGCCGGGACCACGCTGACGGTCACCGGGAACGTCCACGCCGAGGGCAACCTGCCGCTGGTGCTCGTCGCCACCGGGGACCTGACCGTGATGAGCGGCGCCACGATCGACGTCGCGTCGCGCCAGGCTCAAAATGTGATCGGCGCCGGCGGGAACTCGACCAGCTGCACAGCGTCGCCGAAGGGGACCAACAACAACGGGGGCGGCGGGGGCGGTGCGGGCGGCACCTTCGGGACCAAGGGCGGCAATGGTGGCAACAGCGCCGGCGGCGGCGGCACCGCACCGAATGCCGGGGCCACGCCCACGTCTCTGCGAGGCGGGTGCCGGGGTGGCGATGGCGGCACCGGCAACAACAACAGCGGCGGCATCGGCGGTGACGGTGGTGGGGCCGTCTACCTGATCGCCGGCGGGACACTGACGAGCGCGGGCACGATCAACGCGTCGGGCTCCGGCGGCAGCGGCGCCCAGTCCGGCCAGAACGGCGGAGGCGCCGGCGGATCGGGCGGCATGATCGTGTTCTACGCTACGACCCTCAACGTGACCGGGTTCGTGTTCGCGAACGGTGGGGGTGGTGGTGGCGGCGCCGACCTCGGCGGCGGGAACGATGGTGGCGAGTCGGCCAACCCGACGGCCCCCGGGTCCGCCGGGGGAGCCGGCAACGGCTTGGCGGGCAACGGTGGCGCCGGTGCGCTCAACACCGCGAACGGCGGGAACGGCAGCGATGCGAACAAGGGCGCCGGCGGCGGGGGTGGCGGGGTCGGCGTGATCCTCGTGCTGTCAGGGCAGTTCCCCGGGGGCACGTTCTCACCGCCCGCGATCTAGAGACGGCGATCGATGCAGACCTACCTGCCGTGATCTGTCGGCGCTGCGTGCCCTTGGAGGCGACAGCCCGACGCTGAGTGTGGCGTCCGCGCCACATCCCGGCGAGGAACGGTCCGATATTGCGTGCGCATCGCCTGGGGTTCGCGCGGTTCGAGCGACCTGGTGATGGCACGGTTGTGGCACCGCGCCCGGCGTGCTCCCGATCCGGTTGGTCTCCCTCCTGCTCCGACTCGTTCCGATCGCGGTGGTCGGCTGCAGGGTCTTGCCGCCGCCGCCCGTGCTGCCGCCGCACGCCAGCACCGAGACCGATCGGGAAGGCGCGACCACCGCGGTGATCGTCGTCGGCATCGCGCATGCGGGCGAGCTGTTCGACGGTAACGCCTGGGGGGTCGCGCTGCGCGTCGAACACCAGCAGACGGAGCGCACCACCCTTGGGCTCGAGCTCACGGGGGGCCGCGGTGACGAAGCGAGGTACGAGAGCGGCGAGGTGTTCCGGCCCTGGCTCGTCGGTGCGCGGGCGTATGGGCGGTTTGCGCCGAGCAGCACGCCCCACGATCTCGCGTTCACGTATGGCGCAGGCCTGAGCTTGATGGCGACCGGGCTCGTCACCGGTACGCTGCATGGTGGGCTCGCCCTGGGCTATGCGAATGACCATGCCGTGCCCGTGGGTGCCCTCGGGCTGGCGCTCGCGGTGCCCCTGCGTCCCGGCAGGCCCTATGGCGATCCGCACTCGCGGACACACTACGCGTTCGGCGCCGCCGAACCCGACTTGAACCCCGGCCGCGCGCCGCTGGATCCGGGCAAACCCAGGACGAAGCTACCTGCGACGGAGCTCTACCTCGGTTTCGATCTCGGCCTGATCGTCCCGATCGGCAAGACGGGCAATCGGTTGTCGGCCGATTTCGGGTTCGCGCGCGCGATCCGTGACAAGGGCGTGGTGCTCGCGCTCAGCCTCGGTGAGGCGCAACGCTTTGATCCGTGACGAGGCTAACCCGGGTTAAAGCCCGACCTCGAGCACGAGATCGTGGCCGTCGACTCGCACACTCCTGAGGTGTCGGATCGCCTTGGCCTCGCGGGCGCCGCGCTTGGCGTCGAGCCGATACACGGGACGGACGCGGAGAGCCTCCTCGATGGCCACCCGGGTCGCGTCTGCAAACACCTGGGAACCGAGGCTGGAGCGCAGGAGGGCGAGCCGGCTCTCGTGCGGTCCGGAGGCTTCGATCGGGTCGACGCGCAGCTCGGTCACCTTCGGATCACGCAAGTAGAAGGCGTGCTCGGACTCGACGTACCTGATCTGGCCTTCCACCCGCACGGTTCCACCCAGCCGCGAGTGCGCCGTGTTCGCCTCGAGCTGCAGCCGGAGGCCGAGGCGAGCCGGCTCGCCCGGCATGTCGAGCAGTGGCTCGCTGAACCGAACGGAGACCACCTGCTTGTCGACGTTCACCGGGAACCGTGACGCGAGATCGGCCTGCAGCTCGGCGCGCGAGATCCGCATCGTCAGCGTCGAGCAGGCCGAACAGGCCAGGACAGCGAGCGTGACCAGCAGGGGCCAGCGGGTGGGCATGGTGAAAGGAGCCCTGCCAGTGCCATCCGGTCGACCTGCGCGGGGCGCCCGCGTCGGAATTGCCGACCGTTGCCAACGGGATCCTCCAACGTGCGCTCAGCGCTGGAGCGTGAGGCTGAACATGAACGAGCGGCCGTTCTGCGGCATCAGCTCGGTCGAGAACGGTAACGCCGGCAGCGCATAGCGCCAGTTGAACAAGTTATAGACTCCGATGGCGTAGCGCAGGCCGACGCGACCGATCAGGCCCGAGGCCACCATGTCGGCGACCACCGCGCGATCCGAGCGCTCGATGCCGCCGATGTCGACCTGCCGTCGGTCCTCGAGCGCCGCGCGGAACGCGCCGTTGAGTGAGCTGCGCACGATCGGGATGATCACCTTCGCGCCCGCGTAGTGGGTCGGCGCGTTCGGCAGCCGGCGGCCGAGCGCGGTGCCGTTGTCGTCGAGCGGCGGCTCGGCGTAGCGGCCGTGGACGTAGCCGTACTGCGCCGACGCCATCACGCCGGCGCGGAACTCGCGACGAAGCTCGACGTCGATCCCGTAGATGCGCTGGCTGACGTCGCTGTTCCGGGAATACAGCACCGACGGATCGAAGCCGCTGGTCGCCGCGCACGCGTCGCCGATCGGGATGGTCTCGATGATGTTGCGCGCGATCGTCGCGTGCGCCGCCGCGAGCCCGCTCCAGTCAAGGTTGAACCGGTGGGTCTCCTCGAGCTCGAGCGCGTAGATCCGCTCCGGCTCGAGGGTCTCGCCGCACGCGCTGCTGACCGCCGAGGTCAGGCCGCCATCGTTGTAGAACAGCTCGTACGCGCTGGGCGCACGGAACGCCGAACCGAACATCAGCTTGGCAACGTCCTGGTCGGTCGGCTTGGTGATCACCGCGATCCGCGGGGACGCTGCCTGGAACGACCGCGCGCCCCGATCTTCGCCGGGCGCCACGCGCTGGTCACCCCGCAGGTTCCAGTAATCGAAGCGTAGCCCCGCCTGCACGCGCAGCGCGCGATGCGGACGCCAGTCGAGCAGCGTCGAGCCCGCGAACACCTGATACGGGGTGTTGGTCGACAGCGAGGACTCGAACATCGTCCCGTCGACGTCGAACGAGCCACCCTCCATCGTGGCGCGCGTGTGCACGACCGCGTCGGTGCCGACCGTCAGCTTGAGCGTCTTGTGCAGCGCCAGCGTGAGCCGCGCCTCGGCGCCGCCCCACCAGCTCTGGTACTTCTCGAGGTACTCGTAGCTGTTCTGCGTGCCGGATCCCGGATTGTCGGGATCGAGGTCGTAGAACAGCGCGAGCTGGTAGCCGGCGTGGTTGCCGTGCGCGCGCACCAGCAGCTCGTGCCCACCTCGCAGCGCGTGCTTGTACTTGCCCTCGATCAGCAGGCGCGAGTCTGTCGCCTTGTTGCGCAGGTCCGCGAACCGCGACGAGTAGTTGCCGGTCGGGATGGTCTGGTCGCGCGACGTCAGGAACCCCTGGAGCGTGAAGCCGTTCCACCACGCCTTGCTGGTCAGCGTGTACGCGTTGAACTTGTCGAAGCCCGGCGTGACGTGCTGGGCCGCGCCCTGGCCGTCGCCCGCATCGAACGTCAGGGCCTCGTTGCGGCCTTGCGAGGTCCCGCCGGCGACGCTCGCCCACATGCCCGCGTGCTTGCCGAACCGCTGCACGAACCCGGCGCGCGCCCGCGACGTCGAGTTGTCGTAGCTCGAGATCTGGGCGTGCATGCCCTGGGGCTCGTCGCGATCCTTGAGCACGAGGTTGACGACGCCGGACACGGCGCCGGTGCCGTAGAGCACCGAGGTTGGGCCGCGCACGATCTCGATCCGCTGGACGTCGCCGAGATCGACGCGGCCGTCGTAATGGATGAACGGCTGATACAGGATGTCCTCGTTGAGCACCGCGCCGTCGCTGAGCACGAGCAGCCGGTTGGAGAAGTCGCTCGCCTGGCCGAGGCCGCGCACCGCCGCGCTGCCGTAGACGCTGTCGAAGTTGACCGCGAAGCCGCGCACGCCGCGCAACGCCTCGAGGATGGACGGGTACGCGAACGCCTCGAGCTCCTGGGAGCTGATCACGCTCACCGATGCGGGGGCGTCCTCGATGCTCTCGGCCTCGCGCGAGGCCGCGGTCACCGTCCGCTCGGGGGGGAGCACGAGGTCGCGCAGCTCGGTCTGCGCGTTGGTCCGGATCTCGACCTCGCGCTCGACGGGCAGATAGCCGCGCATGCTGACCCGCACCCGACGCTTGCCGATCGGGATGTTGGGGATCACCGCGGGCGTGAAGCCGAGGGCCCGGCCATCGACCTCGATCAGCGCGTCGGGCTCGTCGGCCGACACCAGCAGCGAGCCGACGACGGCCACCGAGCTCGCCTCGACCTTGACGGTCTGCTTGGCGGTGATCGTGAACGCCTGGGGGACCACGGTGAAGCCGGGCCGCTCGAAGTACGCGATGTGCGCGCCCGGCGCGAGCTGGAGCGAGCACGGCAGCTGGCAGCGGACCGGCCCGCGCTCGTCGTCGATCCGGACCGCCGTCCCGGGCGGACCCGACAGCTCGGCTCCACCGACGATCCGGACCAGCTCGATCTGCACGCGCTCGGTGGCCCCGATCGAGGCGGAGATCTTGTCCCGCTGCGCCGGTTCGTAGCCGGGAAGCTCGACGACGACCGTGTAGGTCCCCGGCTTCAGGCCGAGCTGCGCCGGGGTCGTGCCGACCGAGCCGAGATCCTTGCGATCGAGGTACAGGATCGCGCCGGGCGGCGAGGTCTCGACCGCGATGACGGCGACCTTCGGCGTGATCCGCGCGAGCGCCGCGGCTACGTCACTCTTGAGCTTGCCGTCGGGGTCACCGCGACTGACATCGACGTAGTAGCGATAGGCGTCGGCGAACCGGCCCAGCTGCTCGTAGGCGCGGGCGATGTTGAACTGCACGTTGCCGTTCGGCACCAGCCGGTTCGACGCGAGGAAGTGCTGGAGCGCGTTGGTCCGGATCTCGACCTCGCGCTCGACGGGCAGATAGCCGCGCATGCTGACC
>JAGSPR010000644.1 GCA_018262455.1 Deltaproteobacteria bacterium | reverse complement strand
GATTCTTACAGGGACATGCCGTACGCGGCGCAGGTCTCGCGCACGTCCTTCTTCGCTTCCTCGTCGGTCACCTTCGCGAGATACGTCCCAGCCTTGCTGGCGTCCTTCAACGCGCACGCCATCCCGGCGGCGCCGGAGTACAACCGCTGAAGCAGGGCAGGGTCTCCCGCGTGGTCCTTGATCTGTCGCTCCGTATCCACCAACGCCTTCGCGTACTGGGCAAGCACCGGGTCACTCTGTTGCGGCGTGATCGCGGGCGCGACCGCACGCTCGGCGGGTTTGGTCTCCGCGGGTTTCCGTTTGGTCTCGACGGGTTTGGTCCCGACGGGCTTCGACGTGTCATCCGTCGACGAACCGCGCACGAGAAGAAAGCTGGCAAGCACGGCGCTGCCGACGAGGAGCACCGCGAGCGGTGCGAGGAGGAGCGCCCGCCTTCGCTTCGGCGCGGCAGGTGACGAGGTTGCCATCGACCCCGCGAGCGACCCGGCCTCGGCCGCATGCGGAGGAGCCAGTGGTGCGCTCGTCGAGCGAACGAGTGCCGCATACGCCTGCGTCGTCGACGCACCGAACGGCGCGAGCGAAGCGGCGAGCGCCGCCACATCGACGAACCGTGCGGACCGCTCCTTCTCGAGGCAGCACATGAGGACCGCGCGAAGACCTGGAGCCACGTCGATCGGCGCGGGCGCCTGGCTCGTGATCATCACTGCCAGCTCACCGATCTGCGCGCTCGGAAACGGCAGCCGCCCGCTGATCATCTGGTACAGCGTCACGCCGAGCGACCAGATATCGGTCCGCGCATCGACATCGCGCGGCGTCGTGAGCTGTTCGGGGGACATGTATTGCGGCGACCCCAGCATGGTCATGCTGTGCGTCAGTCGAAGCTCGTCGGCGGCCTTCGCGACGCCGAAGTCGAGCAGCTTCACGAGCGGGCTGCCATCGGCGCGACGCGTGACGAACAGATTGGGCGGTTTGAGATCGCGGTGCACGATGCCCCGCGGGTGTGCATCGGCGAGGGCAACGCACGCCTGCACGACGAAGTCGACCGCGGTCGCGACCGGCAACGGCTCCGTCCGCAGCATCGCCGCGACATCGCTGCCATCGAGCAGGTCCATCACGATGTACGGGGTGCCATTGTCGGTGCGCGCGACATCGAGCACGCGACAGACATGGTCGGTGCGTAGCACCGCGACGGCCCGAGCCTCGCGCAAGAAGCGCTCGATGATCTCGGTATCCCCGACGAACTCGTCCTTCATCATCTTGATCGCGACCGACTGCCGGAGCTCGAGGTGCGTCGCTGCCGCGACCACGCCAAACCCACCGACGCCGATCACGCGATCGATCCGAAACCGACCACCGATGATTTCACCGACCTGGAGCACGCGGGCGCAGCATAGGTCGGGGACGAGGCCGTGTCGCTCTGCCGAGAATGCTTGAAGGGGGATCTATCCGCCAAGCGCGTCTTCACGCGGTCCGGCGACGGCGGATCACCGCAGGTGATACCCGAGCCCGATCGCCCCCGCGACACCGCCGGGGCTCGCCAGCACCAGCGCGCCGCCGAAGACGATGGCGAGCCGCTGTCCTCGAGCGAGCTGCACGACGTCAATGTCGAATCGAACATCGGTCCACGCGCCCGTCTTGAGCTCGGGCGCGCCGCGGCCGTTGTAGTACGTGACGGCCGGGCCCAGCCCAGCGCTCGCCGAGACCCGCGAGCCCACGTGCCACACGAACGCGGGGCCGACGAGGAACTGGTGCGCATGCTCGTCGTAGCTCACCGGGTCAAATGGATCGGCGACGGTCTCGCGCACGTAATCCCAGCTGGTCTGCAGGTGAAGCCAGCTGCGGCCGATCCGGACCGAGGCCCCAGGACCACGTCCGTCGAGCGCGGCGTCATCGGCGAAGATGTTCCCGATCGACCGAATGTGGACCTCAGCGGTGACCTCGACGGGCGATCGCGCGGCGGGCGCGGCGCTTGGCGTCGACTCGGATGCCGACGGCTCGGCGGCCACGCGATGCGCGGCGAGCGCGAGCAGGACGAGGCCCCAGCCGAACCGTGCCATCGCCACAGCATGCCACGGCCCCTCGCGTACCGGGGCCGAGTGCGACGTCGTGGCAGCCGCCCTGCCGTCCGATCACGTTCGTTCGGAGGACGCGATCACCTCGATCAGTCCGACGACGTTGCAGTGGAGCTCGGGCGTTCGATTACGGCAAGTTGCGGCAGCCGCGAGGCGCGAGGGGAGTCGCTCCGGTCGGCGTCCGTACTACTGATCATGATGCAGCGCTCCATGGTGTTGGGCATTCTCTCGGTCCTGGTTGCTTCGTGTACCGACGACAGTGAACCGAACCCTCCAGCGCAGGGAGGCTCTGCCGAGCTCACGTTCGCCGGCATCTCCGGCAGCAACCTCGATACCAACCCTCTCCCTCCCACCGATGTCGGCCTGGTGTTTCGAGACCCGGCCAGCCAGACCCGCGTGATCGGCGTCTTTGCGTACGAGCTCCAGCTCGACGGTTTCAAGAGGAAGTCGTGGCAGCTCGCGCTGTCGATCTCGGGTGACCCCGTGGCTGGCGCTACCTACACCATCGCGACACCCAGCAGCGGTTCCGCGACGCTCGAGTACGACGAGAGTCCCGCATCGGGGGGGTTCCGCAGTTGGGAGGCGACAGGCGGCTCCATTGCCGTGGAGTCGCTCTCGGGATCGCAGGCGACCTTCTCGTTGTCGTCGATCCCCATGGTCGTCTCCACGGGTGGCAGCGGCAACGGCGCGACCGGCACCTTTGCTCTCAGCGGCACGATCACGGTCGACAACATCGAGTAGCGATCGTCCTGGAGCCTCCCGGGCAGGTGCGACGTGACCTTTGCCGACGCACGCGGTCGCACGCACGCCAGTCATCAGGATGGTTGGAGCAAGCGAGCGACGACGAGCCGCGATGATAAGGTGGCGATCCAGTGCAGTTCAGCTTCCCACCCGACTCTCCGCTCCACGCGTTCACCGAAGACGAGGTGAACGCGATCCTTACCGCCGGGACACTGCGCGCGTGCGCGGCCGGCGACGCGATCCTCACCGAGGGCGAGCCCGGCGACTCCATGTTCTTCCTCGTCGAGGGCCAGGCCGAGGCCAAGCTCGACAGCGGCAAGAAGGTGCGCAGCTACGGCCCGGGGAGCTACTTCGGGGAG
>JAGSPR010000643.1 GCA_018262455.1 Deltaproteobacteria bacterium | reverse complement strand
CCGGGGCGCCAGATCCACTTGCGCAGGTTCCAGGTCGACTTCGGAAAGTCCGCGGCCGTCCACCGCTTGCCCATCTCCACCACCCCCACCGAGTAGCCCTTCTCGGTGAGCCGGCACGCCGACACGCTGCCGCCGAAGCCAGATCCGACGACGAGGAAGTCGAGCTCGGGCGCTGCGAGGCGGGTCATCGGTGCTCTGGTAGCACGCTACGGTTCGCACTCGCAGATCGCGTGGCGACCTTCGGAGGCACGCAGATCGCTGAGCCCGCCCACGCCGAGCCCGGCGGCGTTCTCCTCGTTGTTCTCCGAGCCGCCGGCATCGTTCGGCTCGGTGGTCACCCAGGTCACGATGTTCTCGTCGAGCGGAGCGCCGGTGTCGTCCCACGTCCAGCCGGTCCGAGGCGTCGCCTGCATGGGCGCCTGGGTCAGGCCGACCCAGACCAGATCGGCCGTCGTCCCCCCGAGCGTGATCATCGCATCGCGCTCCCCGGTCGAGTCGATCACGAGGAGGTGGCCGGGCCTGAACATCGCGCCGGCATCGTCATCCTGGCAATCGGCGCGCTGGAGATCGTGGGTCTCGCCTTGAGCGATCACCCGGTAGCGCGACGTGAGCTGTGCGATCGACGCGTAGTCGGGCGGACATGCGAGCGCACCTACCGGCGCATCCGCCGGCGCCGGCGCATCCGGCGCGTCGAGGCTCGACGCGGCGTCGGGCAACAGTGGCGCCGCGTCCACGGTCGTCCGCGGGCTGAACGAGCAGCCCTCGAGGATCGCGAGGAAGATCGATCCGCGCAGGTGCACGGCACCATCGTACACCGCAAACCGCGAGCTCGCTGGCCGAAGATCTGGCCCGGCCCGACCTGGCTCGCCCCTAACGATCCGCCGGGATCGTGAACGAGATCTTCGAGCCCTCGCCGACGGTGCCCTCCGCCCAGATCCGTCCGCCATGGCGCTCGACGATCCGCCGTACCGTGGCGAGCCCGATCCCGGAGCCCTGGCACTCGCCCTCGGTGGGGAGCCGGTGAAACGGCGTGAACAGCTGGCTCGCGTGTTCCATGGCGAAGCCAGCCCCGTCGTCCTTCACGAACAGCACGGTCTCCCCGTCCGCTTGTTCGACCCCGAGCTCGACGTGCGCGACCGGCCGCCTGGAGGTGAGCTTCCACGCATTCGCGAGCAAGTTGTCGAGCAAGACACGCATGAGCCGTCCATCGCCATCGACGATCAAGCCGGGCGCGATCGAACACTCGACCGCGCGCTCGGGCTCGCGGTGGCGCAGCTCCTCGACCACGGTGGCGGCCAGCGCGGAGAGATCGACGCGATGCCGGCCGATCGGCGCGCGATCGATCCGGGCGAGCTCGAGCAGCGCCTCGATCAGATCAGACATCCGCGCCGCGGCCGCGAGCACGCGACGGATGCGATCGAGCGACTGATCGTCGAGCTTGCCGTCCAGATCCTCGGTCAACGCCTGGGTGAACGCGCTGATCGTGCGCAACGGAGCCCGCAGGTCATGCGAGACCGAGTAGCTGAACGCTTCGAGCTCGCGGTTGGCGTGCGTGAGCAACGCGTTGGTCCGCGTCAGCTCGTCGGCGAGTGTGGCGCGGCCCTCGGCGAGCTTGCATGCGGCATTCGCCTCGGAGGCCTCGAGCTCGCTGCGCATCAGCTGCGCGCGGACCTTGCGCTGCTCGTCTTCGATCTGCTTGCGACGGAGCTGTGCCTGGACGCGCGCCGACAGCACGTCGAAGCCGCTCGCCTTCGACACGAAGTCATCTGCGCCGGCGGCGAGGCTCTCGATCACGGCGTCGCGCTGCTCGGTCGCGGTGAGGATGATGACCGGCGTGTCGCGAGTCTGGGGCGCCTCCTTGAGCTGCCGGCAGGTCGCGACGCCGCCCATCCCCGCCATCGAGCGATCGAGCAGGATGCAGTCGACCGGGCTGTTGGTGAGCAGCCGGATCGCGTCCTCGCCCGAGCACGCGCGCAGCACATCGTAGCCTCGCTTGCGGAGCCGGCCGCCGAGCAGATCGAGGTAGTCGGGGTCATCGTCGACCGTGAGGATCCGCTTGGGCGCCAGGGGGCTCGGTGCCTCCATCCTGTGCCCGCTCGAGGACCGGAGCAGCGCTCGGATGCGGGCGAGGATGACGTCGAGATCGCTCTTGAGGACGAAGCCGTCGGCGCCGGCCTCGAACGCGCGGACCTCGGCCTCCTTCGTCTCGGAGCCGGTGAGCAGCAGGCACGGCGTGTTGCGCAGCTTGGGATCGAGGCGGAGCCGGCGGATCACGCTCGCGCCGTCGATGTCGGGCGTCGAGCCGTCCACGATGACGGCGGTCGGCCGCGCCGAGGCAGCGAGCTGGAGGCCCTCTGCGCCGCTGGCCGCGACCTCGGCATCGATGCCCGCCTTCGCGAGCGCCTCCGCCAGCTCGCCGCGAAAGCTCGCGTTGCCATCGATCAGCAGCACGAGGTCGCGAAGTGGCGGCGTCCCGAGCAGCTCGCGGACTCGCCCCACGACGTGCGCACGATCATACGGCTTGCCCACGTAGTCATCGGGCCGGACCCGGAGCGCGCGGACGCGCTCGATGACGTCGTGCGCGGACGCCAGCATCAGCACCGGCAGAGAGCTCAGCACGTGCTCGCGCCGGATCTGCTCGAGCAGCTCGAACCCATCGCCATCGGGCAGCTGGACATCGAGCAGGGCCAGCGCGATCGGCTGGGTGCGCAGCGCGATCCGCGCCTCGGAGGCGGTGGCGCACGAGATCACGCGAAACCCCGACGCCTCGAGGGTGTCCGCCAGATCCATCCGCACGGTCTGGCTGTCGTCAACGATCAGGATCGCCGTCATGCCCTCAGTGGTTGAGTAGCAGACTCGAGGCCACCTAGCGCGAACTCGTGTGGAGGAAGGATTCGATGTCGGCGATCACCGCAGCCGGCTCCTCGACCGTGGAGGAATGTCCGGCCCTGGCGATGTGCGCCAGCGTCGCACCCGCGATGGCACCTGCGATCTTCTCCGCTCTGGGGCGAGGCGTCGCCACGTCCTCGTCTCCGACCAGCACGAGGGTGGGAGCAACGATCCGCGGAAGCTCGTGGTGGATCCCCGCACGGTCGATGACGCCATTGACGGCCCGCCAGATGTCCTTGCGCCTCGTCATGATCCGGGCGAACCGGTCCACCTCCCCACGTCGTG
>JAGSPR010000301.1 GCA_018262455.1 Deltaproteobacteria bacterium | reverse complement strand
CCCGGCCCGGCCGCTCCCACCTAAGCAAGACACCGAGCACCGAGCACCGCTCATCGCGTCGGGCCCCCGAAGGGGGACCCTCGCCGCCCCGTCGACGAATGGGTGGTACTCCCGTGTAGGCAAGAGGTGGTGGCACTGCACGGAGCAACCAGCGGCAACCGATGCGATGTCCGGGGTGTCGCACAGTCGCCAGGTGGAGGGGATCGAGATAGACCCGAAGCTCGCCTGGCACGTGGAATGTTGGTGCTATCCTCGGACGTTAGACGGACTGCGGCCGAGTGGCCGAGTCCCGACCCGGCGCGAGGGCCACTCAAGGAGCCACCGTGAAAACGGACGCTGAACCAGCTGCGAATGAACCAAGCGTCCCGAGCCCGCCCGGCCGAGCGACCGAGACTCTGGACAGGGGTACGTCCGTGATCCAGCACCTGATCGCTCGGGCGCGGTTCCGGATCCGGGCGCAGGGTGCACTCGAAGGCGCCACGACCGCGTCGATCATCGCAGCCGCCTTCGCCCTGCTCGCCATCTTCGCCATGCGGCTCGAAGCGGTCGAGCGGCTCACCGGGGTGGTGATGCTCGTGGTCGCAGGTGCGATCGTGGTGCTCGGCGCGGGGCTCGGTGCGATGAGCCGACTCGACGACGAGCAGATCGCCCGTCGCATCGACCGGGCATCCAACCTGTCCGACAGACTGTCGACGGCGATCGCGTTTCGTCGCACATTCGCCGCGTCCGGCACGACTGCCACCGACGACGAGACCCACGCCCTGATGATCGCAGCGATCCGCGACGGGGTGAGGGCCGCGCCCCGCGCCAACCTCGAGCTCGCGACCCCCTACTCGGCTCCGCGCGACCTCATGGCCGCGGTCGGCTTCCTGGCGGTCTCCGCCCTCGCCGCCGGGCTGGCGGTGCCGATGGAGGATCGCTCCCCTCGCCTGTTCGCCGTCGATCCCGATCATGGCCTCCGCGGCAGCGAAGTCACCCTCGTTGGCGAGAACCTGTTGACCGGCGTCCCGACTCCGGTCGCGGCCTTCCGCATGCGCGACGTGATCGGCGCACCGGGCGTGCCTCCGGGGGTCACCGCGACCACCGGCTTCGTGCCTGGCACGGACGCGTATGTAGCGCTCGGCCCGCTGGACAAGGGCCGCCCGATCGAGGTGCTCGACTGGACCAAGACCTCGATCCGCGTCCGCATCCCCGATGATGCACCGATCGGTGACACCCTGCTGACCGCCTACATCGGCCAGGACGTGCTCGGCCCGCTCCGATTCACCGTGTTCGACAAGAAGGACCCGCGCTTCCACAAGGAAGACTCGGTCCTGCTCGATCCCGACGAGCGCGCCTACGTCGAGGCCATCCTCGCCCAGCTGAAGGAGCTGGCGAAGCGCGAGCATCTCGAGGACCTCGACAAGTTCATCGCCCGGATCGAGCAGCTGCTGAAGGATGCCGAGGAAGGCAAGATCACCAAGGAGCAGCTACTCGCCGAGCTCGCCAAGGCCGAGGAGATGCTCAACCAGAACATGGAGCCGAACCAGGCCGAGATCGCCAAGAAGATGGGCGAGATGGGCAAGGAGCTCCAGAACAGCGAGCTGACCAAGGAGCTCGGTCAGGCGCTCGAGAAGAACGATCTCGACAAGGCCAAGCAGGAGCTCGAGGAGCTCGCCCGCAAGCTCGAAAAGAGCGCGCTCGAAAAGCAGCAAGAAAACCTGAAGAAGCAGCTCGAGAACAAGGACCTGACCGAGCAGCAGAAACAGGAGCTCCAGAACAAGCTCGACGAGCTGAAGAAGCAGCTCGAGAAGGACCAGAAGCAGCTCGAGAAGGAGCTCGCCGAGAACAAGGATCTGACCGAGAAGGAGAAGCAGGAGCTCCAGAAGAAGCTCGAGCAGATGAAGAAGGAGAAGCCGCTCACCGAGCAGCAGAAGCAGGAGCTCCAGAAGCAGCTCGAGCAGGTCTCCAAGCAGATGGAGAAGCAGGACCAGAAGGACAAGCAGGAGCAGCAGCAACAGCAGCAGAAGCTCGAGGAACAGATCCGCCGGCTGGAGAAGGACAAGCAAGCGGCGAAGACCGACCAGGAGCGCCAGACCGCCGAGCGCGAGCTACAGAAGAAGAAGGACGAGCTTCAGAAGCTCGACAAGCAGAACGAGAAGAAGGACCAGTCGGCGCAGCGCCAGGCCCTCAAGCGCTTGCAGCGGGATATGGAGAAGGCCGCCGAGCAGCTCCAGAAGCCGAACAAGGAGGAAAGCCAGGACGAGAAGGACGAGCGCGAGAAGCAGGCGTCGCAGAAGATCAAAGACGCCGCGCGAGAGACCGGCAAGGTCGATCAAGATCAGCGCAAGCAGGCCCAGCAGAAGAAGATGTCGTCGCAGATGGATGATCTCCGCGAGGCGATGCGGCGCGCGAAGCAGAAGGGCAACAAAGGCGGACAGGACCCGTTCGGCAAGAACGCCAAGAACTCCGACTTCAACAAGCGCGCGCGCGGTGGCAAAGGCTCAGGCCAGGCATGGAAGCCGGGCCAGGGCCAGGGCCAGGGCCAGGGCCAGGGCCAGGGCCAGGGCCAGGGCCAACCCGGTGGCCAGGGCACCCAACCCGGTGGTGACCAGTGGGGCGTTGGCCACGAGGACGACATGGCCGGTGATCCCACAGACAAGGGCGGCCACACCAAGGACGCCGACCTCACCGGTCAGAACGGCAGCAAGGGCACCTCGCGGCGCGAGACGATCCTCGCCGCGGCGCAGAAGGGCTTTGCCTCCACGAGCTACAAGAAAGTCTATGCCGATTACCAGCGCATCGTCGAAGAGGTGATGCGTACCGAGAAGCTACCGTCGAGCTACAAGTACTACGTCAAGCGCTACTTCGCGAGGATCCACCCGAGTGGCTCTCCCGATGGCGTGCCCGACGCACCGACCACAGCACCCGCTCCAGGTGAGAAAACGCCATGACCCAAGCCATCACCGCTCCAGGCCCGACTCCGCGCGACGTCGAGACTACCGTCGCCTCGTTCACCAAGGATCTGCTCCGCCTGCGCGAGGAGATCGGGACCATGATCGTGGGCCAGGAGAAGATCGTCGAAGGTGTCGTGATGTGTCTACTCGGCGGCGGGCACGCGCTGCTCGAGGGCGTGCCCGGCCTCGGCAAGACGATGCTCGTGCGCACGCTCGCCGAGACGATCCACGCGACGTTCTCGCGCATCCAGTTCACGCCGGACCTCATGCCGGCGGACATCGTCGGTACGAACGTCATCACCGAGGACCAGGGCCAGAAGCGGTTCGAGTTCCAGAAGGGCCCGATCTTCGCGAACATCGTGCTCGCGGACGAGATCAACCGCGCGACGCCGAAGACCCAGTCGGCGCTCCTCGAGGCGATGAGCGAAGGCTCCGTCACGGTCGCGAAGCAGACCTACGTGCTCGAGAAGCCGTTCTTCGTGCTCGCCACGCAGAACCCGCTCGAGATGGAAGGCACCTACCCGCTCCCCGAGGCACAACTCGATCGGTTCTTCTTCAAACTGGTCGTCGAGTTCCCTGACAAGCAATCCCTCCACACCATCCTCGACCGGACCACGGCAGACAGTCATCCCAAGCCCAAGCCGGTGATCGACAAGAGCCGCATTCTCGAGATGCGCGAGCTCGTCCGCCGCGTCCCGCTGGCCCGCCAGATCCAGGACTATGCCGTCCGCGTGGTGCTCGCCACGCATCCGGAGAACCCCGAAGCGACGGCCATGTCGAAGCAGTTCATGCGGTATGGCGCCTCCCCCCGCGGCCTCCAGGCCATCGTGCTCGCCGCCAAGATTCGCGCGCTGCTCGAAGGCCGCTACGCGGTGTCGATCGATGACATCCGCCATGTCGCCCAGCCCGCGCTGCGTCACCGCTTGATCCTGAACTTCGAGGGTGAAGCCGAAGGCATCGAGTCCGACGCGATCATCCAGGAGATCCTGAAGGCGACGAGAGAGGCGTAGTGGCCCGCGCTGCCGCTACCGCGACGCCCTCGGTCATCGCCCGGCCCAACCGAGCGGTCGATCGCTCCGACCTGTTCGATGACAAGTTCCTGAAGACCCTCGAACACCTGCACATGGTGTCTCGCAAGGTGTTCGCCGGAAACATCCGCGCCGAGCGCCGGACGCGCAAGGTTGGCTCGGGCATCGAATTCGCCGACCACCGGACGTACGCCCGCGGCGATGACTTTCGTTACATCGACTGGAACCTCTACGGCCGGCTCGACAAGCTGCTGCTGCGCCTGTTCGAGGAGGAGGAGGACCTCCACATCTACATCCTGATCGACGTCTCGGATTCGATGTCGATCGGCTCGCCGTTGCCGAAACTCCACTACGCGATGCAAGTCGGCGCGGCGCTGACGTACGTCGGGCTCGCAAACCTCGACCGCGTCGCGATCGTCCCCTTCGGGGACCGGGTCATGGCCCGACTACCGCCGTCGCGCGGCAAGAATCGGATCTTCCGTGTCTTCCAGTTCCTCCGCGACTGCGAGATCGGCGGCAAGACCGAGCTCGCCGACTGTATGAAGGACTTCGTCGCCCAGAACAAGCGGCGCGGCCTCGCGGTCGTGATCTCCGACTTCTACGACCCCAAGGGCTTCGAGGAGGGAATCAACACCCTCCGCTACAACAAGTTCGAGCCGTTCGTGCTCCAGGTCTACGACCGACGCGAGGCCGAGCCCGAGCTACACGGAGATCTCGCGCTCGTCGACTGCGAGACCGGAGACACCCGCGAGGTCACGATCTCGAAGTCGTTGCTGGAGCAGTACACGAGGGCGCACGAGGCGTACTGCACGGAGCTCGAGACGTTCTGCACCAAGCGCGCGGTGCCGTTCTTCCGCACGCACACCGCGATCCCGTTCGACGAGCTCGTGCTCAAGATCTTCCGCTCGGGAGGCTTTCTGCGATGAGCCTCTTGGGGCCGCTCGGCGGATCACTGTTTCTGTGGATCACCGTGAGTGCCGCGGCGCTCGCGGTCGGTGCGTACATCATCAAGATGCGCCGGCGCCGCTTCGAGGTGCCGTTCAGCCACCTCTGGAAGCGCGTGCTCGAGCAGAAGGACGCGAACGCGCTGTGGAAGCAGCTCAAGCGCATGATGTCGCTGCTGCTGATCCTGCTGATCATGGGCATCGTGCTGTTCGCCGCGCTCGATCCGACCCTCGGCGCGATCGATCGAGAGGCCCGCAGCGTCGTGATCCTGATCGACGCGTCGGCATCGATGAAGGCCATGGACGGCGACGAGGCCGGCAAGATCTCCCGGATGGAGGCCGCGCGCCGTCGCGCGGACGATCTGATCGACTCGATGGGTGGCGGCGACCTCGCGATGATCATGAAGGTCGATGGCCAGGCGACGCCGTTGTCGCGGTTCTCGAGTGACGGCCCGATGCTGCACAAGATCATCCATGGCGTGACTGGCGCGGACCGCACCGAGGTTCGAGCCCAGGAGGCGGAGCGGGCGACCAAGGCTCGCGCCCAGAAGGCGGCAGGCGAGAAGTCCGACGACACGCCGAGCCGGCTGCTCGATGGGATCCAGGCCAGCGACACCCCCGCCGACCTGACACGCGCCCTCGGCGCCGCGGCGGACGCGCTGCGCGACCGCCCCAATCCGCTCGTAGTCCTGATCTCCGACGGCGCCTACCCCGAGCAGCAGCTAGGCCTCGTGAGCTGGGATGCCCAGGCTCCCGTGGCAGCGTCCGCTGATCCGCAGGCCAAGCCGGCCGCGTCCGCGAAGAACCTCGCGATGGTCGACCTGTCGAAGGTCGACGTCCGCTACATGCCGGTCGGTCGGCGCAGCGACAACGTGGGCATCATCGCGTTCAACGTCCGCCGCTACATCGCGAACAAGGCCGCGTACGAGGTCTATATCGAGGTCCAGAACTTCGGGACCGAGGCCGCGCATCGCCAGCTGGCGCTCTACAACGGCGACACGGCGGTCGACATCAAGCGGATCGATCTCGCGCCCGGCCAACGCATCAAGCAGATCTACCCGAAGCTCCCAGGCAGTGTGGACAACAAGCTGCGCGCGTCGCTCCGGCCCGTCGACGGCCCCGGTGGCTCGGACTCGTTCGCGCTTGACGATCAGGCCTACGCTCTCTTGCCGGCACGCAAGAAGCAGAAGGTCCTGATGGTCACGACCGACAACCTGTTCCTCGAGGGCGCGTTGCTGGTCTACGAGAACGTCGATCCGGCCAAGCTCACCCCGGAGCAGTACGAGAAGAACCCAGCCGTGGCCGACATGATGGATGTCGTGATCTTCGACGAGTACACGCCCGCCACGCTGCCGCCGCCACCGGTCAGCCTGCTGTTCTTCCACCCGACCGGTCCGAACAGCCCATTCACCGTGCGCAGCGAGATCAACGGCCCGCGCATCACCGAGGTCGACGAGGGGCACCCAGTCATGCGCTGGGTGACGATGTCAGACGTCTACATGGACAAGAGCGCGGTATTCACGGTCGACGCGAAGAAGGGCGAGTCGACGATCGCCTACTTCGTCCGCGATCCGATCATCGTCGCCAAGCGCGACGGCCGACGCAAGGTACTCGCGTTCGGCTTCTCGCTCCCCGCGGCCGGGCGCGAGAGCGCGACCGATCTGCCGATGCGCGTTGCATTCCCGATGTTGCTCGTCAACACGCTCGACTGGTTCGCCGGTGACCAGACCGATCTACTCACCACCTATCCGACCGGCACCCGCGAACGCGTCCCGCTCGATGGCGTCATCGGCGCCACCGAGGCCGAGGTGCTCGCGCCCGACGGCACGCTGACCCGCACGCCCGTGATCGAGGGACTCGCTACGTTCTACGGCTCGCATGTGGGCTACTACGAGCTGGCCGCGAAGAACCCGACCGGCAACACGATCGCGCAGATCCAGCTCGCCGCCAACCTCGCGTCGCCCGGCGAGAGTGACATCGCGCCATCGACCGAGCTCACGCTCGGAGGCAAGAAGCTCGAGGCTCCCGAGGCGTTCGCGATCACGCACAGCCGGAAGATCTGGATCTATCTCGTGCTCCTCGCGATGGGCCTCATCGTCATGGAGTGGGTCACCTATCACCGCCGGATCACCGTCTGATGTCGAACAAGCGCTCGATCGTTCCGCTACTGATCAGGCTCGGACTGACGATCGGCGGCTCGCTCGCCCTGTTCTTCCTCATCTGGTTCTGGATCGGCGACCGGACGAGCATCCACCTCGATTGGCTCGGCAGCCGGCCCATCGATCTGCTCGCACCGCAGTACCTGCTGATCGCGTGCGTGGTGCCGGCGTTCTACCTGCTCCGGATCCTGTCGCTCACCGATCTCTCGCTCGCGCAGCAGGTGCTGCAGTCGACCCTGCGCTCGCTCGTGGTGATCTGCTTCGCGGTCGCGCTCGCGCGGCCGTCGTGGATCACCGAGCAAAGCAAGGTCTCGACCGTGGTCCTGGTCGACGTCTCCGATTCGGTCTCCGAGAAACAGCTCGAGGCGACCAAGCAGTACGTTGATGATCTGGCCGCCGCATCTGGCGACGGCAACCTCCAGCTCGTCACGTTCGCCGAGAAGCCGATGGTCGCCAGGCCGGAGGAGGGCCAGGCCGTCTCCAGCGCGATCAAGCGCCACGTCGGCGCCGGCGCAGGAACCGACACCCAGGCCGCGATGCAGCTCGCCTACGGCCTCTACCCCGACGGGTACCTGCCGCGCATGGTGATCACCTCCGACGGCAACCAGACCGTCGGCGACGTCGCCGTCGAGGCCTATCGCGCCAAGGAGCTCGGCGTGAGGGTGTCGTGGCGGACGTTCGATCAGGACAAGACGAGCGAGATCCGCGTCGTCGGCGTCACCGCTCCCGACGAGATCAAGGTCGGCCAACCCTACGAGGTCACGGCCGAGGTGTGGTCGACCGAGCCGCAGCAGGCGACCCTGACGCTCCAGCAGGACGAGTTCGCGAACCCGCTCGAGCCCTCCAAGCGCGTCGACCTGCGCGAGGGCAAGAACCTCATCAAGTTCAAGTCCGACGCCAAGCGCGCCGGGGCCACCACGTATCGTGTCTCGCTGTCGAAGTTCGACAAGGACACCGAGCGCGCGAACAACGCCGCGGTGACCACCGCCCCGGTCAAAGGCAAGCCGAGCATCCTCTACGTCGAGGGTGGGATGCTGCGCGAGCCCGGCTCGGCGAACTACTTTGCGCGCGCGCTCGAGCACGAGAACATGGACGTCACGGTCCGCGGGCCCGCAGGGCTGCCATCGAGCGCGAAGGAGCTCGAGAAGTTCGATCTCGTCGTCGTGTCCGATGTCCCGGCACACCTCGTCGGCGCGAGCCAGATGGCGGCGCTCGACCAGTACATCCACAACTATGGTGGCGGCATGATCATGGCGGGCGGCCAGGATTCGTTCGGCTCCGGCGGCTACCAGAACACCCGGATGGAGCAGATCCTGCCGGTCCGGTTCGACTCCGAGAAGATCAAGGAGCAGCCAGACGTCGCGCTCGTCCTCGTGATCGACCGCTCGGGCTCGATGCAGGGGCCCAAGCTCGAGGCCGCGAAGGAATCCGCCCGCGTCACCGCCGAGGT
>JAGSPR010000642.1 GCA_018262455.1 Deltaproteobacteria bacterium | reverse complement strand
GCCGAGCGATGACGAGGTCGCGATCGAGGTCGCGTACTCGGGCATCAACTTCGCCGACATCCAGATGCGGCTCGGCTTCTACCCCGATGCCCCGAAGAAACCGTTCGTGCCCGGCTACGAAGTCAGCGGCAAGGTCAGCGCGGTCGGCAAGAACGTCACCGACGTCAAGCCGGGCGACGCCGTCGTCGCCGGCACGTACTTCGGCGGCTACGCGTCCCACGTCACGGTTCCGGTGCGCCAAGTGTTTCGCCTCCCGGCCTCGATCGATCTCGCGGCCGGCGCCGCGCTTCCCGTCAACTACTTCACCGCGCAGCTCGCGCTCTTCGAGATGGCGCGCATCCGCCGAGGCGATCGCGTCCTCATCGAGTGCGCGACCGGCGGCGTCGGCGTCCTCGCCACGCAGATGGCTCGCCACGCGGGCGCCGAAGTCACGGGCCTCACCACGAGCGCGCACAAGAAGCCCTTCATCGAAGCGCTCGGCGCGACCGCCTATACGCGCGAAGAATTCCGCGCCGACGCCACCCTCAGGGACTACGACTTCATCCTCAACGCCTCGGGTGGCGCCGAGATCCAGTGGCAGCGTGCCCGCCTCGGGCTCACCGGTCGCATGGTCTGCGTCGGCATCTCCTCGGGCGTGAAAGACGGCAAGCGCAACTTCGCACGTATCGCGCTCGCCGCCGTACGCACGCCTCGGATCAGCGTGCTGAAGCTGTTCGACGCGAGCACCGGCATCTACGCGCTCAACGCGCTCCACGTTCTCCGTGACCCGATCTGGATCGAGCGCCTCACGAAGTCGATGAGCACCGTCGAGCAGATGGGCCTGCGCCCGCACGTCGGGAAGGTCTTCCCGGCGACCGACGTGGCCGACGCCCACGCTTTCCTCGAGACGAAGCAGGCGACGGGCAAGGTCCTCCTCGCGTGGAGCTAGCCCCTCGCTGAAGATCGGCCGGCTCGTGCCTGACCTCGGCGGCCGGGGGAACGCGCGCCGGCCAAGAAGATCGCGAGCGCGACTACGACGCCGAGGTCACCGCGAACGCGGCGTCAGTGCGTCGTCGGGATATGCGCGATGTAGCGGCGCACGCTCCGGCGCTCCCAGTTCGCGACCGCATACTCGAGCAGGTGCTGCGGTAGCGGGTCTTGGTTCGCGACGAGGCGCATCAGCGCGAGCGTGAGGTCGGCGTCTGCGATGCACCACTCGTCGAACATGGTCTGCTTGCCGGGTTTGACGAGGGCGGCGGCGACGCGCACGAGCTCGACGGCTTCCGCTTTGCCCTTCTCCGTCATCGGGCGCACGGTGGGGCGACCGAAGACGGTGGAGGTGGGGCGGTCTTCGCGAAGCGCGAACAGGCTCGTGCGGAGCATCGACATGACTTGGCGTGCGCGTGCGCGCTCGACGAGGTTTGCCGGGAACAGACGCGGGTGGGCGGGAGTCGGGAAGGATTCCGCGAGGTATTCCGAGATCGCGAGGGACTCGGAGATCCAGACGTCGTCGTGGACGAGGATGGGGACCTTGCCGAGGATGGCCTTCGCGGCGAGCTCGTCGCTCTTGGCTGCGGGGATGGGGAGAGGGACGACCGCGAGCTTGTAGGGGAGCTGTTTTTCTTCGAGTGCGACCATCGCGTGGAACACCCACGGGCTCACCCAGGTCGACTCGGCGTAGAGCGTGAGGTCGGGCATCGCGGCGAGCGTACCATCCCCGTTGGATCGCGATCATCGCGCTCGTGGTCGCGAACCAGCAGCAGCCGATGATCTGCGACAGGCACCGTCGCGCGTTGGAGGAGTAGGCGTATTGTGGCTGGGTGCAGGAAAAATCAGATCCGCCGAAGCCGCAGGGCGAGACCCTGCAGTTCATGCAGCGGTTGTGGGGTCTGACGCACGCGCTCGAGGTGCGGTCGAAGCGGATGGCCAGGACGATCGGCGTCACCGGTCCGCAGCGGTTGGTGATTCGCTTGATCGGTCAGACACCCGGGCTGCCGGCGCGTGACATCGCGCAGACCCTTGGCATCCATCCCAGCACGCTGACGGGGATCTTGGCGCGCCTGGAGAAGCAGGGGCTCATTCGCCGCGAGGTGGATGGCGCCGATCGCCGGCGCGCGCAGTTCGAGCTCACGGCCGGCGGCAAACGCATCGACCGCGAGCGCAAAGGGACGGTGGAGGCCGCGGTTCGCCGAGCGCTCACGCGCGTCGAGCCGACCGTGATCGCGAACACGACCGAGTTGCTCGAGTTGCTGGTCGTCGAGCTCGATCGCCCCGAGTAGGTGCACCTGACACAGGGGCAGCGTGCGCCGGCGCGCGGAATCACAAGTTTCTTCGTTGGCGGCGCGCCGTCTGTCATCATGGGAGCAGCATGCGGCAGGCGTTCAGCCGTGTCTTCGATCTGGCTCTCGGGGCGGCGACCGCGTTGCTCGTGATCGGCTCTGCCAGCAGTGCGACCGAGGTCGCATCGGCGAAGACGCCCAGCGCGATTCCCGTCGAGAACGCGTACAGCGCGGAGATCGTCGAGCCACCACCGCCGACGCCCGTCCTCGTCGATCCGAAGGCCGCGTTTCTCGCGGACCTCGTCGCGCAAGGCCGGCACTGGCGCCTCGACACCGAGAACGGTCCGGTGCACGTCTGGGTGCCGCGCGGCTACGACGCCGCGACAGCGCAGGCCGTCATCTACGTGCACGGCTATTGGCAAGACGCCGATGCGGTGTGGCTCGAGCATCGGCTGCCGGAGCAGTTCGCGCTGTCTGGTGTGAACGCGATGTTCGTCGTGCCCGAAGCACCGCGTGGCAAGTGGGATCGCGTGCTGTGGCCGACGACGCAATCGCTCCTCGCCGCGGTCGTGGCCGGCATCGGCGAGCCGCTGCCGAAGGGCCGGGTCGCCGTGTTCGGGCATTCCGGAGCCTATCGCACGGTGATCCAGTGGCTCGCCGACCCGCACGTCGACACCGTCGTGCTGCTCGATGCCGCGTACGTCGACGTCTTGCCGTATCGCGACTGGGTGCGCGGTGCGAAGACCCGCCGCTTCATCAACGTCAGCATCGACACGATCCGGTGGTCGAACTGGCTGCACCGCTGGTTGCCGAGCACCGTCACCGTCGAGCCGTTCCCGCGCGCGCTCACCGACAAGATGAAGCAGGCGCGCATCCTCTACGTGAAGTCCGATATCGGCCACTGGCCGCTCGTCACCG
>JAGSPR010000641.1 GCA_018262455.1 Deltaproteobacteria bacterium | reverse complement strand
GAGGCTTCCGCTTCGAGAGACGTTTCCGAGCCGCCTCGAGCTTGCGGATGACAGACGCGATCTGCGTCCGCGCGGCCTCGAGGTCTGCGCGGGTCGACTTCGCCATCGCCTCAGCGATTCATGATGTGGATCGCCTCGCCCAGGGCGGCGGCGGCGGCTTCCATCATCGCTTCGGGCATCGTCGGGTGCGCGTGGACCGTGAGGCGGAGGTCGTCGGCGACCGCGCCCATCTCGATCGCGAGCGTCGGCTCGGCGATCATGTCCGAGGCGCCGTTGCCGACGACGTGGACACCGAGCAGCTCGCCGGTGTCGGCGTTCGCGATCACCTTGACGAAGCCCTCGCTGTCGTTGACCGACAGCGCGCGGCCGAGCGCCGCGAACGGGAACTTGCCGATCTTGAGCTTGGTGTGGCCCTTGGCCTTGGCCTCGTCCTCGGTGAGGCCGGTCGAAGCGATCTCGGGATCGGTGAACACGACGGCGGGGATGGTGCGGACGTCGAACGCCGCCTTGTGTCCGGCGATCACCTCGGCGACGACCTCGCCCTCCTTGGTCGCCTTGTGCGCGAGCATCATGCCGCCGATCAGATCTCCGATCGCGTAGATGCCGCCGACGTTGGTGCGCAGCTGGTCATCCGCGACGACGAAGCCCTTGCTGAGGGCGACGCCGGCTGCCTCGAGCCCAAGGTTCTCGCTGTTGGGGCGGCGGCCGATCGAGAGCAGGATCTTGTCGGTGTCGAGGGCGGCGGTCTTGCCGCCAGCGAGCTCGACCGTCAGGACCGCGCGGTCGCCCTTGTCCTCCCAGCTCTTCGCCTTGGTGTCGAGCATGACCTCGACGCCGAGCTTCTTGAGCTTGCGCGCGACCACGGCGACGCACTCCTTGTCCATCGAGCCGAGCAGCGAGCTCGTGGCCTCGACCACCGTGACCTTGCTGCCGAACTTGGCGTAGACCATGCCGAGCTCGAGGCCGATGTAGCCGCCGCCGATCACGATCATGCGGGCGGGGACCGCGTCGAGCGCGAGCGCGCCCGTGGAGTCGAGGATCCGCTGCTGGTCGATCTTGAAGCCGGGGATCTCCATCGGCCGCGAGCCGGTGGCGAGCACCACGTTCTTGGCGATGATCGTCTGGTCCCCGGTCTTGGTCTTGACCGTGATGCGATGGCCATCCGGCCCGGGCTTGCCGAGGGTGGCCGTGCCCTCGACGATCTCGACCCCGTTGCCCTTCAGCAGGGTGCGGACGCCGCTGGTGAGCTTGCCGACGACGCCCCCCTTCCAGGTCTGCAGCTTCTTCATGTCGAGCGTGGGCTTGCTCGCCACGGTGATGCCGATGTCCTCGACATGGCCGAGCTTCTCGAATGTCTTGGCGGCGTGGATGACGGCCTTCGACGGGATGCAGCCCACGTTGAGGCACACCCCACCGATGTACTCGCGCTCGATGATGCAGGTCTTGAGCTTGAGCTGGCCGAGCCGGATCGCGGCGGGGTAACCGCCGGGGCCAGCTCCGATCACGACGGCGTCGAAACGTTGCTCGGACATGCGCCCCTCATACCACGCGGCCCGCCGATCGTTCGGCCTCGGGCTCGGTCAGCGCGCGGAGACCTCCTTCTTCGTGCCATCGGTCAGCTTGAGGTCGGCGAGCTGGTCGGCGAACTTCACCCGGGCGAGCATCAACTTCTCCTGGGTGTTGACCAGCGCGATCGTGGTCTTCTGGATGCGGTCCGAGATGTCGGCGAGCTTGCTGCGCAACGAGGCCATGAGCTCGCCGCCGGTCCTGACCGCCTTGAGCGTGACGAGCTGGGCGTGGAGCTCGCCCGAGCGCGAGCGGTACTCGGCGAGCTCGCCGCGGAGGGTCGCGATCTTGTCGACGAGATCCGCGGCGCCTCGATGGGTCCGGAGCAGGGCCTCGATCTGCAGCCGGAGCTCTGGCGTGGCCTTGGGGTCGGACACGAAGACCTTCATCATGCCGAGCGCCTCGTCGCTGGCGAGGTCGAACGTGCGCTGCACCGGGGTCGCCTCGGAGATCGTGAGGTACTTCGTCTGGCCGGCCTCGAGGGTCACCATGAACAGCTGCGAGTCGCCGACCTTGGTGAACGCCGAGGGGGCGTCGACGAGCGACCACCCGCTCTCGAGCCGGTGGCGCAGGTACACCGTGCTCGGGACCGCGAGCCGGCTCGTGACCGTGAACTTGGTGTCGCGGCGGTGCTGGAGCTCGGCGGTGATCACGCCGCGCTGGACGGTCACGAGCTTGGCGATCTGATCGACCTCGGCGCCGTTGCGCTCGACGATGATCTGCTTGTCGAGGGCAAATGGAATCACCACGGACGCGCGTGGGGGGACCGGCTCGGTGACGCCCTCTCCGATGAACCTGCCGTCGCCGTAGACCGTGACCGGTCCAGGCTCGAGCGTGTCGGCGGTCGGGTTGTCGAGCCGCACCGCCTTGAACGCGAAGCGTGCGTGGCCGCGATCGGAGATCGGATCGTAGAGATACACGACGCCCCCGCTGGTCTCGCCGTGCACCATCGCCACCATCGCGCTCGATCCGGCCTTCACGGTCATCGGTCGATCCGCGATGAAGTGGCTCTCGCCAACCGGCGTGTCACCCTCCGGGATCCGCGTGGCAGCGGGCTGCGTGCCATCCCGATGCGGCCGCGGCGCCACCGCGAGCACCTTGACCGTGTCGGACTCGCCCGCGCCGATCTTCGGCACGATGTGGATCTTCGCCGCCGGGACGCCGTGGTCGACCAGCTTGTTCTTGACGGCCTCGCCGCGCGAGGCGGCGAGCTTCTCGGTGCCCGGAGCGCCATGGACCTCGACGATCACGTCACGCCGGTCCTTCGCGACCTTCGCGACGATCGCGGCGAGCTTGTCGTCGCCGCGCTTGACCGGCGGGGGCGGCTTGCTCGGATCCGCGCCGTACGGCGTGTTGGGATCGGTGTGCTCGAACCCGCCGAAGTCATCCCCACGCGAGCCACCCTCACGCGTCTTGCGCTGGGCGCCCGCGGCGCTCCCGACCGTGGAGCTGCCGGAGCGGCCGGGGACCGGGATGTTCCTGATGTAGTTCTTGTTGATCGTGATGCCGGAGGTGGTGCTCGTCGGATCGATCGTGGGCGCGCGGTCCGTGATCCGGATGACCTCGCCGCCGGCCCCGTCGGACTTGATCTTCTGGACGACCGAGGTGGT
>JAGSPR010000640.1 GCA_018262455.1 Deltaproteobacteria bacterium | reverse complement strand
GGTCGAGCTCGTGGTCATCCACGCGTCGAGCAATGGCGATGCGTTCGATCTCTCGGATCTCCCGGTGGCCGTCGCGCAGGTTCACGGCAAGCTCGAGGACGTGGTGGTCGCCGCTGCGGCCGAGCGTTCTGCCGGCCTGATCGTCATGGTCTCGCGCGGCCACGACGGCGTGCTCGATGCGCTGCGCGGCTCGCACACCGAGCACGTGATCCGCGAGGCCGGCTGCCCGGTGCTGTCGGTCCCGATCCGCGCGCTCGACTAGCCGACGAGCACGGCCGGTGATGCGGTAACCTGGTCCCCTGGCATGGTCAAGTCTCCCGACGGAAGCGAGCTCCTCGCGCGGTTCGAGCCGCTGCTGTCCAGCCTGGATCGGAGCGACCTGGCCCGCTCGCCCGACGTGATCTGCGGCGTGCTCGCCGACGGTCTGACCATCGGATACGCCAACGCCGCATGGTTCGAGTTCGCGCGCCAAAACGGAGCGCGCAGGGTGTGGGGGCCAGGCGACTGCTTGCTCGACGCGATCTCGGATCCGATCCGGGGCTTCTACGCCGAGAAGCTCGGCCAGGTCCTCGCCGATCGGACGCCGTGGGAGCACGACTACGAGTGCTCGAGCCCCGACGTGCACCGGGAGTTTCGGCTGCGTGCGCTCGTGCTCGGAGAGGGCGCGGGCTTGCTCCTCGTCCACGCGCTGCGTGTCGAGGGGCCACACGCCGACCCGGGACACCCGTTCGTCGCGAGCCGGTATCGCAGCGCGGCCGGCTTGATCACCCAGTGCGCCCACTGCCGACGAGTTCGTTGCGTCGCCACGCCGAGCTGGGACTGGGTCCCCGCGCTGGTCGCGCAGCCCGTGGAGAACCTCACGCACGGCCTGTGCGAGGCGTGCGCGGCGTACTACTTCGGCCCCGACGTGTGACCCGCGATCGCCGGGCGCTGCCATCTCGCGGGCTCAACGCCCGGGCGAGACGGTCGAGTCACCAGGATCGATGACAAGCGCGTCCTCCGTCCGGCAGACCTACATCGTCGTGCTTGCTGCGTGGGTGGCGACGGTCGCTATTCAGGTGCTGCTGTACGGCAACGTCCCGCATCTGATCAGCTTCATGCCGGCGCTCGTCGCGAGCGCCTATGTCGCCGGTCTCCGATCGGGCCTGCCGGCGACCGCGGTCGCCGCGCTCGCCGCGCTGTGGCTCGGGCGAGGAACGATCGAAGGGATCGACTGGCCCGACTGGGCCGCGCTGGTCGCGACCGGGGCGGCGGCCAGCGTCGCCTGCGAGCTGCTCCATCGGGCGCGTCGCCGCGCCGAGCACGCGCGCGATCACGAGCACCGCACCAAGCTCGTGCTGCTCGATCACCTCTCCGAGCAGCGCCAGGTCGGCGATCGAGTTCGCCAGACGCTACACCCCGAGGCCGTCCTCGAGTGCACCGACGAGCTCGCGAAGGCCCGGCTCGCCCGCGCGGGCTGACTCAGCCGAGGATCGGCATCTCGCCGCCGGCCAGCGGGAACGCCGCAGCGTCCGCGCTGCCATCGATCCCGGCGAGCTTGCGGAGCGCCTGGTGCAAGTGCGCCGGCGTGATCCGGACGCCGTTCGGGTCCGGGGCCAGCGTCGTCGGGCTGACGGCCACCGGTCGCTGCGCCCCGTCGGTGCTGCCGACCACGCCCGGCGTGATCCCGCGGCCCAGGAACAGCGCACGTTCCCTCCCCAGGAGATCGAAGATCCAACGGTACGAGAAGCTCGGGCACGGGGTCAACGGCTTGATGTAGGGCGATGCGCGGCGATCGGCGTGTGCTCCGACAGTCACCTGCCCGGGTTCGCCTGATACGGTGACCTGGATGCGGGTGCTGGCGATGCTGCTCTGCGCGGGCTGCGGATTCACCGCGTCCGTGGGCGATGCCGGACCCGCCATCGATGGTCCCCACGAGCTTCGCGGCGTGATCGCTCGCTGGGAGATGGACGAGCCGTCGGGGGATGTCGTGCACGACACCGGCCCCGCCCCCGCGCTCGATCTGATGATCGATGATCCGAGCGGGGTGACGTGGGGAGCCGGCGCGCTGGGCATCACCGCCCCGGTGCGGATCCGATCCGCGGGCGCGGCGAGCAAGATCTACGAGGCCTGCCTGATCTCCAACCGACTCACGATCGAGGCGTGGGTCACGCCGGCCAGCGGCATGCAGGTCGGTCCGGCGCGGATCGCGACGGTGTCCGCCGATGGCTTCGAGCGCGACGTGATGCTCGCGCAGACCAATCGGCGCTGGGTGTTCCGCGTGCGGACCTCGAGCACCGACGGCAACGGAAATCCCGAGCTGGTCACGCCGGAGTTGATCCCGCTCGCGGCCCGACCGCGGAGCCACGTGGTCGGTGTTCTCGACGGCAACACGCGGTTGATCTACGTCGACGGCGCCGAGGTCGCCCGTGACGCGAAGGGCGGCACGCTCCAGAGCTGGAATGCCGCGTTCCCGGTCGTCATCGGCAACGAGCTGGTCGATGACGGCAGCGGGCCACGCCACTGGCTCGGCGAGATCGAGCGGATCGTGATCTACGACCGAGCGCTGACCGCGACCGAGATCCACGCGCTCTACCTGCTCGGCCCGCGCTGATCGCCGTCACGCAGACCGCAGCGTGGATCTCGCGACGTTCGGCTGTCCCGGAACGCCCTGAGTGCCGAACCGCTCGACGGCGCACCCATCGCTGATCAAGAATTGGCGCATGTGGCGACGGTCCTGGCTGGTGGTCTTCTTCGGGCTTGGATGCGCGTGCACCACCCCGAATCCAAGGTCGTGCGCCGACGGCGCGTGCAGCGATCCTGCGTTGCCGTTCTGCGATGTCGACGGCGCGATCGGTGGGGCGCCGATGGCCTGCATCGCGGTCACGTGCATGCCCGCCGAAGTGGCCGTCTGTCGCGGCCAGCAGGCCGTGACCTGCAACAGCGCCGGGAATGACTTCGAGCTGGTCGAGTGCCCGCTCGGCTGCGACGTCGCCGTCGGGGGTTGCCGGGCGTGTGCCACCGACAACGACTGCACGACCTCGTCGCCGATCTGCGACCAGAGCACGAGCCAGTGTCGAGGGTGCGTTGTCGACACCGAGTGCGAGAGTTCGGTCTGCGGGGGCGCTGCCTGTGTTGCCGAAGCGTCGATCGTTTACGCGAGCTCGAATGGTTCCAGTGTCGCGACGGGCACCCTCTTGGAT
>JAGSPR010000300.1 GCA_018262455.1 Deltaproteobacteria bacterium | reverse complement strand
GCGTGCTTCGTGATCCAGGTCGAGGCACGACGAGGTCATGGCCGAAACGTCGCGAGGGCCGAGGCGTACTTCGCGGACCGGCTGCTCGTCTGCGTCTCGCTGACCACGCCGATCGGGAGGTCGAGCGCGAAGTCGCTGGTGAAGGAGGGGAAGGCCGAGCTGTCGCTGTGATTGCCCAGATTCGTCCAGCCACTCTCTGGTGTGTACGTCGGCATGTTGACGTCTGCGCAGAACACGCTCACCCCGAGCTCGGCGGCCGCGAGCGTCGAGCTGGTCGTCTGGACCGGCTGGGAGGTGGACGGCGACGTGCCGCTTTGCGTGCCGGTGGCGTCCAGTGGGGAGGTCGCCGAGACGCCGGACCACTCGGTGACCTGGCCCACCATCGGACCATTCACGGTGAAGGTGAAGCTGGTGAGGTTTCCTGGATTGTTGGCCTCGAAGGCGAGCGCCACCGCGCACGCTCCACTCGTCATCACAGACGCGGCCGTCGTCCACGAAGCGGGCAGACCGATCGGGCTGACGCTGTTGGTGGCGATGGTCGCGACGAGCAGCGTGCCCGCCGTGCTCGGCGCGGGCAGCGTGACCGTGATCGGACCGCTGCCGATGACGACGACGGGGCCCGCCTGCACGAATGCGATCGTGCCAATCGTGATCGCGTCACCGGTCGCGTCACCGGTCGCGTCCGAAGTCTGGGTTGGGTCCGAGATCGCGTCGAAGCCGATGCGTCCACAACCGCTCGCGATCCACGCGACGAGGGCGCATCGGACCACGATCGCAAGCCGAGGCCGCGCCATCACGAGCTGACCGAGCTCAGCTCCCCCCGCCGGCAGACCACTGCGCACTACTTGCCAGTGAGCCAAACTCCGACGACCGTCGCAAGCTGTTCGCGAAACATCTGTCGTGTAGAGCGGTGTGGGTAACCGCGGATGAGTAGGCCCGAGGAGGTGTTGGACCAGTCCAAGGTAGTCTGCCTGGGCCCCCGGAGGTGCACTGCAGCTCGCCGCTGTCGTGGAGGAAGAATCCGTATTGCCCGTCGTTATCGACGATGCCTGCGCGCTGTCCCGCGCCCGGAATCTGGGTGGGTCGGATCCACGCCTCGATCGTCAGCGCGGTGACGTCGAACAGGAGGTTGTCGGGAACATCCGCGGCGCTCGTCGGGCCGAACTGCATCGCCATCCCGACCTTGCCGGCGACGAACGCTACGTCGGTGGTCGTGGGGGCGAGGTGGTTGGCCGACGCGTCTTCGGCGCTGCCCTCGAACGGGTAGCAGACCACGAGGTTCAGATCGGTGGGGTCGCAGAACGGCGTGACGGCCACGCCATCGATCATGGGTTCGCCTGTCGGCGTATCGATGTCGGCATCGCCAGCGTTGGCGGCGTCGTCGGCGTTGGCGGCAACGCCGGGTTGGAACTGGCATCCCCCGAGCATGGCGAGCCAACACCAGATCCACCGCACGTCGTCCCAGATCCACCGCACGTCGTCCCATGATACTCGGCTGGGGTCGCGCGCTGCAGCGGTTTGCGAGCTTCCGGCTGCATGTCGGCACCGCTGTACGCGACCAGCCCACCTGCGCCCTCGAGAACTCGCCAATACGTAACATCGCCATGGCACCGTCAAGTCTCCCCCAAGCGGAGAGTCAAGGGCCGTTCCCGCAGCGGGTCAAGGCACCTGGAGATCCGAGAAGCCCTCGGCCGACAGCCGGCCGGCGCTCTCCTGATCCACCGGAAACGCGATCAGCCGGTCGCCGCGCGCACACGAGCAGGCCGAGCACGCCGGGACCTGCTGCACCGGTGACGCGAAGCCGCGCAGGTTGACCTTCGCCGCCAGCCCCGCCAGCCAGGTGTCGACGAGCTCGAGCTCGGCTCCCTCGTCGGCCGCCGGCGCGGTCTGCCACGGGTTCGTGCCGCACTGCCGCGGCGAGAGGCCCATCGACGGCGGCGCCACGCTCGAGTAGATCCAGCCGTGCTCGTTGGCCAGCACCGCGGCCAGGGGCGTCTTCACCTTGATCGTGAGGAGGTCGCCGCGCGCGCAGCCACACGCGAGGCAGTGCACCGACGGCTCCGACGGCGTGAGCGCGCCCACCTCGTCGAGCACGATCCCGAATCCGGCGTAGTGCTTGACGAGCTGCGCGTACTCGGCGCTCGCGAACTGGCTCGCCTCCTCGGGGGACACGACCGTCTGGCTCCACGGGTTCGAGCACTGCTTCGCCGCGTACGTCATCCACGTGTAGTCCTCGACGCACGTACCCTGTCGCACGAACAGGCACTGGGTGCCCGGCAGACACGTCACCTCACCCTCGCAGTGCAGCGGCTTGTCCTCGCCGCTCAGACAGTCGGTGTCTTCCCAGCACGCGCCGCCCAGGTCCGACACCGCCGGCCCACACGCGCCGAACACGCCGCCCTGGCACTTCACGATCAGCCGGTAGTCGCCGCGGCTGACGTGGACCGGGTACTCGAGCCAGTTGTCGTAGGTCGACACCACGATCCGGTACATGCCCGCCGTCGGGACCGAGAAGACGACATGAGAGTTGAGGTTCGCGCCCGGATCGACATCGTCGTTGAAGGCCGCCGCGTACCGCGCGTACTTGCCATTCGGCTTCTTGGGGCCGAACAGGTACACGATCGTGTCGTCGTCTCCCGTCAGATCGATGTCGACGATGCCGGCCTCGAGTCGGATCTCGTAGCCGATGAACCCACGCGTCGCGGTGAACGACCCGGTCTCGAGCTCTGCGATCCGCAAGTCGCCGCCCTTGGACGGAAACCGGGGGCTATCGTCCTTGCCCTCGGTTTCGAGATCGAACGGCGCCTGTGAGATGTCTTGCTTGCCGTCGGTGCCACCACACGCCGCCGCACCCACAACGCCGATCATGATCAAACAAACCAGGTGATTCATAAGGCTCTTTGCTCCGAGGTGCGCGGACACTGAGCGCGCGCTCCGAACGTGTCAAGCCCATCGTGATCGACAGCCACCCGGGTGCGCTCTCGCTGTCAGATCGGTAACGCGGCTCTCACGACTAACGCTCCGGGCCCCGTCAACCCGTGGTTGAGGAATCTCCACCTCGACCGTGAAATCGCGACACGCGTGTCGCGATCGCGACGCGCGCCGATCGTCGCGATCGAAAGGATCGCGCGGCCCTGGACGCGGTACGGCGGTTGCAGCCGGACCGCGCGTGCGAATCGTGATCGCGATCGTCGTCGTCGCAGTGACCGCACTGCCCGGGATCTCGACACCCGGTCACGCCGAGAACTGCAAGGACCCCGAGGAGGCGCGACGCGAGGGAGGTGTGCCGTGCATGGACGCGTCCGGCTCGTTCGGCTCGCTCGAGAACCTGATCACCGGCGACCTGATCGATGTCCGGGTCCGCGGGCCGAGGCTGGCGCTGTACTCGAACGGTGACCGGGTGAGGCCAGGCGGTGCAGATCCGGGCGACGGGGGCCTCGTCACGTGGGGCGCCGAGGCCTTCGATCTCGAGTTCTTCGCGACGCAGTTCTTCATCGACAAGTACGGCTATCGCAGCCACCAGGACCAGCTGTGGTCGATCGGGAGCTTGCGCCGCCAGATCGATCACCAAGCCTGGGGCTGGTACGCGACGCTGGCCGCGGTCTCGGGCGGCGAGGGCAGCTACCGCATCCTCACGCCCGCGGTCGGCGCGCGGCTCGGCCGCTTCGATCGCGCCGCGCTGCTCGGCGACGCGCGGTTCCGCGGGGTGCGGGCCTTCGACTCGGGCGACTGGAGCCTTGCCGTCGCGCGCGACGTCGATGTTCGGCTCCGCGCGACCGTCGTCGCAACGCCGTGGCTGCGGCTCGAGGCGCGTGGTCGGTTCCGCGACGCGAACCTCGGAGCGCACCACCACGTCCGCGATCTGTTCGGTGCGCTCGGCGTCGAGCTCGCGGTGACTGGGCTGGGCAGGCCATCGTCGCCGATGGAGCGCCAATTCCGCATGACGCCGCTGTTCATCGGGCTCGGCGCACGCCGGGTGATCGCCGACGACCAGCGCGACCGCGAGCCGGTAGCGTTCATCGCGCGTGAGATCAGCGAGCCAGCGCGCGGGCCCTGGCAGCTCCTGCTGTGGGCCGAGCTCGACTTCGCGGTCGCCTCGAAGCGCTCGCTGTGGTGGTGAGCCCGCGCGCGCTCGCCCCGGCGTCGCCGCGTCATCAACCCTGGCGGCGGCGCTCGCGGGCGCGGCGACCGGCAAGGCGCGCGAGATGCGCGAGCACGGCATGGAGCGGGAGCTCGTCGAGCGAAGCCGGGAAGGCCGCCGCGCAGTGGTTGAGGAATCCCGCGAGGCTGAAGAACTCGCTGGGGAACCGCGAGCCCTCCTCCGGTGGCTCGGGATAGTCCAGCCTCTCCGCGCGCGCGATCCAGCCTGCCGTGCCGAGGAACCGCTCGTAGTACACGCTGGCTCGCGGCAGGATGAGGCGGGCCACCCGGTTCTGGCGTCTCGCTTTCGGCGTGGCCTCCGCGAGCGACGCCTCGAGTGAGAGGCGCAGCACCTCGAGACCGCCCGGGTGGGTCTGGATGACCTGCAGATCGAACACCGGCATCCCGCGATGGTGGGTGAGCTGGAGATGCCGGCAGACGGATTCGAGCTTGGCGCCGAGGCCGCTGCCGATCCGCAGGTGGTCGATCCCGACCTGCGACAGGATGAGAGGCTGACGCAGGACCGGATGGCCGAGCAGCGCGCCGCGATACCAGCGCTCCTCGGTCGCGTCGAGGCTCGCGACATACGGCGCCATCTCGACGGTTCCCTGGATCTGTTGCCACCGGCTCGGGATCTGGCGCACGAGTCCAGCGCGGAGGAACACGCTCAATCGCTGCGCGAGCGTCGTGGTGGTGGCCGGCATGGTGCGTTGTCGGAACGCCGTTCTGGTGGCAGAGGTGTGGCGGAGAGGATACTCCGCGCGAGGCGATGACGCGGTTCGCAGGCGTTGTTACCGTGGCCTGGCCGCTGCAAAGTAGCGCGGACATGACGACGCGAACCACGATCCTCACAATCCTCATGGCGAGTGCCTGCGGCGGGGGCGGCCAGTCGCCCCCGGATGCCGACCGTCACCAGACCGTCGTCGAGCTTCCGGCGACCCAGAATCGCGACGTCGATCTGCTGTTCATGATCGACAACTCCGGCTCGATGGCCGACAAGCAAGCGAACCTCGTCGCGAGCTTTCCGAGCTTCATCAACGCGCTCCAGCAAGGCGGCGCGGGCCTGCCGAACCTTCACCTCGGCGTGATCTCGTCGGACATGGGCACGAGCGCACGTGGCAACCCGAATCCCGCACCTCCGGTCGGCACGGTGGGCAATGGCGGGTGTGCAGGCCTTGGCGACGGCGGCAAGCTCACCGTCAATGGCGCGCCGATCACCGGCAGCTTCCTCTCCGACATCGGGCTGCCGGATGGCACGCGGGCCCGCAACTACACCGGCACCCTCGCCGCCGTGTTCGGCCAGATGGCGCAACTTGGCGCGACAGGCTGCGGCTTCGAGCAGCCGCTCCACGCGATCCGAGCGGCGCTCGACAGCAACCCGGCGAACGCGGGGTTCCTGCGGCCCGAGGCCGTGCTCGCCGTCGTGATGCTCACCGACGAAGACGACTGCTCGGCCGCCGATCCCGCGCTGTTTGGCGCCGACGAGACGACCCTGGGTCCCCTGCAGTCGTTCCGCTGCACGCGGTTCGGGGTCACCTGTGCGACGGGCGGCGCCTCTCCGGACGAGATG
Source organism: Deltaproteobacteria bacterium (assembly GCA_018262455.1). The sequence continues at coordinate 10,839 of JAGSPR010000300.1, read as the reverse complement.
AACATCGCCGGCCCGAAGGCGCAGTGCGCCGCGAGCGTGAGCTCGACGCTGCTCGACGGCGTCTCGGACTATCGCGACTTCCTCGTCGGCCTCAAGCCGGATCCGAAGCAAGTGATCGTGAGCGCGTTCATGGGCACGCCCGAGCCCGTGGCGGTCGAGCCGCGCGACACCAACGGTGTCACGCAGCCCGCGCTCGCCCACTCGTGCACCGGCGCCGTGGTCGCGGATCCTGGCGTCCGGATCCAGTCGCTCCTCGATCTGTTCCCCCAGCGTTCGTTGGCCCCCACGATCTGTCAGCAGGATCTGTCGGGGGGGCTCGCCGACATCGGCGATCTCATCGCGAGCACGACAGGATCCCCGTGCGTCCCGACCCCGCTCGCCGACATCGATCCGGGCATGCCCGGCATCCAGGTCGATTGCATCGTCGAGGACCTCGTTGGCGGAGCCGTGACCCCGATCGCTCCGTGCGATGCAGCCGAGACGGCGACCTGCTGGAAGGTCCAGGCGGATCCCGCGAGCTGTCCGAGCGCGCAGAACCTCAAGCTCGTCGTCGTGCGCTCGAGCCCCCCCGAACCGACCGCGGTCACGCGCATGCGCTGCGTCGTGCAATAGCCGGCGCCCGTCGCGATGCGCGCGTGAGGGGACCGCCGGTCTTGGTCTATACTGGTGCTCCGTGCAGCGAATCGGCCGCTATGACGTCGAGCGCGAGCTTGGCCAGGGCGGCATGGGGCGGGTGTTCGTGGCGCACGATCCCGAGCTCAAGCGTTCGGTGGCCCTCAAGCTGCTGCACCGCACCCACTCCACGCAGCCTGCGCTGCGCGAGCTGTTCCGGGCCGAGGCGCGCGCCCTCGCGGCGCTCAGCCACCCGGGGATCGTGACGATCTTCGAGATCGGCGATCACGAAGGCCAGCAGTTCATCGCGATGGAGTACCTCGAGGGCCGCACCCTCCGCGAGCTCCTCGTGCAGGCCGAGCGGGCGCCGAAGCGCGACCAGCTGCTCGCCATCTGCGCGAGCGTCGGCGTCGCCGTGGCCGCCGCGCATGCCGCCGGCATCCTCCACCGTGACATCAAGCCCGAGAATGTCGTCGTGGGCCGCACCGGTCTGGTCAAGGTCGTCGACTTCGGGATGGCGCGGCGGCTCGATGGCGAGGACTCCCCCGCCGCCAGATCGCGCGGCGCAAGGGCCACCTCGGTGGCGGACGCGCTCACGCAGACGCTCCGCGTGAACGGCACCGAGACCAGTCCAGATACGGTCGTCACGGGGCCAACGGGCACGGTGTTCGGGACTCCCGCGTACATGGCGCCGGAGGTGATGCAGGGCGATCCGTCGAGCGAGGCGAGTGACGTCTACAGCCTCGGCGTGATGATCTACGAGTGCCTCGCGGGGCGCCGGCCGTACGAAGCCCCGGACCTGTACCAGCTGATGGCCCGCGTGGTCGACGGCCGCGAGCCGCCTGCTGCGCTGGCCGATCCGCTGGGCCCATTCGTCATGCGCATGCTCGCGCGCGATCCGGCCGCGCGGCCGACGCTCGGCGAGCTCGCCAGCGCGCTCGAGCCGGCACGTCCGAGCGCGCGCGCGGCGGGGCGTTCGCGCGTGCCGCTGGTCGGCGCGGGGACGCTCGTCGTCATCGGGCTCGCCGTGGTCGCGACGTGGCAAGCGACCTCGAAGGAGCAAGTCGCCACGGCTCCACGGCCCGCGCGGATCGCGGTGCAGGCGATCCCGACCAAGCTCCTGACGTCCGGCGCCGGGCAGCCAGATCCGCACGTGGTCGGAGGCGTGCTCGCGACGCTGCTCGGGACGGCCGAACGGGTCGCCGCCATCTCGCCGACCCAGCTCGTCAAGCAGCGCCGCCCGGAGGAGAGCTTCACGGCCACCGCGAGTCGGCTCGGAGCGAGCTGGCTGGTTCGCGGAACGATCGACGAGCACCCCACCGGGGCATCCCGTTCGGCCACGCTGGATGCCCGGTTCGAGCTGGTCGACCTCACGAGCGGAAAGATCGTCTCGATCTCGGAGTCCGCGCCGCCCAATCGCCTCGCGGCACTCGAGACCCAGCTGTCGCGCGCCGTCGCGACCGCCGTCCCCGGCGGTCACCTCCCGGATCCGGATCACACGCACGCGCGGATCTTGTTCGATCTCGGCACCGCCGCGATGGATGCCGACCTGTGGACCGATGCCCGCGTGTACTTCGAGCAGGCCGTCGAGATCGATCCATCGGTTCCCGAAGGCTGGGCATCCGTCGCATCCGTGCGAGGCTGGTCGCTCGCGCCCGACGCGCTCATCGAGGAGGCGATCGATCGCGCGGCGTGACCTCTACTACTACCTCGGCGAGGCACACTTCCACGACGGCGATTTCCAGACCGGCGTGGCCTACCTCCGGAAGGTCCTCGACCGACGGGTGCCGTTCAAGCCCGCTGCCGTGCATGTCGCCGAATACGCGCTCGCGCATCGGGACTACGCGGAGGCCATGCGCAACAACCACCTCGACCGAGATGGGCTGGCACAGATCGAGCTGGCACGCGGCAACTACGAACAGCTCGCGCGGACCGACTACTTGCCGTTCAACCTCTACGCGTACGTGCTCCTGGATCGCCCGCCGCCGGCGGAGCTCGAGGCCGCGTTCGAGGCGGCGTACCCCCGCCGGGTCGGCGCCTGGCGGCTGGCGTTGACGACCGGCGACCGCGCCGCCTCCCGGCGTGCCTTCGATGCGGCCTGGAAGGATCTCGCGACCGCCGGCCCGAATGCCGCGAGCGAGGAGCTTCACGAGCTGATGGAGCTGGTCGTCACCGACGAGCTCGTCGACGAGACCCGCGAGCTGCTGGACCACCTGCGTGCGAGCTCGCGCTCGCTGATCTGGTTCCGGCGCTACGAGATCCTGGCCGCACCGCTGCTCGGCACGCCGCACACGTTTCCTCGTGACGGGCTGACCACGCGCGACGGCAAGCTCGCGACGGCGATCGAGTCCGAGCTGGCCGGCGATCGCGCGCGCGCGGCCGCGCTGCTGGCGGCGCTCGTCGACGACCCGAGCACGTACTGGGATTATCCCGCCCGCGCCGCGCTCGCCCGCAACCTGCGCGCGCTGGGCAGGCGCCGAGAGCTCGCGCAGCTCTGTGACGACACCATGCACCCGGCGGTGTTCCACTACGCGTGGCTTGGACTCCGGCGCATCTGCCGTTCGCGCTAGCCGGCCGCGGCCTGGCCGTCGTCCCGGCGGGCGAGGACAACGCCTACATCGTCGTGGTTGCACGCGCTCACAACGGAAGAATCCCGGAACCGAGCGCACGGAGCGCTGTCATACGTTCGATTCGCAAGGCACGTCGCCGAGCGGGTCGCGATGGCCGAACAGGCCGCGACGTCATTGCGCGCGAGTGTCGCGCGAGATCGTTCGCGGATCCGGCCAGAGCCACGGCGCGCGGCGCCATCCGACGGAGGTCTCTCGTGGCCAGTTCCAAGCTCTCGCTGTCATTTCGCATCTTCAAGAACGGCCAGCTGATCCGCGAGGAGCAGCTGAGCCAGGGTGTCATCAAGATCGGCAAGGTGCCGTCCGCGCACCTCCGGATCGATGATGAGGCGTGCAGCCGGATGCACGCGATCATCGAGGTCACCGGGTCCGAGGTCAGCGTGATCGATCTCGGCTCCACCGGTGGCACCTTCGTCAACGGCCAGAAGGTCAACAAGGCCAAGCTACAGAGCGGCGACACGCTCCGCGTCGGCGACTCGCACATCGAGCTCGCGATCGGCGAGACCGCGACGGCACCGGTGGTGACCGTCGTCCCGCCCCCGCTGCCCGTGCGCCCGGCCCCGACCCCGGTGCTGGCCACACCGGTGCTGGCCGCACCGGTCGCGCCGAGGCCCGCGATCGCGCCGCCCGCGCCGAGCCCGCACACCGTGATGCCGCTGATGGCAGCCGCCTCGCCGGCGATGTTCCAGGCCGCGATGGCCGACTCGATCGAGGAGGGCGGCGCGCGCGCCATCGAGGTTGCCGCGATGCTCGGCGACTCGGTCGTCAGCGTGAAGCACTGCATGGACCCGCGTGGCGGCAAGGTGACCCCCGCGACGTGGGGCCTTGCGGCCGGCGGCCTCGCCTGCTTGATCGCCTCGGCGGCCTCGTTCTACGTGGCGATCGACACCGCCGCGATGAACAAGGAAGCACTCCAGTACCACACGCAGACGCTCCACCGACCCGCGCGAGCGTTCCGCCCGGTGCTGGTGAGCCCCGCGATCGACTTCCTCGGGTTCGGTGGCCTCGCGCTCGGCCTGGTCGGCGTGACCACGGGGCTCGCCCGCAGTCGCCGCGAGCGCAGGAGCCCGTTCTACCGGATCGGCACCGCGCCCGAGGTCGAGCAGCCGATCGAGGACGCGCCGTCCGACAGCTTCCCGCTCGTCGCGCCGTCGGGTGACGACTTCGTGTTCAACTACGGCGCGGGCATCGAGGGCGAGCTGATCGTCGGGGGCGCGTCGACGCCGCTGTCCGAGCTCGTCGCCCAGGGGCGCGCGCGTCCGTCGCTGTCCACCGCGGGTGCGATCGAGGTGCCGATCCCGGCGATGGCGCGGATCCGCGCGCGCGCCGGCAAGACCACGTTCCTCGTGTCGGCGGTCGCCAGGCCGCGGCAGCAAGCGATGCCCCTGGTCGCGAACCTCGAGCGTCGAGCGCTCGGCATCGTTGCCGCGTCGCTCGCGGCCCACCTCGGCCTCGTCTGGTTCCTCGACACGATCCCTGCCGACGACAGTGGGGTGAACCTCGACCTCGCCTCGAATGAGGAGCTGCTGCTGCGCGCCAGCCTCACCAACCAGGAGGAGACCCCGCCACCGCCGGAGCAGGACCAGCCGGGTGAGGATACCGGCAAGGCCGGCGCGGGCGCGACCATGGCCCTGGACGAGGGGGAATCCGGCAAGCCTGACTCGCAGCGCGCGGACGGTCACCTCCGGATCGAGAACAAGCAGGCCGAGCCGCAGCTGAGCCGGGCCGAGGCGATCGAGGCCGCGCGGTCGGCCGGCGTGCTCGGAGACACCCAGGCCCTGAGCGCCAGCATCCATGCGTTGACCGGCACCGCCGACTTCTCGAGTGGCTTCGACGCCGCGGACATCTACGGCCCGCTGTTCGGCGCCGAGGGTGAAGGTCACGGCAACTTCGGGTTCGGCCGCAAGGGCTTCGGTCCAGGTGGCGGGTGCACGATGGAGCCGTGTGGCATCGTCGGCGCGGGTGCCTACGGCACGGCCGGCAACGGCACGAAGGCGGGCGATGGCTATGGCGGCGGCGGTAGCTGGGGGCACGGCCGCAACCACACGCCGTCGGTTCCGCCGCCGACGATCGGCCTGCCGACCTCCGGTGGCGGCCTCGACAAGGTGATCATCAAGCGATACATCAAGCGCAACGTCCAGAAGATCGCGTACTGCTACGAGAGCGAGCTGCTGGCGCACCCCGGCATCGAGGGCGAGGTGATGGTGAACTTCCTCATCACCGGCAGCGGCACGGTGACCTCATCGACCGGTGGCGGCTTCGATGGCAAGGTGGCGAGCTGCGTCGCCAGCGTCATCAAGAACATCGAGTTCCCGCGTCCGACCGATGGTGGCAACGTGCAGGTGAACTACCCGTTCACGTTCCACGCGGCGGGCCACTGAACGCCCGGATGATCTGACCGGATGATCTGATCAGATCTCGCGCTTCGCGCGGTCAACGCGGCCTTCTGGGTCGGGTTGGCCGCGCTGGCCGTTTCGGGACCTGCGGCCGCGTGCTCAACGTCCCCGCAGCCGGGCCGCGTGCAGGGCGGCGGCCGCGGCGCGGTCGGAGTGCGGGAACCTGAGGGCGAACTGCTCGAACCGGCCGAGGGCGGTCCCGGCATCTCCCCCACGTTCGGCGGCGAACGCGGCCCAGAACGCGGCGTCCTCGACGATCGACGGATCGTCCGCGCGATCGAACGCGGCGAGCGCGTCGGCGTGACGGCCTTCGCGCAGGGCCAACCAGCCGATCTGGAACCACTCCTTGCCGCTGGTGATCGCCGGCGCATCCGGCACGGGCCTGGCGGCGTCCTGCCGGGGCGGGCGAGCCGGCTCGGCGGGGACGGGCAGCGCCCAGGTCTCCCCGGCGACGACCCGAGTCACCCGCGGTCCGTCCGAGATCTCCGCGGTCCCTGCGAACACGTGGACGCTGGAGATCGCGCCGCTCCGCGTGCGGAGCTCGGTGCGACCGGGAGACAGCGCCACCTTCGACGAGCCGTGCTCGACGTCGACGGGCATGCTCGATTCGATCACCAGACCACCTCCGCCACGGATGCGGATCGTCCGGCGTGAACCCGTGCGCTCGATCTCGTAGGTCGCGCCGTCGAGCGCTTGCACCGACGGCTCGCCGACGATCGGGACCACGGTCACCTGCGATCGGTTCGGGGGTAGAGGCGCGGCGCTCACCAGCGCGGAAGCCGGCGCCGGCGCCGACCGGTCGCCCCGCAGCACGACGATCGCGAGGCAGGCGGCGGCGAAGGCAACGCCGACCACGATGCCGAACCGGGGCGTGCGCTCGATGGGGAGACTGATCTGGCCCGCCGAGATCGAGACCGCATCGGCCAGCGCGGCGCGGCGGGCGGAGGAAAGCGCCGGCGCCGGCAGCGTGGCGAGCGCCGCGCGGGTCGCGCCGAGCTCGCCGAGGATCGCGCGGCAGTGCTCGCAGCTCGCGGCGTGGCGCGTCACCTCGTCATCGCCGCCGAGCACCGCGCCCGCGAGCGCACCCGAACCGGGACAGCGGGTCATCGCCGACCCTCATCGACGAGCGCGCGGACGCGCCGGCGTGCGTGATAGACGCGGCGCCAGATCGTCCCCTCCGGGACCTCGAGCGCGGCCGCCGCCTCGCGCGTCGTCTGGCCCTCGAGATCGACCAGCACCAGCACGGCCTTGAGATCGTGCGGCAACGCATCGATCGCCTCGGGCAACCGCGCGAGGCGTTCGCGATCCCACGGATCGATCGCGGCGATGGGCTCGTCACGGAACCAGTCAGCGATCGTCGACATCGCGCGCAGCCGCCTACCTTCGCGGCGCGCGTGGTCGCGCACGACGTTCGCGGCGATCCCGTACAGCCACGACCGCACGCGCCCACCCGGCCTGAACCGGCCGATCGATCGATACGCGGCGAGGAACGTTGCCTGCACGAGATCGTCGACGACCTCCGCGTTGCCCCTCCACATCCGTGCGACGAAGCGATGGATCGCGTCGACGTTGTGCTCGAACAGGGCCGCCCGCGCGACCGGATCCGCCGTCGCGGCCGCGGCGATCAGCGCGTCGTCGCCGAGCTCGGACACGGCAGTGCCGGGGCGGCGCAACGGTACGATCCGGAGGAGCGGCCGCATCGCTGGCTCACAGCCTCCGATCGAGGCCGACCCACAGGCGCAGCTCGAGCCCGCCCCGCACGTTGCCGCTCGGGTAGCTCGCGTCCAGCATGGTCTCGACGAGCGGCCCGCCGCGCAGCCGCCAGTTACGCGTGAACCAGCCACCGACGGTGAGCGACGCCTGCGCCAGCGGCCCGGTGACCGACGGGGAGGACGCCATCGATTCCGACGAGCGAACGAAGCCTGCCGCGAGCTCGCCACGCAACGAGACCTCCCCCCAGGCGTACTCGGTCGCCCCGCGCGCGAGCAGCTGGAGGTCCGTCGTCTGCAGCGCGGGGTCGGTGGTGTGCCAGGTCGTGGTCTGGCGCGCGATCACCGCCCCGAGCCTGATCGGGCCGACGGCGAGCGCGTCGATCCCGATCCGCAGCGACGTGCCGTCCTGCGTGAGGCTGTACATCCCGCCGATGTCGACGAGGCGCGACCTGCGTTCGACCGGGCGCGTTGCGACCACCGCGGTCGTCCCCGGCGCGCTCGTCCCCGGCGCGCTCGTCCCCGGCGTCGCCGACGTCGCCACCGCGGGGGCGGCGGCTCCATCGTCGGCGGCCCAGCTCGCGACGAGCACCGCCGCGGTACGCCCGTCGGGAACGACGCGCTCGTGCAGCCTGCCCGACGGCTCCTGCGCGATCACGTACAACCCGTCGGCCGTCGCGACCGCGCGGACCTGCAAGGCAACCCGGCAAGGCGGCTCGGCGCGCATCCACGCTTCGATCTCGGCGGTGACCGCCTCGGGCGCGTGGACGACCGCCACCGTGCACGTCGGTTGCGCCCGGGCGAGGGGCGCGGCGAGCACGACGGCGAGAGCAGGCAGGACGCGCACGAGCTGGTTCGACATGGGTACAGCTACCATTCGTCGATCGGCGGATTTCCTTCGCGAAAATCGCGCGACCTCGGAAGCTGACAGTGAGCTCGACTCAGCGACGCGTCGGGCGCGCGCCGTGGTATTGGCGCAGCTGCATCCATCCAAGGAGTCTCGATGAAGCGAACGCTCGTGGTGGGCCTGGTGGCCCTGTCATTCAGTCTTGGCGAAGGCCCGACCGTGGCGGACGACAAGCCGGCCGCGCTGATCACGAAACGCTACCCCGCGTACGCAGGAGCGCAGCTGTTCTGCACGACGAAGGGATTCGCTGCCTCGCAGTTGTTCTACACGGCGGACGAGCCGAAGACTGTGTTCGCGTTCTTCAAGTCCAAGCTGGGGACCGACGAGAAGACGTTCCACGACAGCGGCTCCTCGTACACGTGGTTCGATGACCGCGACAAGCCAACCGAACAGCTCGTCGTCCAGGCGCCCTACGGCCCTCAGTCGATCACGGGTGGAAAGATGGGCGGCTGCGAGGTGCCCAAGGGAGCCAAGACCGTCGTTCAATACGTCCTCGTGAAGCGCAAGCCGTAGCGCACGACGACGATGCGCGACGTCCACGCGTGTCGCTGACCTGACCGCTCCACCTTCCGTGGGACGACCGGCGCGCAAGTACGCGCAAAGCACGGGCATCCCACGTTCGTACGATGGACTCGACGCGCCGGCGGCCGCATCAACGAGGGGAACTGGAGAACCCTCGATGTCCGATCATCCCCCCACGCTTTCCCGCCGCCTGGCGCTGGCCGTCGGCGCCGCGGCCACTGCCACCACGATCGCGATCGGCGTGACCGCTGGCTCGCTGCTCGGCTGGTTCCGCCCCGCCGGACCACCCGAGCTCGTGCCAGCGGCACCCGCGGGGCCCACCGAACCGACCTCGCCGGTGATCTTCGTACCGGTCAAGCCCACCCCCTCGCCGGCGCCGGCGTCCGGGCCGGATCTCGATGCGGAGGTCCAGCTCGCGATGCACGACGACCGCGAGGACCGTGAGGACCACGAGGCTCACGAGGACCACGAGGACCACGAGGACCACGGACCTCACGACCATCACGAAGACGACGATGACTGATCGCGCACGCACGCCGCCCCGCCTCCCGCTGACGACGCTCGAGTGGCGGCTGTACGTCGTCGTCGTGCTGGCCGGCGTCTATCTGATCGCGTGGCGCGCGATCGCGGACACCACCCCAGGTCCACCGACCGCGAGCCCGGCTCGCAGCGCGCCGTCGGATCTGACGACCCGCGGGGTGTGGCTCGACGACCTGCCGGTCGCGCAACGCCCGGTGCTGACGCTGCCGCCGGGATGGGAGCTCGCGGCACGCGGCGAGGCGGTGGTCGCGGTCCCCACGCCGCGCCGTGCACCCGCATCGCGCCCGTTGCGGGTGCGCACCCGGAGCTCGTGATGTTCGCGTTCCGCGCGATGAACACCGACGTCGCGATCGCCGCGCCGACGCTCGATCCGGCCGCCGAGCAGCGGCTGGCGCAGCAGGCCGCGCGGCTGTTCGCCGACACCGAGCGGCGGTTCAGCCGGTTCGTCGCTGACAGCGAGCTCGGCAGGCTCAACCGGGCGACCGGATCGGTGGTGGTGTCGCGCGAGCTGATGGAGCTGCTGTGCGCCGCCGGGCGCCACGTCGTCGAGACCGAGGGCCTGTTCGATCCGACGATCGGCGGGGCGCTCCGCGCGGCCGGCTACGACCGCTCGTTCTCCCCGGGCACCCTCGATCACGACGCCCCACCGGCGCGGGCTCCACCCGCCCACTTCGCCGAGCTCGCGATCGACGAGCCCGCGCGGCTCGTCCGCCGCCCGCCGCACCTGTCGATCGATCTCGGCGGCTTCCTCAAGGGACGCACCGTCGATCACGCGGCTGCCCTCGCGCCCGCGCCCGCGATGGTCGATGCGGGCGGTGACGCGATGCTCCGCGGCAACGGCCCCGACGGCACCGGCTGGCTGGTCGAGATCGAAGATCCGGCCGACGCGCGTCACGTGCTCGCGACCTTGCGGCTCCGTGATCGCGCCGTGGCGACCAGCGCACCCAATCGCCGGCGCTGGCGAGCCGGCGACCGTGCCGCGCATCACCTGATCGATCCGCGCACCGGCGAGCCGTCGCGCTCGGATCTCGCGCAGGTCACCGTCGTCGCGGCCACCGCCGAGCAGGCCGACGTCCTCGCCAAGGTCGTGTTCCTGCTCGGGGCGACCGACGGCGCACGCCGGCTCGACGGCCAACCCGGTCTCGGCGGTGCGCTCGTCACGCGGGATGGCTCGCTCCTGCTCGTCGGAGATCTGGAGGTTGCGGATGCGTGATGTGATCCGGGGGATCGTGATCGGGCTCGTGGTGCTCGCGCTGCTCGGTGCGATCGCGAGCCGCGCCGGCTGGCTCGTGACCGCGATCCCGCGGCCGGGCGGCACGGCGCCATGGGTGCTGGCGCGCGCGACCGGGTTCACCGCATTCGTCGCGCTCGCGCTCGACGTGATCTTCGGGCTGCTCGTGTCGACACGCACCGGCGATCGATGGATCGGTCGCGCACCCGCGATCGAGCTGCACGGCTGGCTGTCGCCGGTCGCGCTCGCGCTGGTGAGCGGGCACGCGCTCGTGCTCCTCGCCGACAGCTACATC
>JAGSPR010000299.1 GCA_018262455.1 Deltaproteobacteria bacterium | reverse complement strand
GCGCTGGCCGCGACACCGGCCACGAGCGCGAGCTTCATAGACAAACGTTGACCTCCTTGGGCGTCCCGAAGTTCGCGGCCGTGCCGTACATCTGCGCCGCCTTGCCGTCGCAGAAGTTCGCGGGCAGGTCGTTGTCCGTCGAGTTGGTGTTGAGCGGATTGAGCTGGCGAGACACGCCGTCTCCCACGGCGGGGGTCGTCCAGGTGATCGCGTCGAGCACTGTCGCGCCATCGAGCACCGACAAGCTGCCGGCGCTCGCGGCGAGCGCGAACGTGAACGTCGCGTCGATGGCCGGCAGCATGCCGTTCTGAAGCGGATCGGTGTTGTGCGCGAACAGCGCGAAGCCCGCTGGGGCGATCGACTTGCAGGCCGCGGACTGGATCACGTTGATGGTGGTGGCGTTGCCCTTGAGTCCGAGGTCGTTGAGGTCGAACGCCGTCGCTCCGGTGTTGACGATCTCGAACCACTCCTGCGTCGCGTCGGTCCCGCTGCCCGCGGGGTTCGCGAGGAACTCGTTGATCACGAGCTGGCCAGCCGCGGGCTTCACGATCGCCCGGATGACCCCGGCGTCGTCGCACATGCCCGCGGGCGGCAGCAACGTGCACTGGCCGTTCACGGCGCCCGGCGTGCCGAGGTCGCCCGCGCCGTATGCCGTCACGCCATCGCAGTAGTTCGACAGCTGGTCGTTGGCGACGGCGTCCTCGAAGTCGGGGTCGAGCTGCAGCGAGCTGCCGGTGGTCGATTTGGTCCACGAGACCGCGTCGATCACGGTGGTTCCCGCCAGGATCTGGATGTCGCCGGGCGCGGTGACCGAGCCGGCCACCGACGAGAACTTGAACGTGCCGACGACCGAGCCCGCGGGCAGCCCACCGTTCATGAGCGGGTCGGCGCTCTTGGCGAACACGACGTAGCTGCCGGCGGTCACGTGGATACAGTCGGGCGAGGCGAGGAGGTCCGGCGCGACGGCGTTGTCGCCAGCGCGGTCGAGGCCGAGGCCGTTGAGATCGACGTCGGCGAGCACCTTGACCTCGAACCATTCGCCCAGCGTGTCGCTGACCTTCGACGGGCTCGGCATCGCCTCGGTGATCACCAGCTGGCCGGGGAGCGGCGCGACCGTGGCCCGCGGGACACCGGCATCATTGCACTGGCCGATCACCACGGGGATGCAGTCGTTATCGGTGCCCGGCGTGCCGAAGTTCCCGGTCTCGAACTCGCTGTCGGCGCCTTCGCACCACTGCGCGAGATCGTCGTTGAGCGTGTAGTCGGGCGGCTGCGAGGCGGTGAGCTGGCGCGCGTGGCCTTCCTTCACCAGCTCGTAGGTCGCGGAGTCGATCTCCGATGCGGCGCACGCGAGCGCGAGCTTGCCGCCATCGGTGTTGAAGAAGTCGCCGAGGTCGGCGCTGTAGCCATAGTCGATGTAGGCGGGCACCAGATCCGGCGTCGAGTTTCCGAGCGTGAAGTACTGGCCGGGCGCGATCGTCACCGGGTCCATCACGTGGGTCTTGGCCTTCGAGCCGTCGGGCCGGCTGTGCGTGATCGTCAGGCCTTCGAGGTCCACCGGTCGGTCGGAGGCGTTGTAGATCTCGAACCACTCCTTGCCTTCGTCGCTGCCGGTCCCTCCCGCGGCCGCCTTGTAGTCGGCGAACACCTCCGTGATCACGAGGTCGCCCGCGATCAGGCTGTCCTTGCACTCACCTGTCTTGCTCGAAGGGCCGCACGCAGAGACGAGCAAGGCACAGGTGCTACCTGCCAGGACGACTGAACGCATGCCGATACAATCTCACGGCCGCCACCCTCTTGGGCAGTGCGCTGCACGTGTGCTTGGTCACGGAGCGGCCGGCGGAGTCGTCGCCGCCGCCGCCGGTGGAGTCGCTGCCGGCGGCAGAGTCACGGCCTCCGGCGGGGTCAAACCTGGCACCGGCGAGAGCTTGATCTGGCTGGCCCGGTCGATCTGGATCTGGAGCTGCTTCTTGTGGGTGTGCTTGTTCTCGTAGAACGTCGGCGTCCCGGTCACGACCACGAACTCGCCCTTCCACTGCTCGAGCCCGGAGGTCCCGAGGACATCGCGGTCGAAGAAGATCAGCGGGAAGCCGCTGTGCATGGTGTGGGATAACGTCGCCCTCGCCGGCCCCTTGCCGCTGACCTGGACGTCGTCGACGGTCGCCAGCAGGTGGACCTCCTTGCCGAGGTGAGCCTCGAGCTGCTTCATCGAATCCCAGTGCGTGATGTCGATGTAGTCGGCCTTGCCCTCGGCTTCCTTGCGGAACTCCTCGACGAACGTGCCACGCGCTGTCCACCACACCTCGCGCTCCGGATAGTCTGGCGCTGCCATCGCGCCGGGCGCCCAGATGCCTCGGTGGGCGGCCTTCGCCTCGGCCTGCGCCGCGAGGAACTCCTTGTGATAGAGGCGCGAGTATCCGTACTTCGGGTAGTACGGCGCCATGCCGGCGCGCACCACTTCGACGTTGTAGACCTGCCAGACGCCCTGCTTCTGCGCGAGGACGTAGGCGAGGTAGCGGTTGTAACGGTCGCGGATCTCGGCCGGATGATCGCGCTCGAGCTTCACGCGATCGACCCCGGCGAACCAGTTCTTGGCGAAGGCCTTCGCCTGCTCGCCCAGCGGCGACGCGATCTTGACCGGGTGGCGCGAGGTCCCGCGCTTGTCCTTGAGGTACTTCTGCCAGTCGGTCTCGACCGCGCGGCGATCCGCCTCGTTCTTGAACGTCTCCTCGGCGTCGATCCCGACGAGCCGCAGCGAGGCGTCGAGCCCGTCGACCTTGATCGTGTCGCCGTCGACCACCTTGGTCAGCCGGAACTCGCCGATCTCGAGCCCTGGCTTCTCGAGCCTCGAGAACGACTTCTGGGCCTGCTTGCGCGTGTAGCGCTGACCACCGACCGGCCCGCAGCTGGTCGAGATCACCGAGGACGCGAAGGTCGCCGCGACGAGGAGGAGGAGGAGTGGGCGCTTCATGGGCATGCGATGTTGGCGGCGCGGGGTGAGCCGAGCGAGCTCGGGTCCGTGCACCACTGCGAGAGATCGTCGTTCTGGTTGGCGTCCGGCGCGCTGCCGAACGAGAAGGTGCCGGTGTCGGGAAGGGCGTCGTAGGTCGCGACATCGACGCGATCACCGCACGTCTCGACGTCGATCGCCGCGGCGGCGAGCCAGGTGTCGCGGAAGTCGTTGCCGAACCCATAGTCGGCGAACGCCGGCAGCGCGCTGTCATCGAACAAGCCGAGCACGACGTACTCGCCGGGGCCGACCACCACCGATCGCCGGACGAGGATCGGGACCTCCGTGCTGCCGTCCTTGCGGCGGAACCGGACCTTGGTCCCCTCGAGATCGATCGAGCTGGTGCTCGCGTTGAACAGCTCGATCCACGGCCCGTTCTGATCCTCGGGTTTCTGCGGCCCGCGGACCTCGGTGACCACGAGCGCGCCGGGCTCGACCGTCGGGCACTCGGCCGGCTCGGGATCGCGCGCGCAGCCCGCGACGAAGCCGATCGCGATCATCCCCAGCGTCGTGGAGGGCAAGAGGATCGAGCCGGCGGCGCGCAAGGCGCCTATGGTAACTCAAACCTCGCCCGCGCGATCGAGGCTGAAGGGCCGATCACCGAGTGGAGATGTAGAGATCGTTGGTGCCGGAGACGTTACTGACGAACACGAACGTGCGCTCGTCGGGGGAGATCCAAGGATCTTGCTGATCGCCGCCGAGGGTCGCGAAGTCGGTGATCAGCACCGGCGTCTTCCAGGGCGCCGCCAGGGCCGGGCGAGTGGCGCGGTAGAGCTGGGTCTTCACGGCATCGGGACGGTTCGACGCGAAGTAGACGGTCAGGCAGTCCTGAGTCACGAACGTGCCGGTCTCGCTCTGGGCCGAGCTCAGCTCGGGGACCACCGCTGGCGGCCCGTCGCCGAGCGTGCCCTCGGCGATGTCGCCGCCCACGATCATCAGGTAGCGGTTGCCAGCGCACGGCGAGAACCACTTGTCGGTGGCGGTGCTGTTGACGTCGACGAGCTGGGGCGTGCCCCACGACTGGCTGCCCGCGGCGGGACGGGTGACCTGGTGGACATCGATCCCGTTCGCGCCGTTCGTCTTCGCGAAGAACAGCGTGAGGTCATCGCCGGAGAACCGCGGAGTCTCCTCGGTGGTGCCAGTCGTCGAGAATGCCAGCTTGGTCGCTCCGCCGAACGGGCTCTGCAGGTCGGGCCGCGAGGCGTAGAACAGATCCTTGCGGTTGGAATCGGCGGCGTCGACGACGGCGAACACCAGCTCGAGGCCCGAGAAGCTCAGGGTGCCATCGTCCTCGAGCAGCCCGGTCGCAGCAGTCGTGATCTGCTGTGGCGCGCCGAACGGTCCGAGGACCTCGGCATCGAGCGCGGCGGCGTCGATCGGGGGCGGGCTGTCGATCTCGTTGCTGCCGCTGTCGATCCCGCCGGCGCCGACCGTGGCACCGGCGCTACAGGCCGCGGAGGCAGCCACAAGCACCAGGACGCAACGACGCATCATCAAATCATATCCCACGTTACATTGGGTTCTGAAGCACTCGTTGAGCCTCCGCAGGACCGCAGCTCCGATGTGGGATTTCCGCCCACAAGTCATACGGGGCATACTGCGTCCGGGAGGGGTGGACGCCACGACTTAACGTTCGTGTTCATTCCTAAGTCAGTCGAATATCTTCGCAATCTGCCGGGTCTCACGGCGGGTCTCACGGCGGCTCTCATCGCCACGTCTTGGAGGAGAACTCATGAAGCACCTACTCGCTCGCCTCGCTCTCACCGCGATCGTCGCGGCCCCGTCCGTCGGCTGTGTGGTTCACGGTCGGGCGCACGTCGGCGTCCCGGTCGCGTTTGTTGAGGTGGAGGAAGCACCGCCGCCGCCCAGGACCATCGTGGTCGAGACCCGTCCTGGCTTCGTGTGGGTCGAAGGGCGTTGGGCTCACCGCGGCGGTCGTTACATCTGGCTCGATGGCCGGTGGGAGCGCGAGCGCGCCAATCACTACTGGGTGCAGGGCCGGTGGGAGCGCCGCGGCCGCGGCCACGTGTGGGTCGAGGGTGGCTGGCGTGCCGGCGGCAACGTTCGCGATCATCGTAACGGCCCGCCCGTGCGCGACCATCGCGAACGCCCGGTCGTTCGAGACCACCGCTGACGGTTCCCGATCCAACCGTGCGCGATCCAGCCCCTCGACGTCCTGGCGCTCGCTGACTTCATCGTCGCCGGGACAGTGGTATGACGTTCGGCGTGCGATGGTTCCTGCCGCTCGTCGTCGTGTTGGCCGCGTGTGACTCGGGCTCGGCCCAGCCCGCGCCCGCACCCGCACCCGCACCACCCCGTCCCCCCTCGGTCGCCGAGTCCGCGGGCAAGATCACGTACGGCAAGCTGTGCGCGCCTTGTCACGGCGTCGAGGGCAAGGGCTACGCGGCCGACCACTCGCCCTCGCTCGTGAGCGCGACGTTTCTCGAAACCGCGACCGATGACTTCATCCGCCGCTCGATCATCGCCGGTCGTCCGGGCACCTCGATGGGGGCGTACGGCAAGGCGCTGGGCGGCCCGCTCGACGACGCCTCGGTGGACCAGATCGTGCGCTTCCTCCGCGGCACCGCCCCGCAACCGGTCGCGCTCGCCGCGGTCAACAAGGGCGATCCCGCGAAGGGCGCGCCGCTCTACACCGAGCACTGCAAGACCTGCCATGGCGACGCGACCACGCGTGGCGAGGCCCCGCACCTCGCGAACCTCCAGTTCCAGAAGCTCGCGAGTGACTCGTTCGTCCGCTACGCGATCGAGAAGGGCCGTCCGGGCACGAAGATGGTGGCGTTCGGTCCGGTGCTGAAACCGGCACAGCTCGACGACGTGGTCGCGTATGTGCGCGCGCTTGGATCCGCCGGGCCCGGCGCGGTCAACCTGCTGCCCGCGCCGACCGGCAAGGAGCCGCTCGTGCTGAACCCAAAGGGCAAGGATCCGGTGTGGGCCCCGCGCGAGAACCGGTTCATCAGCGTCGACGATGTCCACAAGGCGCTCGCCGCCAAGCGCCGCATGATCATCATCGACGCCCGCCCGCCATCCGAGTGGATGCAGGTCCACATCGAAGGTGCGGTCTCGATCCCGTACCACGACATGAAGCGACTCGACGACGTGCCCAAGGACGTCTACGTGATCGCGTACTGCGCCTGCCCGCATCACCTGTCGGGCATCGTCGTCGACGAGCTCGTCAAGCGCGGCTACAAGAAGGCGCTCGTGCTCGACGAGGGGATCAACGTCTGGCACCAGCGCAAGTACCCGGTCACCGCCGCCCCCGGGGTCACCCCGCCGGTGAACGAGCCGCCCGCGCAGCCGCGCGGCGGGCTGTGATCGAGCGAGTGGTCGTTACGACTCGCTGGCGTATTTGACCGCGAGCGCCTCCTCGGCGAGCTCGTCGAACGACATGGTCTGCGCGCGCGCCAGCTCGGCCTGCGTGAACTGGATGCGCGCGGCTCGGGGATCGGCGCCGAGCACACGCAGCAGCACGCGACCGAACAGCTTGCCGAGCACCGGGCGGTTGTACATGTTCTGCATCGCGATCATCAGGCGCGAGAACGGCGTCCGCGCCACGGTGGGCTTGCGGAGGATGAGCTGGATCCGCTTGAACGCCTCCTGGACGCGGCGCCCGCTCGGATCGGTGCGATCCATCGGCGCCAGGAACACCTGCTGGAGGAACGGCTTGGCGTGCCACATCATCGTGAGGAGCGCGCGGATCCCGGAGCGCATCTCGCGCAGCGACGGCCGCGGTCGGCGAGCGATCTCGGCGAGGTAGGCGTCGGAGGCGTAGAGCTCCGTCATGTGGAAGTCGATCGCGATGTGGCGTGACTCGTCGCGGTTGATGAGGTGCATCGCGCGCGCGCTCATGTCGTCGGCGACATAATCATCGAGCGAGCGCAGCAGCGCGACGTCCAGGATCAGCTCGCCGGACGTGATGTACGCGTTCGCGATCTCGGGCGACGTGTTCTCGACGACCGCGAGGAAGTGCGGGCGGAACCGGGTGAGGGCGGGGCTCTCGACGTACGTCCGGTAGTGATGGACGTCGTAGTGGCGGGCGAGCCGCGCGGCGACCGCCGAGTGGCGCTTCTCGTCGGCGACGAACGTGGCGAAGATCTTGCGGAGCGTCTCGTCGGTGGTCTTCTGCCGGTGGACCTCGAACAGCGCGCCGGCGAGTAGCTCGATGGCGGACATGTCGACGAACGCCTGGACCACGAGCTCCTCCTTGTCGCGGGGCAGCGCGGGCGGCGACAGGGACCAGTCGAGGTCGTCGATCGACCACTGGTCGCGGATGCACTTGTCGAGCATGCGGCCCATGTCCATGGACACATCGTAGCGCAGTAACCCTCGGGTCCGGCATACTCCGTTCGTGAGCCGGGCAGCGTTGGCAGCGTTGGCCGTGGTGACCGCCGTCGCCTTGAGCGGCTGTGCGGGCGGGGGCGATGCGCCAGGCCAGACGCTTGCAGGGATCCAGGAGCGAG
Organism: Deltaproteobacteria bacterium; assembly: GCA_018262455.1. The sequence goes on along the minus strand of JAGSPR010000299.1, from coordinate 1,064 downwards.
GCGAGATCACGTGGGGCGCCGACCGCAACGGAGGAGAGCCCTACGTCTACGACGATCCTGCGGATTCGAGCCGCGTGATCGGGTTCGAGGTCGACCTGATGGACGCGATCGCGCGCCGGCTCGGCGTCAAGGCGCGGATGGTCCAGTACACCTGGTCGAACCTCGTGCCCTCGCTCGAGCGCGGCGACTTCGATGTCGTGATGAACGGGCTCGAGGCCACACCGGAGCGCCGCGAACGGATCCTGCTGTCCGATCCGTACTTCATCTACGCCGAGACGCTGACGATCCGCGATGGCGACCCCTATCGCGCGATCTTCGATCTCCGCGGCAAGCGGGTCGGCACGCTGAACCAGACGTACGCCCACGACATCCTCAACATGCTGCCGGTCGAGCCGGTGCTCTACGAGGGCAACCAGGAGCCCTATGACGATCTCGAGCTCGGGCGCACCGAGGCCGTGCTGCTCGACAACGTGATCGCGGATCGTTACGGCTGCATCCCGTCGCGGCCCAAGCTCCGGTGCATCCCTTACGACATCGCCCGCGGCAGCTACGCGATCGGGATGCGCAAGGGAGATCACGCGCTCGAGCAGGCGATCAATCAAGCCCTCGCCGCGATGCGGGCCGATGGCGAGCTCGAGCGGATCCTGAGCAAGGAGAAGCTGTGGGACGCGCGGCAGACCGAGGCCAGGTCGGCGGTCGGCGCCGCCACGCAGGCGCGGACCTTCGACTGGGACATGCTGGGCCAGTTCGCGTCGGCGGCCGTGGTGACCCTCGAGCTCTCGGTGCTCGCGTTCTTGCTCGCGATGCCGCTCGGCCTCCTGCTCGCGATCACGCGGGTGTACGGCGCGGCGCCGATGCGGGCGGCGGCGCGGGTCTACATCGAGCTGTTTCGCGGCACGCCGGTGCTGCTGCAGCTCTATGTCATCTACTACGGCGTGGCGGACTACGTGAAGCTCGGCCCGATCGAGGCGGCGGTGCTGGGCCTTGGCCTCAACTACGCGGCCTACGAGGCCGAGGTCTACCGCGGTGCGCTGCTCGCGATCCCGCGAGGCCAGAGCGAGGCG
>JAGSPR010000639.1 GCA_018262455.1 Deltaproteobacteria bacterium | reverse complement strand
GAGCTCAGCGAGGAGCTCGAGCGCGCGTTCGACGCCCCGCTCGCGGAGCAGCGCACCTTGATCCGGATCGCGCGCGAAGGTGGACAGCTCGAGCTCGACACCGACGTCGGTCCGGCGGTCGGCCACGGCGCCGAGCTGCTGGCGACCCCGGTGTCGATCGTCAGCGGGCCCCCCGCCGCGGCCGCGGCCTCCCCCGATCCGGACGCCAGCGCCACCGTCGTCACGCCCCCGAGGCCCCTGCAGAAGGTCGCGCCGCGCTCGACGACGATGGCGGTGCCCGCGCTCCCGTCTGCGCCCTCGTCCCGCTCGAGGCCGTGGCTCGTCGCCACCATCGTGCTCGTGCTCGTCGGCGGTGGTGTCGGCATGTTCAAGTGGATGGAGTCCCGCAAGGCGCCGCCTCCCACGGCGGCCGTCGCGATCACGCCGGAGATCGTGGTCGATGCGGCGGTCGCCGCGCCACCGATCGATGCCGCGCCCACGGTGATCCGCACCGTTCCGGTCGATGCCCCCATGGCCACGGTCCCGATCGATGCTGCGCCGGTCGCGACGACGGTGCCCGACAAGCGCCCACCGAAGCTCCCTCCCAAGCAGCCACCGAAACCGACCCAGACGGCGGCGGCGACCAAGGGCGGCCCGCCCGGGTACATCACGATCGACTCGGTGCCGGGCTATGCGGTGATCTACATCGACGGCAAGCTCCACGGAGAGACTCCGCTCGTGCGGATCGCGCTGCCGCCGGGCAAGCACGCGGTGCGCGCGGTCTCACCGTCCGGGACCGCACGCAACCTCTCGATCACGATCGAATCGGGAAAGGTCGCGCCGACCCGCCGCTTCGAGTGGTAAGCTCGTGGCAATGCAGCGCTTCGGGGGTGCGTGTGCCATTGCCATGCTCTTCGCATGGTCCGTCCCGGCACGTGCGGACGTCTCGGCGGACACGGCCCGCGCGGCCATCGAGGCCTCGGACTACATGAACGCTCGCGCCCAGCTCACCGCGCTGATGGGCAAGGGCACGAGTGGTCCCAACGAGCTCGCCGAGATCCATCGCCTCAACGGCATCGTGGCCGGCGCGCTCGGCGAGACGCAGGTCGCGACGGTGTCGTTCCAGCTGGCCCTCGCGCTGAACCCCAAGATCACGCTACCGGTGGGTACCTCGCCGAAGATCATCCGGCCGTTCACGGCGGCTCAGGCGTACTTCAAGACCCGCGAGCCCCTCCGGATCAAGACCGAGACCCAGGCGACGCCGCCGTCCGTGACGCTCGTGATCCTGAGCGATCCGATGTCGATGATCGCTCGCGCGCGGGTCACGTTCGCCGTCGACGGTGGCGCCGAGCAGACGCGCGAGGGGACCGGCAAGGAGCGCATCACGCTCGAGCTGCCCGACGGCGCGCGGATCGATCTGCGCATCGCCGCGCTCGACACGATGGGCAACCGGGTCGCGGAGCTCGGCACCGCCGACGTCCCGATCGTGATCATCGGCAGCAAGAAGGCTGGATCGGACATCAAGCGGGTCGGGACGAAGCTCGACCGCCTGGTCCTCCCGCCACCGCCACCTCCTCCGCAGCAGCGTCCGCTCTACCTCCAGTGGTGGGTGTGGGGCGCCGCGACGGTGGTGTTCGCGGGCGCCGGGTCGGTCCTCGGCCTCGCGGCGATCACCGCGAAGAACGATCTCGCCGAGCTCAACGCGACCAGCCCGAGCCACACGTTCGACGAGGCCAAGGAGCTGGAGTCCACGGCACGCAACCGCGTGCTGTTCACGAACATCACCTACGGGGCGGCGGCGGTGTGTGGCATCACGGCCGCGATCCTCTACCTCACCCGACCGCGGGCGACGACGGAGCGGCGAACCGCGATCGTACCCGTGCCTGTAGGTCGCGGCGGCGCGATCGTTCTCGAGGGGAGTTTCTGATGCGTCACCTGATCGCCCTGGTCGTCGTGCTCTCGGCCGGCTGCAAGCTCGACGTCGACTACACCGGGACGTACTACCAGTGCGGGGAGAACGACCTGTGCCCCGACGGCTACGTCTGCCAGCAGGATCAGTGCATCCCGACGACGCCGGACTCCCCCGCCTGCTCGCAGAGCGTCTCCTCGGGCGGCGATCACAGCTGCTCGGTGCGCGACGACGGCACGGCCTGGTGCTGGGGTAGGAATGACTTCGGTCAGCTCGGCGACGGCACCACCGTCGACCAGAGCGTGCCCGTGCAGGTCGTCGGGCTCGTGAATGCGGTGGCGGTCGTGACCGGGTCGGTCCACTCGTGTGCCGTCGATCGCGACGGTGCGGTGCGGTGCTGGGGCGGAAACAACTACGGGCAGCTGGGCGACGGCACGATGAGCGACGCGCGCGCGCCGGTCGCGGTGCAGAACGTCGCCGGGGCCACGGCGCTCTCCTCCGGACAGGACCATGTCTGTGCGCTCGTCGGCGATGGCGTGGCGTGCTGGGGCCACAACGCGGACGGCCAGCTCGGGGACGGCTCGACGACCGATCGCCGGACGGCCGCGATGATCTCCGGCCTGGTCGCGACGAAGGTCGCCGCCGGCGGCGACTCGACGTGCGCGATCGGTGCCGGCGGGACGCTGAGCTGCTGGGGTGACAACGGATCCGGACAGCTCGGGATCGGGAGCACGACGTCGCAGAGCCGTCCAACGGTCGTCGCCGCGGTGAGCAGCGCCTTCGAGGTCGCGCTCGGCGACGATCACATGTGCGCGGCCGACGAGTTCGGGTTCGTGCTCTGCACCGGGGCCAACGGCGACGGGCAGCTCGGGGACGGCACCACCAACAGCGCGACGCTCCCGCGCCTCGCGCCGCTCCCGGCGGTGGTCACCGAGCTCTCGCTCGGGGACGCGCACTCGTGTGCCCGGGCCGAGAGTGGTGACGTCTGGTGCTGGGGCAACAACGGAGATGGCCGGCTCGGTGCGGGTGAGACCGTCTGGCGGAGCCTCTACCCGATCCTGAGCGAGCTCACGGATGCGGTCGAGCTCGCGGTCGGTCCGTCGCACACGTGCATCCGCCAGCGTTCGGGCGCGATCCGGTGCGCGGGCTTCAACGGGCGAGGCCAGCTCGGTTACGGGCGACGGATCACGCAAGGAGCCCCCCAACTCGTGCCCGAGCTGACGGGGTTCGGCGCGATCACCGCGGGTGGTGGCTTCACGTGTGGCGTCGCGGGCGACGCGACCGCCATGTGCTGGGGCGAGGG
>JAGSPR010000078.1 GCA_018262455.1 Deltaproteobacteria bacterium | reverse complement strand
CTTCGGCCACGGCGTCGGCGTGTGCCAGACCGGCGCGATCGGCATGGCGACCGCGGGCAAGTCTCACAAGGATATCCTCGGCCACTACTACCGCGGCACGCACCTCCACAAGCTGTACTGAGGCGGACGACCAGGATTCGGCCAGCAGTGTTCGACTCGATCCGCGACCGCACGCTGGTGTTGTTCGGGGAGCTTCATGGCACCGCCGAGGCACCGGCACTGGTCGCGGCGGCCCTCGAGGCGGCCGCGGCTCGCGGTGGTCCGGTCGCGCTGGGAATTGAGTGGCCAGATGCCCTGCAAGTAGCCATCGACGGCTTTCTCACAACCGGCGATCACGGGGCGCTCGTTGCGACACCAGCAGGATTCTGGGGGTGGCGCGATGGCCGCAGCAGCGCGGCCATGATCGCGCTGCTCGAGCATGCTCGGACGTTGCATGCCCGCGTGATCTGCTTCGATGGGGAATTCGGCACGGCCGAACAACGGGACGCCGGAATGGCGGCTCGGTTGCTCGCGGCCATCGATGCGGATCCGATCGCCGTGGTCCTCGCGCTGTGCGGCAACTTGCATGCACGGACGAACGCACCGTGGATGGGATGGCACCTTCGCGCGCGGCATCCACGGCTCGTCTCGCTCGACATTCGCCACGCAGGTGGCACGGCGTGGTGCTGCACCTCCGAGGGCGAGCCCGGCGTCGAGTCACCGTTCCTGGCGATGGCGGGACAGCTCGAGCGCGGCATTCGATTGTACGAGCGGCCCGACGATCACGGCTACGACGGCGAGTACGCCGTCGGCACGATCACCGCGTCACCGCCGATCGTGTGAGCAGACAACGAGTGCGCGCGTGGTTTCGGCGATGCGCAGGATCGTGCACGATCGCCGCATGTGGTTCATCCTCGGCATGCTCGTCCTCGGCGCGTGCGGAGCGCCCTCCCCGGTCGCGGTGGCGAACCGCGGCGGCGCGGTGACCGCGAGCTGCCCGTTCCAGCCGAAGCTCGAGCTCGCAGCCCGGCGCTACGGCAACCTCGACGCCGATCAGCCCGACTTCCAGGCCTGGACGCCGTGGCAGGTCCGGCTCGAGCTCGCCGGCGAGCCGACCGGCAAGCCTCCGCTGCGCGGCACGCTCGTGATGGTCGGTGACAAGCTCGACTGGAAGCTCGAGGTGACCGGGCGATTCGATCCCGTGCGCTGCGAGCTCACGCTCACCGCCAACTCGCACGAGCCGATCAACCTCCAGCTCCACCTCGGCGCCGCGACCACCGGCAAGATCCACTCGATCGATGACGTGTGGCTGCTCGGGCCGCCATTTCCGGCGCGCCGCTGACGGATCCGGCCGCGCGCGCCGCGTGGTATCTCCCAGCCATGCAGCTGCTCCCGACGACGATGGTCGGCTCGTACCCGCGCCCGCTGTGGTTCACCCATCAGCTCGCCGGCAAGGATGTCCTCGAGGCGTTCAAGATCGCCGCGCATGCCGAGGCGTTCCACGACGCGACCCGGGTCGTGATCAAGGACCAGGAGGATGCCGGCCTCGACATCCTCACCGACGGCCAGATGTGGTTCGACGACTACCACATGGGCATCGGCTCGTTCCTCTGGTACTGGCTCGAGCGCACGCACGGGTTCTCGAGCGAGAAGCTGCCGCACCCCGCGCGCGCCAAGGCGAAGGGCCGTGACGTGTGGGCGCTCGACGAAGCGGGCGGCGTCGCGGTCGATGGCGAGATCCGGCGCGGCCCGGTGCGGATGGAGCTGTTCTACCGCTGGGCGCAGGCTCACACCGCCAAGCCGATCAAGGCGTGCATCGGCGCCGGGCCGGTGCAGCTCTCGACCCTGGCGATCTTCCGCGCCGGCCCGGTCAAGAACCGCTACGACCTGTCGCGCGCGCTCGCCGAGGTGTTCCGCGCCGAGATCGGCGAGGTGGTCGACGCCGGCTGCAAGCACATCCAGCTCGAGGACCTCGGCGCGTGGATGCCGCACCTGTCGGGCGCGAAGGACTACGACTGGGTCAACGACATCGTCGATCGGACGATGTCCGCGATCCCCGCGGGCGTCGAGCGCGCGTGGCACTTCTGCATGGGCAACGCGTGGGGCAACAAGCTCGAGGGCCTGACCGCCGGCGGCTACCGCGAGATCCTGCCGCACTACCTCGCCGCCAACGTCGAGGCCTACGTGCTCGACTTCGCGTGCCGCGAGATGGAGGACGCCGACCTGCTCCGCCAGCTCCCCGCCGACAAGAAGGTCCACGCCGGCGTGATCGACGTGCGCACCCTCGAGATCGAGCACCCCGAGCAGGTCGCCGCCCGGATCCGCAAGGTGCTCAAGCACATCGACGCCGAGCGCGTCACCCTCACCACCGACTGCGGCCTCAAGCAGCTGCCGCGCGTCTGCGCGATCCAGAAGCTCCGCGCCCTGGTCGAGGGTGCCGCGATCGTCCGCCGCGAGCTCTAGAAGCCAGGCTGCTCCAGCACGCGTCGTTACTCTGCCCCGAGCGGCGTCACCGCGCGCGCCAGGCGGCGGGCGGCCTTACGGCGAGCGGTAGCTTCCACGGCCGTTCGCTGCATGGCACAGGTAGTTGAGTGTTGCGTCGGCGGGCGCTGCATGTTGCGGCCCTCCGCTGTCACCCGCGAGACGAAGGCCGACCCGCCGCCCAGCGCGCGGGCGCGCGCTCTCGCCCGGTATCCGCCCCGGAATTCGATCGGGGTCGGGCTTACTCGGGCTGGAGCACGAACCAATGGAAGGCGCGGTACGGCGCCGCCGCTTCGGTGTGGAGCGTCCGCGAGATGCCCGCCGGCAGGTCGAACGCGAGCTCGGAGAACCGCCTGTTGGGCACGCCGATCGTCGCGGTGGCGACCACGCGGTCGTCGTCATCGAGCAGCTCGAGCACGACCGGCTGGGCGATCGCCTCGTGGTACGGGTAGCTCACCTCCCCGCCGGTCCGCAGCACGAGCCGCACCGGCTTGCCGGGATCGACCTCGATCGAGAACCGCTCGCCGGGTGGCTCCGACGGACCGCCGCGGATCGTGCGCCCGCCGTCGAGGATCAGGCCATGAGCGCCGACCTCACGACCGACGAACGACCACCGCGCCGTTGGATCGAGCGTCTTGCGGCGGCCGAGCGCACCGCGCCAGCCGTGCGCCTGCTCGCTGGCCAGGTTGGCGACATCGATCCGATCGACGACCCGCCAGCCCGCGTGCTCGGTCAGCGGGTGCTCGCCCGTGCCGACGTGATCGAAGCTCGCGACGATCACTTGCATGTCGGTATCCCCGACCAGCGGCGCCTTCGTCAGCCCGGGGATCCGTGGGCGCAGCGGCGTCTGCAGGAGCACGTCGCCGAAGAGCTCGTCGGTCCCGAGCCACGACGGGTAGTAGGCGAAGTGGGTCGGGCGCTGCTCGGGCGGCAGGTCCTCGAGGAACTCGAACCGCGCCCCGGCGCCGTGGTTCGCGATGCCGGCCTGGTGGTTCGTGACGAGCCCGAGCATGTCGTAGACCTTGCCGTCGCCGTAGTACGCGATCGCGCCGGCGTCGTGGAACATCACCGATGCGTCCGGCAGCTTGGCGTGGAGATAGTTGCCGATCGCGACGACCTGGGTGTTGGTGTCGACCGCGCCCTGGGCGAACAGCCGTGCATCGGCCGCGAGCCGTGGCACCGCGACGTACGCGAACATCGCGAGCACGAGCGCGGTGACCGCGGCATGCGCCCGGCGCGCCCAACGAACCGCCAGCGGCGCGAGCAGGCACGCCACGACCACGGTCACGAGCGGCAGCACCGGGGCGACTTGCAGGGCGATCGCGATCACCGCCACCCCCTCGGCGAGCGCCGCGACGATCGGTGACATCCGCTCGCCGCGGCACGGCGCCAGTGCCACGCCGACCGGGATCATCAGCAGCGGGAACACCGGCCCGATGTAGCGGTAGTTCTGGAAGCTCCACAGCCCCGACGACGCCACGACCGCGAACAGCAGCACGAACGGCGAGGCCACGACGAGCACGCCGGCGAGCATCCGGCGGGCGCGCCGCGCCCACAGCATCACCCGCACCGCCCCGACGAGCCACGCGAGCGCGACGAGCTTGGGCCACACCAGCGGGCTCCCCGGGTCCCAGAACAGGCCCTTCAACATCTTGCCGGACGTCGACCACACCGCGGAGCGCCAGTAGGTCCAGTCGAAGCCCGGCAGGTAGAAGTAGCTCTTCGCGACGCCGGTGTTCGGGAACAAGTTTCCCGCGATGGCCTTGTTCGCGACCACCCAGGCGAGCGGCGCCGCGAGCGGGGCGAGCCACCACGCGGCCGCGCGCAGCTCGCGCTTGCGCAAGCGCCCGAGCACGGCGACGCCGATCACGCCGAGCACCAGCAGCGTGGCTTCGGGACGCGACAGCGAGAGCGCGGCGAGACAGACGGCGAGTCGCCGGGAGGGCGGTCCGGTCGGCGCTTGCCGGATCAGCAGCAAGATCGTGGCGAGCAGCAGCACGCTCGCGAACGCGACCTCCATCCCGGACAGCGACGTCCACGCGAACGGCGCGATCCCGAGCAGCGCCAGCGCACCGAGCACCCCCGCCTGCTCGCTTGCCAGCTGCCGCACCACGCGCCACACGCCGATCGCCGTCGCCGCGTACAGCCCCGTGCACAGCACGTACGACACCCAGACGAGCGCATGGCCGCGCGCGCCCAGCGTCCAGAACGGCGCGAGGAGCATCGGCCACACCACGCTCGTCGAGCCCGCCGAGTAGCCGCCGCCGGAGAAGTACGTGAACGGCTCGCCGCGGCCGAACTGCTTGGCGTAGGTCAGGTAGATGTAGCTGTCATCGAGTGGCAGGCCCATCGACCGCGTGTTGCGCAGCACGGTCCACGCGAACGCCCACGAGATCGCGACCGCCCCGCCGGCGACCAGCGCCGCGAGGGCATGCGGTCGAAATCGCGCTAGGGCCATCGGGCGACCGGCGTGCGCACGGCGGCCAGGGCGATGTGCTGGAACCTGAACACGCGATCGCGCTGGTAATCGCCGAGGAGCTCGAGCGCGAGCTCGTTGAAGTCGAGCGTGCGGACCCAGCGAAACCCGCTGTCGTACAGCATCGGCAGCACGTCATCGGAGCCGTACTGGATCGGCTCGCCGAGCTCGCCGACGTAGGCGCGGGTCTTGCGGTCGCCGTCCGAGATGCTCTGGCCGGCCGCGAACCGCTTGCCGACGAAGTCGAACGCCACGAGCGAGCGCGGGTCGAGGCCCGTCGCGAGCCGCGTGGCGGTGGCGCGGACCGCGGCCTCGGTGAGGTAGGGCACGACGCCTTCCCAGACGACGATCGCCGGTTCGGTCGTGGAGAACCCGCTGGAGGCGAGCCGCTCGATCGGATCCTCGCGCTCGAAGTTGCACGCCACGTAGGTCGCCGCGTCGACCGGGTAACCCGCGAGCCGGGCCAGCTGGTCGCGCTTGGCCGCCTGGGTCGCCGGGTGATCGACTTCGAAGTACCGGACGCCGGCACGAGGCAGCCGCGCGGCCCGGGTGTCGTAGCCGGCGCCGAGGATCACGACCTGCCGCACGCTGAGCGAGTCCACCGCGAGCCCGACGAGCCGATCGAGGTACGCGACGCGCAGCCCGAGCCAGAGCTCCATCGGAGGGAACCGCTCGCTCAGCCGGTTCGCGATGGCGTGACCGTCGGGGCCCGCGATCGCATCGGCCCACGGATCGACGAACAGCGGCTTGGCCCACTTGCTCACCCGCGCGCGATACGCGCACACCATGAGCGCGGTCTTCGACGCAGAGCTATGGAGATCCACGCCCCGGGTTTATCAAGACTTGGCCACGAACACTATCGACGCCCCGGTCACTTCTTCTCGAAGTGGGCGACGAGGCCGTTGTAGGCGGTCGTGACGCGCATCGACAGCTCGGTCGCGGCCTTCTGCTTCTGCGGGCTGCTGGCGTGCATGTCGGGATGGTACTTGCGCATCATCTGGCGATAGGACGTCTTGATCTGCGCCATGTCCGCGCCGATCTGGAGATCGAGCACGCGGTACCACTCGACGAGCTGGGCCTCGGTGCTGCCAGGCCGGGGCGGGCGTCTGCTGCTGCTGCTGCTGCTGCTGCCTTGAGAAGCGCCCGACGTCGAGCTCGAGCTCGCGCTCCACGACCCGTTGCGCTCCGCCTCTGCCTTCATCCGCCGGAACGCTTCGTCGGTCGCCGCCTGCTGACGCGCCGTGCGCTCGTCGTGCTCCTTGTGGACCCGCGCGGATCGCTCGCGTGCCGCCTTCTCGCGGGCTGCGCGGGCGGCGGGATCCGAGGTGGCGAGCTTGCCGAGCGGGTTATCGAGCGGCTGGTGCTGCGACTTCGCGCGCGCGGCCTTGCGTGCCGTGAGCTCGGCCTGCAGCGCCGCGCTCTCGACGTGGCTCAGCGGTTCGTCGTCGGCGATCACCAGCGAGCTGACCCGCGACAGCCCTGACTGGGCGCTCTCGAGGATGCGCTTCGTGATGCCCACCCGTGCAACGTAGCACACGGCATTCGCGGGCTCGATCCGACTAGAACCGATGCGCGATCAGCCCGCCGTCGCCGACCACCCAGACGTCCGGACCCGCACCCGACACCGCCCAGAACGCGGCGGAGGTCCCGGCCGGCTGCTCGGTTGTCCACGCCGCGCCGTTCCAGTGACCCACCTTCGTCCCGCCCGCGCCCCAGACGTCGTTCGCGGCGGCCGCATACACGCTCTGGAACACCACCGCGCCGGTGCCCTGCGGGGTCCAGCTCCCGCCGGTGAAGTGGAAGGTCTCCTGGTTCGGGGTCGCGTTGCTGAGCCACAGCTCGTTCGCGCCGACCGAGGCGATCTCGAAGAACGACAGGCCGCCGACCCCCGGGTGCACGGTGTTCCACGTCCCGTCGAAGTGCTGGAGATAGGCGGTCTCGCCGGTGGCCCACACGTCGTTCGGGCCGCTGCCGGTGATCGAGAACAGGATGCCGGGCCGAGCCGTGGCGGTGATCTGCGCGCCGTTCCAGTGCAGCACCGTGCGAGATCCCACCATCCAGACGTCGCTCGCGCTCGATCCCCACACCGCCTCGACATCGATCGTCGTCACGTTGGCCTTCGCGGTCCACGCGGTGCCGTCGAAGTGCAAGATCGTCCCGGCCACGCCGACGGCCCACACATCCGAGCTGCTGGCCGCCCAGACCCCACGCAGACCGCTGGTCGTCCCGCTCTCCATCGCCGTCCAGGCCTGATTCCGGCGGCGGAGGATCGTCCCGCCCTCGCCGACCGCGAACACGTCACCCGGATCGACGGCTGCCACCGCGCGGAGCGACTGCGTGCTCTGCGCGGGCTCGAAGCACCACTGCCCGGCCGGACACGCCGGGATCGCGCCATCGCCCCCGCCATTCGCGCCGTCCGCGCCGCCGGTCACCCCTGCATCGTCAGGCGTCCCGTCGGCAGGGCTCGAGCCGCCGCATCCGGCCGCGACGGCCAGCAAGATCAGAGTTCCGCGCACGGTCAGATCGGCGTCACGAAGGTGGTGATGACCTGGTGGTAGCGCGGCGCGCCGTGGCCATCGCTGCGATCGCAGTGGCGGCCAGGATCGTCGTCATCGTCGTCGTCATCGTCGTCATCGTCGTCATCGTCGTCGTCCGCGGCGTCGATCGGGCCGCCGCAGTTCTTGTAGAACGTGCCGTGCACCGAGTAGGTCCGACACGCGTGCACGGTCGCGAAGTCGCCGCAATCGCCCGCATAGTGAAAGCCGCACAGCGTCCGCGTCGGATCTGCCGGATCGGGCTCGGCGCAATCGCGGTTGACGAGCCCGCCGAACTCGCCGGACGCCTGGCCTTCCCCGCGACAGGCGATCCAGTTGATCGGCTCGTTGTCGGGGGTGAAGTAGTCGCCGTAGAACGCGCCCTCCTCGACCGACCAGTTCGTGGCTTCGTCGGCGCTCACCGTCAGCGCCTGGCTCGGTCCGCGCAGCGAGATCGGCAACGGCACGTCGTAGAGGTTCACGCGCGCGAACAGACACGCGCTGACCCAGCCGCGGCCTGCCTGCTTCAGCGGTTGACCGATCCACTGCGGCGCGAGCCCGAGCTCGCCGAAGAACTCGTACGTGACGCCCGCGTTGACGGCGACGAGCGTCGTGCCTTCCGCCAGCGCGCAACTGACGATGTACGTCAGCACCTCGCGGCCATCCGCGGTTGCCATCAGATCGCCGGCGCCGGCCATGTTGAGCGAGAGCTTGTTGCCCGCGAGCTTGTTGCCCGCGAGCTTGTTGCCCGCGAGCTTGTTGCCCGCGAGCTTGTTGCCCGCGAGCTTGTTGCCCGCGAGCTTGTTGTGCGAGGTGATGGGTGCCGCGATCTCGTCGACAGACGGCGTGTCCGCACACGCGCCGAACCACGAGATACCCAGTAGTGCTACGAGCATTCGCATGTTGCGACCAGCATGCTCGCTGCGGAAACCCGTAGCAAGTTCGCTATTTAGGCTCCAATGTCGGGTTGGGGTCGTCAGCGACCCACATCCCGGCAGGAAGCGGGTGAGGAGCCCACCCTTCGACATCCAGCGCCGGCCCATCCACGATCGGGCCCACCGACGCCGTGCTTCGACCGATCGCGATCCGGGTATCGGGCGCCAGTGCGCCCAGCGCTCGCCGCAGCGCTTCGAGGTCGGCGCGGTGATGGGGAATCACCGCGAGCACGCTGTCCGGGGCCGCGAGCGCGATCACAAAGCCCAGCTCGCCCACCACCGCCGTGGCCGTCGCGATGTCGGAGGCCGATCCCTCGACGTAGACGGCGACCACGTCGACCTCGCTCCCACCTGAAGGAATGATCACTGCCCGGAGTGCCTCGAGCAGCTCAAGCGCGGTCGCGAACCGCAGCGCCGCGTCGGGGGCGAGCGCGCGTGCCACCGGCTCGTCGATCGCGGGATCGATATCGACCTTGGCCGACGGCCGCGGCCGCGGCCCATGGAACTGACGGTAGCTCTGCACCACCCCGGGTGCGCCTCCGAACGCCGGGTGCCCCGTCAACATGTGGAACACCAGCAAGCCGAGTGCGTAGATGTCGGTCCGCGCATCGACTGGCTCGCCGCGCATCTGTTCGGGAGCCATCGCGGCCGGGGTCCCCAGCATGCTCCGCGAGGAGGTCAGCCCGGGGCCGGCGTCATCCGTGAGCTTCACCAGCCCGAAGTCGAGCAGGACCGGCCGCAGCACACTCCCCGCGCGCCCAACGATCACGTTCGACGCCTTGACGTCGCGGTGGACGAGCCCGGCCTCGTGGGCGGCGGCGAGCGCGTCGCACAGCGGCCCGAGCAACGCGAGCATCTCGACGGGAGGGATCACGCCGCGCTCCTGGATCACCTCGCGCAGGCTCGGCCCCTCGATGTACTCGAGTACCAGGTACGGACGGCCATCGGTGAGGGTGCCGTGGTCGAGGGCCGCAACGACGTTCGGGTGTTGCAGGCGCTTGATCGCGTCGAGCTCGCGCGCGAACCGGGTCAAGGCGTCGATCGATCGCACCAGCTCGAGGTGGAGGACCTTGATCGCGACCCGCTCGCCATCGGCCAGGCGGTGCGCGTGCCACACCTGGCCAAAGCCCCCTTCGCCGATCAGGCGATCGAGCTGGAAGCCCGGGATCTCCAGTCGTTCAGAGCTCGGTTCCAATGACTCTTCATCTCACAGTTCGGATCGCCGTGCCCAGATCGGGTGCCGCGTGGCGAGCTCGCGCAGCTCGCCCCGGAGCGGTTCGGGAAGCACGCCGCTGGCAAGCGCGAGGTGTGCGAGCTCGATCCGGACGTCCGCGGCCAGGCGCTGGGCGGCGAGCAACGCCAGCTGCCAGTGGTCGAACGTGCGATCCTCGCAGGCACAGCTCAGCACGTCGACGACGAGTCGATCGGACTCCGACAGCTCCGCCGCACGGAGCGACTCGATCACGCGCCCGAGCTCGTCGCGATCGCCGCGAGCGGCCAGGACCCGGGCCAGGAGCAGCTGATCGAACGCAACCGATCCTTCGCCGTGCCCGCGCTGGATCGCCAGGCAACGCCTTGCGAGCTGCAGCGCCTCATCGAACGCGCCTTGCCACAACCGATCCTCCGCGAGGTTGTAGGTCACGATCCGTTCGAGCGTGGGCTGACCGCCTTCGCGCGCCAGCTGGATGACCACCCGGAGGTCGCGTGCGGTCTGCTCGACGTCTCCCCGCTTGGACCACAGCCAGGCACGATTCGCGTAGGCGACCCCGAGGTGAAAGCGATCGTCGCCGGCCTCGCACATCGCGATCAGCTCGCCAAACACGCGCTCGGCCGCGTCCAGCGCACCGAGCTCGACGAGGGCCGGCGCGAGCAGCAGCCGCGCGATCGTCGCCACCTCGGTGTGCTGGATCGCGAGCGCGGCGGGCACGACCCCCTGGAGCTGGTCGACGGCCTGCTCGAACTGCTGGCGCCTGAAGGCCGTCCTGCCGTCCGCGAGCGCTGCCTCGAGCTCGAGCGATCCGGATGCCGTGGTCTGGAGCCGAGCTCGAGCCTGGTCCGCGACCCTCGCCGAGGCCTCGAACTCGTCGCTCCAGTCGAGCGCGGTCGCCTTCTCGAGCAGCGCCTCGATCTCGAGTAGCGCGTCGCCGAGCTCGCTCGCGATCGCGATCGTCTCGTCGAGATCCGCGAGGGCGTCGCGGACCCGCTGCAGCCGGTAGCGTGCCCGCGCCCGTCCGAGTAGCGCGCGGCCGCGGGCGAGATCGCGATCGTCGAGGTTACGGACCGCACCTTGCCAGGCCTGATCGGCGTCGAGCTCGCGATGATCACGCCGAGCGTGTTCGCCGAGCGTCGCGAACGCCGCGGCCGCCACGCGCCGCTCGCCGACGGCCTCGGCGTGCCGCGCGATCCGGGCCGCCGCGGCGGGCTCGTGGGAGGGCCGGGCCTGCCAGTAAGCGAGCGCTGCCTTGTGGAGCTCGCGTCGCTCGTCGAGGTTGGTGGTGGCGTAGACGCCTTCTTCGAGCAGCGCCTGGCGGAACACCCAGTGGCCCTCGACGGTGATCAGGATCTGCGCGGTGGTCAGCTCCGCGAGCCCGATGTCGACATCGAGGTTGGTCGTGGCACCCCCGCGGCGCTCCACCACGTCGACCACGGCCGCGAGCTCGTCGCGATCGATCTGGTCTCCGAGCACGGCGCAGACGCGGGCGAGCGCGACCAGCTCGTCACCGAGTGGCGCGAGCTCACGTGCGGCGAGCCAGGGTCCGAGCGCGATCGGAGGCAGCGCATCGAGCACGGTGGTGTCGAGGAAGTGACGCGAGGCCTCCCCCGACGGGGACGGGCCGACTGGACGCATCCGGATCGCGCCGCGCTCGTGGATCTCGCGCGCGATCGTGGACAGGTGCATCGGGTTGCCGCGCGCGATCGCGGCGATCTGGCGCAACGCGCGCAGCGGCGGGTACTCGGCGGGACGAAGCAGCGCGCTGGCCATCGCGACCGCCGCCTCCTCGTCGAGCGGGGGCAGCACGTCGCGGCGACGGCGCTCGGCGCGCGATCCGAAGTCCGGTCGGCGCTGGTCGAGGCGCGGCGCGGCGAGCCCCAGGATCCACAGCGGCAGCGGCTCGCCGCCGAGCGTCGCGTACTCGAGTGCATCGAGCAGCTCGTGCTCGGCGAGGTGGAGATCATCGAGCAGGATCGCGAGGGGCTGCTGGCGTGCAGCCGCGCGGATCGCGTCACCGACCGCGCGCACGACCGGCCCCTGCGGTGTCCCCACGAGCTCGAACAGCGCACGATGTCCTGGGCGCCCGGATCCCGGTGGAGGGACGGTGCCAACGTGCACCCGGATGCCGAGCTCGGTGAGGCGCGGCACCAGAGCGGCGACCAGGGCGGTCTTGCCGATGCCTGGCTCGCCGACGAGCACGGCGAGCGCGGGGCCGCTGCCCGCGATCGCGGCGGCCGCGTCGGTCACCAGCTCGGCTACCACCGCGTCGCGCCCGAACAGCTCGGTGTTCCCGTCGGTCGACTTGCCGAGCTCGCCGAGCATCGCAAACCCCGGGCCGACGTCGGCGGGATGGGTCGCGACCTGGGTGACGCTGGCGAACGCGTGGGTCATCACCACGCCGGTCCACGAGGTCGCCGGCAGCCAGCCCTCGGGCCGCTCGACGCCGGGTCCGGCGAGCACGAAGCCCGCGGCTTGCGGGGTCACGACCAGCGCGTCGAGGTGCAGGGCGACCCGCGCACCGGCGTCGGCGAGCTCCCGCGCGGCCGCGATCGCCGCACCCGCCGGATCAGCGTGCGCTGCACCGACGACGGCTCCGAGCACGCGGCGCCCACGCTGCGAGATCACGGCGATCTTGCGCGCCGCCAGGGTCGCGAGCAAGGCCCGGTCCACGCGCGGTAGCTCGGCCCACAGGAGCACGACGGGCTGCGTGCTCTCGCGGATCACCGACCTTCCGTGCTGCGTCCGCTGCGGTGACAGCACGCGACCCACCTCGCGCAAGCGTGCGGCGACCTCCGCCGCGCTGGCGGGCCTGCGCAGTGGCTGCTTCGCGAGGCAGTCGTGGCAGAGCTGCTCGAGCGCGGCCGGCACGTTCGCGAGGGTGCCGAGCGGTGGTGGCCGGAGGGCGGCGTGTGCCCGCTCGAGCGCCGGGCGATCCCCGACGAACGGGGGCCGTGTCGCACACAGCTCGTAGAGGATGCAGCCGAACGCGTACAGATCCGCCGACACGCCGGCCGTGGTCGCGTCGAGCAGCTGCTCGGGAGCCATGTACTCGATCGAGCCGATCTGGACGCCGGCGCGATTCGGGTCGTCGCCGTCGACCGGCACCTTGCGCGCGAGCCCGAGGTCGAGGATGACGATCGCACCGTCCGGCCGCCGGACAAGGTTGTCGGGCTTGAGATCGCGGTGCGCGAACCCTGCCGCATGGATCCGCGACAGCCCGTCGAGGATCCGCAGCGAGACCGAGATCACGTCCTCGATGCCCGGACCGGCGGCGATGACGTCTCCCAGCGTCACGCCCGTGATCCGCTCCATCGCGATCCAGGCCCGGCCGTCGGCCAGCACGCCGTGGCCCGTCAGCTGGGGCACCGCCGGGGCACCGATCGCGGCCAGCGCCTCGGCCTCGCGCGCCATCCGTGCCCGGGCGAGCTCGTGGTCGGCGTGGGCGACCTTGAGCACGCGCTCCCCGCTGATCTCCCACACCGACGCGAACCCGCCGCTCCCGATGAACTCGCCCAGCGGCGCTGACCACGGGGGGGGATCGCCAGGACTGACGGGGCGCACCGCGGGGGCTGGTTCCGCGACCCCGCCATCCACCGGGCAGGGCTGTCCGGACATCAACCGGCGGTGACACGTCGGGCACCGAGCCACGCGTCGACTCTACCCGATCCGCGTAACCCTGCGGTCAGGTCCCCGGGATGAGCTCGACCGTGCTGTCGCCGACCTTCTTGCCGCGCAGCAGGCGATAGTCCGAGCCCCACTGCTCGACCAGCAGCGTGTCCTCGCCTGGCGCGCTGTACAGCCACCACCTACAGCGCTCGACGTGCCCCTCCGGCCGGTCCTTCTTCAGCGCGCCGATCCCGCCGACATCGCCGAACAGCTGACAGGTCGCCGCGCCCCGCTTGTCGAGCACGTAGCGGACCTCGCCGATCACGATCGCCTCGGGGGGGTAGCCGGAGATCGGCGTCGACTCGTCCTGCCGGAGCAGCCGGGTCGAGGTCGTCGACGCTCGATCGATGCCCACCAGGAGCCATTGCACGTCGGTGCCATCGACGATCCGGCCGGAGATCCAGCGATGGCCGTCCTCGTCGTACGAGATCAGACCCTCGCAGAGGAAGTCCTTCGAGTCGATCACCAGCACGTCGTCGACCCGAAGATCTCGCGCGGTGCGCTCGATCAGCCGATCGGAGGCCGCTCCGGCTGGCAGCGCCCGCTGGCCCCCACCAGGAAGCGACTTGCGGCGATCCTTCACCGCGATCCCCACCGCGGCAGCTCCCCCCAGCACGGTGAGCAACACGAGCAAGATCCAGATCACGCCCGACTATCCACAGGCACGCGTCGCAACGCAACGCGGCGTAGCGGGAGGAAGGAGGCCGCCCATCCTTGACACCGAACGTGGGCAGAGCAAACGTACGCGCCCGCACACCCTCGGAGTAGTCATGGTCGCGATATCTGCACTCGGTTCACGAGCGGACGAAGACGATCTCCGTCGCGTTCTCGATGATGACGGCAAGCCATTGCCCGGCGTGAAGGTGCCGAACATCGCGGAGGACATGCTGCGCCGGATCTTCGACTGCATGATGCTGGTCCGGATCATGGATGACCGGATGATGCGGATCCAGCGTCAGGGGCGCCTCGGGTTCTACATGAAGTCGATCGGCGAGGAGGCCAGCCACTTCGCGGTCGCCGCGCTCCGCAGCACCGACTGGGTCTACCCGAGCTATCGCGAGCAGGGCGCCTGGTTCTGGCGCGGCTACACGATCCAGAACTTCATCGATCAGATGTTCGGCAACGAGGACGACCCGATCAAGGGCCGCCAGATGCCGGTGCACCACTCCGCGAACTGGCTCAACCTGGTCTCGATCAGCTCGCCCGTGGGCACCCAGATCCCGCAGGCGGTCGGCTCGGCCTACGCCGCGAAGATCCAGGGCAAGGATGACGTCTCGATGGTGTACTTCGGCGAGGGCACGTCCTCGACCGGCGAGTTCCATGTCGGGATGAACTTCGCCGGCGTGTGGAAGGCGCCCTGCGTGTTCCTGTGCCGCAACAACGGCTGGGCGATCAGCGTGTCCGCCGCGAAGCAATGCGCGGCCAAGACGTTCGCGAGCAAGGCGATCGGCTACGGCATGCCCGGCGTTCGGGTCGACGGCAACGACCTGCTCGCGGTCTGGCAGGTCGCGAGCGAGGCGATCGAGCGCGCGCGCGCCGGTGAGGGCCCGACCCTGATCGAGGCGCTCACCTACCGCGTCCAGGGCCACTCGAGCTCCGACGATCCGAGCGTGTACCGCGATCCCAAGGAGCCCGAGATCTGGGAGAAGAAAGACCCGATCAACCGGCTGCGCGCCTACCTGCGGCATCGCGGGCTGTGGAGCGAGGGTTGGGAGACCGAGCTCTCCGAGCGCTACAACCAGGAAATCACCGACGCGCTCGCCGCTTCCGACAAGAAGCACGCGCCGAAGATCGAGACGATGTTCGACGACGTCTACGAGGAGCTGCCCTGGAACCTGCGCGAACAGCGCGCGTACCTGATGGCGCAGGCGCGCTCGAAGAATCCGCACCACCACGGCTAGCCCAGACGCCCAGACGACGAGACGAGAGAAGAGATCAAGCAATGCCCACGATGAACATCATCGAAGCCGTTCGCGACGCCCTTCGCACTCAGATGAAGGCCGACTCGCGGGTGGTCATCCTCGGCGAGGATGTCGGCAAGTTCGGCGGCGTGTTCCGCGCCACCAGCGGACTGTTCGACGAGTTCGGCGCCGACCGCGTGATCGACACGCCGCTCGCCGAGGCCGGCATCATCGGCACCGCGATCGGGATGGCGCTCTACGGCCTCCGCCCGGTGCCCGAGATCCAGTTCTCGGACTTCATCTTCCCGGCGTTCGATCAGATCGTGAACGAGCTGGCGAAGTTCCGCTATCGCTCGGGCGGTCAGTACCCCTGCCCGGTCGTGATCCGCACGCCGGTCGGAGGCGGGATCCGCGGCGGTCACTACCACTCGCAGTCGCCCGAGGCGCTGTTCATCCACACGCCCGGCCTCAAGGTCGTCGCGCCGTCCAATCCCTACGACGCGAAGGGCCTGCTGCTCGCGTGCATGCGGCAGAACGACCCCGTGCTGTTCATGGAGCCCAAGCGGATCTACCGCGCCTCCAAGGGCGAGGTGCCCGAGGGCGACTACACGATCGAGCTCGGCAAGGCCTCGGTGGTTCGCGAAGGCACCCAGGTCACGCTGCTCGCGTGGAGTGGCATGGTCTCGATCGCGGAGGAGGCCGCCACCAAGGCGGAGGCGGCCGGGATCTCCGTCGAGGTGATCGACCTGCGCACGCTGTCACCGTTCGACATCGACACCCTGATCGAGAGCGTCAAGAAGACCGGGCGCTGCGTCGTGGTCCACGAGGCGCCGAGGACCTGTGGGTTCGGCGCCGAGCTGATCGCGTCGATCCAGGAGCGCGCGATGGAGTACCTCGAGGCGCCGATCCTGCGCGTCACCGGGTTCGACACGCCGTTCCCGTACAGCCT
The DNA here is from genome assembly GCA_018262455.1 of Deltaproteobacteria bacterium. The sequence goes on along the minus strand of JAGSPR010000078.1, from coordinate 3,531 downwards.
CGAGCACGAGTACCTACCCAACGCCGATCGCGTTATTGGCGCGATCCGCCAGACGCTGGAGTGGTGAGATGGCGTTCGATTTCTACATGCCCGACATCGGCGAAGGCGTGGTCGAGGGCGAGATCATCGGCTGGAAGGTGAAGGAGGGCGACAAGGTCAAGCTCGACCAGCCGATCGTCGAGGTGATGACCGACAAGGCCACGGTGGAGCTGCCGTCGCCGCGCGCCGGCACGATCGCCAAGATCAACTACAAGGACGGCGAGATCTGCCCGGTCGGCAAGGTCCTCGTCGTGATCGATGAGGAGGGCGCCGCCGCCTCGCCGAAGCGGGACACCGGCGCCTTGCCACCACCGGCCGCCGAAGCCCCGCGCGCCAAGGGCACCGTCCAGCCAGCGATCCAGCACCAGGCGGCACGGGCGGGATCGTCCATTGCTATCGAGGTGGTCGACGTCACCCTGGGGCGTGCACGCGTGCTCGCGACGCCCGCGACCCGGCGGCTCGCCCGGCAGCTCGGCGTCGAGCTCGGCCGCGTGCCGGCCACCGGCAAGCACGGTCGCGTCACCACCGACGACGTCAAGAACTACGGGTCCAACGGCGGTGGTGGCGGTGGGACCGCGATGGTCCAGGCCCGCGCGCCGATCTCGATCCCGAAACCGACCTTGGGTTACGAGGAGGAGCGCATCCCCCTACGTGGCATGCGCAAGCGGATCGCCGAGTCGATGGCCCGCTCGGTCCACACGGCCGCGCACTTCACCTATGTCGAGGAGATCGACATGACCGAGCTCGTCGCCGTGCGCGAGCGAGCGAAGTCGCGTGCCGCCGACCGCGGGGTCAAGCTCCACTACCTGCCGTTCATCATCAAGGCGGTGGTGTCGGGCCTCAAGAAGTGGCCCGCGCTCAACGCGAGCCTCGACGAGGCCACGCAGGAGATCGTCCGCAAGAAGTACTACCACATCGGGATCGCGGCCCAGGGCCCGCAGGGTCTCGTGGTCACGGTGATCCGCGACGCCGACATGCGCTCGATCTTCGATCTATCTCGCGAGATCGATCGGCTCGGCGAGGCGGTCCGCACCGGCACCGCCACCCGCGAAGAGCTGTCGGGCTCGACGTTCACGATCAGCTCGCTGGGCAAGCTCGGCGGCGTGCTCGCGACGCCGATCATCAACTTCCCCGAGGTCGCGATCGTCGGCGTCCACAAGATCGAGGAGCGCCCGGCGGTTCGCAACGGCCAGATCGTCGCGCGCCACCTGATGAACCTGTCGATCTCGGTCGATCATCGCCTCGCCGACGGTTGGGATGGCGCGATGTTCCTGCAGGACGTCAAGTCGCTGCTCGAGGACCCGACGACGATGTTCATGGAGATGGTGTAGTCACCACGACTGGCAGCGCAGCGATCCGAGGAACTGCCCCTCGACCTCGCGCCATGCCTCGGGATCCCGCGACTCGACCTCGAAGCTCGCGACCACGGCCAGCCCTCGATGCGTGAACTGGATCGCGATCGCTCGCCGCGGCGGGATCCACGCGGGATGGTTGCCCGTCTCCGACATCACGCAGGTGATGTCCTCAGCATCGTGGGTCGCCACGAACGACTGGATCTGCTGACCACACACCGAGACGATCGGTCCCAGGGTCATGGTCCACGTCCGATGATCGGCGCGGAACCCTTCGAGGCTCTCGTCGGGCGCGGTCCGAACCATCCACCGTAGCCGGCCTTGCCTACGGGGCTCACCGGGCTCACCGGGCTCGCCGGGCTCACCGAGCTCGCCGGCCTCGACCTCCTGCATCGCGACGCCGCCCGTGGCCCATGGCGTGCGGTCCACGGCAATCCCCCGGAAGCTCGCGAACGCCAGGCCGAGCTCGGGCCAGCTCGCCGCGTCCCACTCGATCGACCGTGGGAGCACCGCAGGTCGCCTGTCCTGCTCGGACGCCCTCCCCTGCAGCGCCTCGTTCGGACCACTGCTCGCGCCACTACATGCCGCGAGCGTCAGGACAGCCAGGATGCGCACGCCCCACTATGACGCGACCCAGGGCGATTTCACGTGTCAGTTTACTTCCACGATCTCCGCCGCGAGGATCGCGATTGGCGCCCTGCTTGAGAAGGTCGTCGCTCGGCTTCCACCGCGGAGGTCAGGCTCAGGGAACGACGTCGACCTCGATGACGTAGTTCGACGAGCCGCCGAAGCCGACGTCGTCGAGCTCGACGATCAGCGTGTAGTCGTTGCTGGCGCTGGGCAGCTGGACCGCGGTCGGCGCACCCCGCGCCTGGCTCGGGGTGATCGTCACCGTCGCGGGCGCACGCGGCACGCCGACGGGCAGCGCGGCAAACGTGCTCGACATGCACTCGCAGTCGCGGTTCTCGGCATCGGGAACGTCGGGCCACGTCGGCAACCACAGCGCGGCGTCGAGCTTCGTGGGGAAGTCCGTGAAGCCCTGGCGACCCGGTGCGGCGAACTGGTGGTGCATCCACGTCACCGTCGTGCCCTTGAGGATGAGGTCGCTGCGGCCGTCGATGTCGGCCTCGATGTGAAGGTGCAGTGCAACGGGTGGAGCATCGGGTTGCGTGGCGTCGGGCTCCGCAGCGTCGGGTTCCGCAGCGTCGGATCTCGCCGCGTCAGCTGCTGGACCCTCGAGAGCGCGATTGGGCGCGAACGTACACCCGGTCAGCACCACGACTGCGATCGCTCGCCGCATCAGCACATCATACCCGTCGGTCGCCGCCGTTCCCAGCTCTCGATGTGGTGGCAGCGATCCAGTTAGTAATACGGCAACTCGTCCTCGTCCAGCTGATCGACGTCGTCGGTGCCCGCCTCGCGCAGGAGATCGAGCAAGTCGTCGATCGCCACACTCGACTTCGTGTGCACGCGCGGGCTTCGCTGACCTCGCGGCGGCTCGAGCCGATCGCGTGCGCGCGAGTCCGCCATGTCCGCGCCGACGGACTCGCCGCGATCGCTACGACTACCGGTGATCAGCGATTCAGCCACCAGACCGCCGCGTTGAGCGCACCCGCGAAGCCGACCCAGCACAGCAGCGGCACCACGAGCGCGCCGGCGACGCGATCGCGCCGCGCGTAGACGATCGTCATCGCGAGCACCGCGCACCACACCGCCACGATCACCAAGAACCCGGCGAACAGCTGCTCGAGCCCGAAGAACACGGGGGTCCACGCGCAGTTGAGCGCGAGCTGGATCGCGAACACGGTCATCGCGGTCCGCCGCCGCGCGCCGCTGGTGTGACGCCAGACGAGGTACGTCGCCGTGGCCATCATCGTGTAGAGCGCGGCCCACACCGGTCCGAAGATCCAGGCGGGAGGTGCCCATGACGGCCTCACGAGCTCCTGGTAGAGGCCCATGCGCCCGGTCAGCGAGCTGAGAAATCCGACCCCGTTGCACAGCACCACGAAACCAAGCCACATCAGCGGGCCGGCAGGCGCCCGGGTCCGGCTCGCATCGACAGCGTGCGTCGTCATGGTGTCTGGATGCCGGGACGCGGCGCGCGGTTACATGGCTGCGAGCGCCCCCACGGCAAGCTCGG
>JAGSPR010000077.1 GCA_018262455.1 Deltaproteobacteria bacterium | reverse complement strand
GGCATCACGCCGACCACCGCTTCGATCAACCATGTCATCCACGGCCCCTCGCCCACCGCGCGGGTCGTGCTGCTCTCGGGCGAGAGCAAGCTGCTCGATCCAAACCAGCTCAAGGAGTGGGTCACGGTCGTCGGAGGCCACGCCAGCGAGGTCTCGTTCGTCGAGCTCGCGTTCCCGAGTGACCTGCTGCGGAACAACGTGGTGCTCGTCGATACGCCGGGCGTCAATGACCTCAACGAGCAGCGCGCCGAGGTCACGTACGGCTACGTGCCGCGCGCCGATGCGGTCGTGTTCCTGCTCGATGCCGGGCAGGCGCTCAAGGACAGCGAGCGCGAGTTCCTGCGCAGCCGCGTGCTCGAGAGCGCGCGCGACCGGCTGATCTTCGTCCTCGGCAAGATGGACATGCTGTCGAAGGATGAGCAGGGCGCGGTCCTCGATTACGTCCGGACCGGCCTCGCCAGGATCACTCCCGAGCCGGTGATCTTCCCGCTGTCCGCCAAGGACTGGGCGAAGTCGAAGGACCCTGCGAGCGGGATGCCCGAGCTGCTCGCCTACCTCGAGCGCTTCCTGGCCCGCGATCGGGCCCAGGTCATCCTCGACAATGCCGCCGGCGACGCCGAGCGCACCGCCGGCTATCTCGAGAACAACCTCGGGGTCCGGATGCGCTCGTACGAGCTCGACATCACCGAGCTCGAGCACCGTATCACCGCGGTGCGCGAGCAGCTCGATACGTCCAAGCGCAAGCTCGACGAGCTCCATGTGCGGATCGATGCAGATGCCACGTCGATCAAGAATCAGATCGCGCTCGATCTCGAGCAGTTCGCGAAGACCTTCGTGCAGGCGCTGCCAGCCCAGATCGACGCGGTCGACGCCAACGACGTCAAGGCGTACCTGCCCTCGTTCATCGAGGACAAGTTCAAGGAATGGGCCGAGGTCGAGGGCGCCAAGCTCGCCGCGATGCTCGAGCACCTCGCCGAAGAGGTCATCCAGATCACCAATGAGAACGTCGCCGCGGCGGCCGCCACTCTCGCCGAGCGCCTCGGGCCCGAGGATACGAAGGTCGACATCACGGTCGATAGCTTCAAGTACGACGTCGGCATCTACGCGGTCGGCGCGCTCGGCACGACGGTGATGCTGTTCGTGAACGCGCTCGCGGGTGGCCTGCTCACCCTCGCCGCGCCGATCCTGGCGATCGTCCTCAAGTCGAAGATCGCAGGAGATATCCGGGTCCAGGCCAAGGAGCGGGTCCCCGCGGCCGTGCTCAACGCGGCCGAGGCGATGAGGCCGCACTTCGACCGCTGCATCGAGGATTTCGCCAAGCGCCTGTCCGAGTTCGTGTCGAACGCGGGCAACACGCTCTACAAGGGCATCAGCGAGATCCTCGACCGCACGATGCTCGACCGCCGCGAGGCGGGGAGCCAGGTCGCGGCGATGAAGACGTCGACCACGACGCAGATCGAGCAGGTCGTGGCCACGCGCCGCGCCCTCGGCAAGCTCCGCGAGGCGCTCTGGACGCCGGACGAGCCAGCCCAGCTGGACCCGCTTCCGGCCGACGTCTCCTGAGGCGCGCGATCCAACCTCTCGTGGGGCCTCGAGGAATGGCTACTCGAGTTGCCTGAGAAGGCCTGTCGTCTGGGAGCGGTGTCTGTCGTACCCAGCAATCCCGCCTGACGCAGTGCGTGGTTCGACGGAACTCTCGCTAGTTGCGCGATCTGCGCAGTTGGCTGAGCGTTTGCTTTGAACCCCGTCCATGCGTATCGCCCTCATGACCTCGCTGCTCGCTATCGGTTGTACTGCCTCCGGTCCTGGTGACGATGTCACCGGCGGCGACGACCCGGTCGGCACGCCGACCAACCCGCAGCCGGCCAAGACGGGGCCGTACCAGATGCGTAACACCATCGACTTCACGATCGAGGCGATCCTGCCCCCGCAGGCCGAGCTCGTCGTGGCGACGATCCGTGACTTCTCGACCAATCCGGCGCATGCCCTGATCACGATCGCCGACAAGGCCGGCGTTCCCGCGGTCGGCGCGCTGTACAACGCGATCCCGGGCATCATCAAGGACCGGCTCGAAGGCTTCATCAACGACGAGATCAACAAGATCAAGATCAACGACAAGCCGCTCACCGAGTACGCGGGCGAGATGGCCGCGCTCGCGGACATCGCCCTCACGCAGTTCTCGGTCGACAGCGAGCTCGACATCAAGCGGGGGGCCCCCACGACCCACCAGCTCACCGCGCTCGATCTCCATCCGGCGGGCATCGACTTCCGGCTCCCGCTCGGCAACCTCCCCGCGGACACGCTGCTCGAGAACCCCCGCATCTCCGTCGGGGACGGCGGCAAGCTCACGTTCAGCGAGCAGCACTTCGGCCTCGCCTACGGCGAGTACGCATGGCAGGCGCTCGAGGCGATCTCGACCCAGACCTTCGGCCAGGACATCCGTGGAACGCTCGGCAAGGCGCTGAACTGCCCGGTGCTCGCGAAGAGCGTGGCCGACAAGTGCGTCTTGGGCGTGTGCGTCGGTCACGAGACCGAGATCGCATCGATTTGCAGCGTCGGGCTCGACCTGGTCGTTTCCATCGCGCATGACCAGATGTCCGCGTTGCGGCTCGATGTCCTGCACTTCGCCTCGGGTACGGCCACGCTGGTCGACGAAGATGGCGACGGCGTCGGCGACAAGGTGGTCGATGGCACGTGGAACGCCGAGCTCAACCTCGGGCTCGGGCTGCGCCACGCTCCCGCGGCGTTCGAAGGTTCGCGCTGAACAGCGGCTGTCGGGGAGCCCACCGCGCGCCCCGCGCCCCGCGAGGGGGTAGGCTCCCAGCATGACGCTGTGGAGCCGGCTCCAACGCCGGATCGGCGACCTCGCCGGAGAGCTCGTCCTCGACGACTATCGCGATCAGCTGAGTCAGGCAGAGGCGCTGGTTCGCGCGGGCGACATCCGCTCCGGCATCGACGTCCTCGAGGCTTTGCTCACCGCGAAGCCCGACCACGGTCAAGCGCTGATCCTGCTCGGGGACGCGCGGATGCAGCTGCAAGATCCCGAACGCGCTCGCGAGGCATTCGAACGCGCGTTGAAGCTGCGCGCCGGAGATCCCGCAGCGCTCGTTGGGCACGGGATGGCGCTCGTCACACTTGGCCGCTACGAGCTCGCGATCGGCTCGCTCGCGCGCGCGGTTGCCGAGGCTGGCGGAGATCGCGAGATCCTTGCGGACGCGTATCGCGGACTCGGGGTCGCATGGCGGCGGCGCAACGATCTCGACAAGGCGATCCGCGAGCTGCGCAAGGCGGTCACCGAGAACGGCAACGACCTCGAGGCCCGCGCGTCACTCGGGGAGGCCCTCGTCGCGGATGGCGGATCGATGGACGAGGCGCTGCGCCATCTCGAGCGGGCCGCCGCAGCGCCCCGGCCCCCGGTGGTTGCGCTCTACGCGCTCGGGCGGATCGCTCTCCTCGAGGACGCACCGGCGATCGCGGGGGAGCGGCTCGCCAAGGCCCGGGAGCTCGCCGAGGAGGACACGACCCCGCTCGGCGCTCAGCGCCGGCTCGACATCACGGTCGCGCAGGGTGACGCGGCGCTGGTCCAGGGCGACTCGATGCGGGCTCACGCCTTCTACCTCGAGGCCCTCCAGGCCGCGGCGCGACGGCCCGACCTGCACGCGAAGATCGCCGCTGCGCACCGCGCGAGCGACAATCTGGAGGCCGCACTGTCGAGCTTCGACCGCGCGCTCGCGCTCGGCGCTGGGGTCGAGGTCCTGCGCGCCGCGGTCGACACCGCGATCGCCGCCCGCGACACCACCCGCAGCCTGCAGTGGGGCAGCGACCTCCTTGGCAAGGATCCGAACGACGGCCGGGCGCTGGTGGCGCGCGGAATCGCGATGATCGAGAGTCAGCCCGACGGCGCGAGGGCGTTGCTCGAGGTCGCGGCGGCCCGGGATGATGTGGATGCCCACGTCGAGCTCGCTCGCCTGGCGCTCGCAACGAATCCCGGGAGTGCTGCAGACTCGGCACGAGCCGCGCTACGGGTCGACCCTCACCACGCGGGTGCGCGCCAGCTGCTCACCGACGCGCGGGCGGCGATCTATGGCGCCCCCGGGACCGAGATCGCCGATCTCGCGAAGTTCGTGGAACACACCGTCGAGAGCCGGCGCGAGCTCGGTCACCTCGTCGGCGAGGTCGCACGCGCCGCAGCGAACCTCGACCAGCCCTTGCTCGTCACGGTGATGGGCGAGTTTTCGTCCGGCAAGTCGTCGTTCGTGAACGCGTTCATCGGAGCGGACGTCGCGCCGACCGGGATCACGCCCACCACGGCCACGATCAACGTCGTGCGATACGGGCGTGAGCGCGGCGGCCGCATCGTGGGCCGAGACGGTGTCACCGTCGAGCTTGGATGGGACGCGCTGATGGGCCACCTGCGCGCGCTGACGCCAGCCGCGGCCCTTGCGATCGATCGCGTCGAGATCCTCGTCCCGCTGCCGCAGCTCGAGAAGATCAACATCGTCGACACGCCGGGCCTCAACTCGATCCAGCCCGAGCACGAGGCCACCGCGCGGGCGTTCATCGCCAAGGCGGACGCCGTGATCTGGGTGTTCACCGCCGCCCAGGGCGGCAAGGCGAGTGAGAAGAAGGCGCTGCGCTCGATCCACGACGAGGGCAAGCGGGTCCTCGGTGTCCTCAACAAGGCCGACCAGCTGTCACCGGCCGAGACCGAGGAGGTCGTGAGCTTCATCGGTGGCGAGCTCGGCGACCTGGTCGAGGCGATCGTGCCGTTCGCGGCTCGGGACGCGCTCGACTGGAAGCGAGCCCTGCCCGCGAAGCCCGCCGAGCCCGCCGAGTCCGCCGAGCCCGCCGGGCCCGCCGAGCCCGCCGAACTCGCCCAGCCCGCCGAACCCGCGAAGCCCGCGAAGCCCGCGAAGCCCGCGAAGTCCGCGAAGTCCGCGAAGTCCGCCCAGACAGCGACGGCAGCGACGACCGACGGCAACTGGGCTGCGCTGTCCAGCGCGCTCGAGACCCGGTTCTTCCAGCAGGCCCGCCAGCTCAAGCGCGATGCCTGCGCGCGTACCTTGCGCAGCGTGACCACCGAGGCCCAGCGCCTGGTCGATGCCGTGCGCCGGCGCGCGATCTCTGCGTCTGAGGCGGCGGCCGCCGCCCGGAACGAGCTCGTCGCCTCGGCCAGGGCGTTCACCGATGAGGCCGTGCTCGTCGAACGCAAGGCACTCTCGGACGAGACCTCGCTGCTGTATCGCCGTGCTGCACGCGAGGTTCTCGATCTCGTGCGGCCGCGCCGCCTGCCGTTCTCGTCCCACACCGCCACCGAGGCCGATCGGGACTATCTGATCGCGCTGCTGCAGTCCGGCTTCGATTCGGCGATCGAGGACGGGCGGCGGCGCGTCGCCGAGGACCTGCGGGCCCGGAGTCGGCTCGCCGAATCCGCTGCACGCACGCTCGGCGCGGTGATCGGAGCCGACGTCATTGGAGATCTCCAGCGGGCCGCCGAGGATCGGATCGGGCTCGCGTTATCGCGGGTCTTTGATCGGACCCGCGCCTACCTGCGCGGTTATCTCGAAGGCGGCTATGTCGAGGCGTTCTTTCGCAATGATGTGCCTCGCCTGGAGCTCTCGGAGGACGCCGTCTATCACGCGCTCGTTCGCGGCGCGCCCGATCTGGATCGCGAGCTCGGAGATCCGCTGGCGCGCGCGGCCACGGATGCCCTGACCACGCTGGCCCGTCGGCTCGAGCACTGGGCCGCGGTCGTCGACGTGCAGGCCTTCGATCTCGAGGTCGGCGTCAGCCGCGCACTGGAGCTCGCCGCCGCTCGCATCTGATTGCCTCGCTGGGCGTCGCCCGCGTAGGATGTCGTCCTGTCTCGGTTCCCATGGCTCGTCCCCCTCGACCGGTCCCTGCTTCCGCTTCACGCAAACGTGTGACGCTGGGAATCGATGAGGCGGGCCGTGGACCGTCGGTGGGACCGATGGTGATGGCCGCGGTCGCGCTCGACTCCCAGGCGGCGGCGGCGTTGACCCGCAAAGGGTTGACGGACTCGAAGACGTACGGCGCGGGTGAAGACGCGCACGCGATTCGTTGCGAGCTCGCGGCCGAGGTGCGCAGGCGCGCGAGCTTCGTGCAGACCGTCGTCGTCGAGCATCATGAGATCGACGACAGAGTCTCGCGCAATGAGCTCAACGTCCTCGAGCGCGAGCTCGCCGTGAAGCTGATCGACCAGGCGCCGGTCGTGCATCGCATCATCGCCGACGGCAAGCGGATGTTTCAGGCACTCACCGTCCGCTACGAGAACTTCGAGTCCCGCGACCGCGCCGAGGAGCATCACGCGGCCGTCGCCGCTGCTTCGGTGATCGCGAAGGTGCTGCGCGACGAACGGTTCACCGAGATCCGGCTGCGCTACGAGGGCGAGCTCGGGCCCATCGCGGGCGGCGGCTACGCCAATGCCCACACGCGAAGATGGCTGCGCGCCTACGTCGAGAAGTATGGCCGGCTCCCCGACGAGACCCGCCTGAGCTGGCCGCATCCGTACGTTGCCGATCTGATCGACGTCAGCCGGCCCAGGCCGCAGCAGCTGCTGCTGATCTGACCCTGGGGTGCAGGTCGTAGCCGACCGCTACTTGAGGCAGCGTGCGATCGCCGATTGGCTCTCGAGGCGGGCCTTGTAGGCCGCGGCGTCGAGTTTCTTGATCTGGTTGGCCGTCGCGCGGACGGCCGGGCAGTCGCTCCGCGCTGCTGCAAGCTCGGCCTGCTTCACCAGCAGTTCGATGCTCGCACCGCGGCGCAAGTTCGCGTCGCCGTCGTCGGTGGCAGCCTTGCGCGCGCGCGCGGTCGTCGGCGGGGGGGGCGCGCTGGGGCTCGGGGCCGGCTCGTCGGTTGCGATCGTCAGCCCTGCCATGGGGGGACCGGCGGCGGGCTCGATCGGCGCGGACTCGCTCAGGCCGAGCGTGGCCTCAGGTTCGCGAAGCGGTTCGACCGGGCGCCCACGATCGCGCTTGGGTCTGGGACGCCCCGGCGCCGGGCTCGCGGGCGACGCCGGGGACGGTGCTCCGCCAGGGAACGCCTCCGGGGCGGCCGCCGTGACCGGGGGAGCCGCGCTTTCCGCCCTGCCGGGTGGCACGGGGGCCAGCAGCGGACCGGGCAACGCTTGGTCCGGCGAGGTCGACGTCGTCACGTGGTCCCGCACCGCGATCTCGGACTCCCGGAGGTGGATCAGCAAGGAGCCACCGACGAGCACCACGACCGATGCCATCGCGAGCACCGGAGGACGACGCAGCACCGCGAACGCACGACGCCACCAGGGCTCGTGGAGCTGGAGCTGCTCGGCCTTGACGCGCGCCGCTGCGAGCAGGTCCGTGAGGCCACGCGAGGAGGGCTCCTCGTCACGCATCGAGACCCAGACCGAGCGCATCGAGCGCAGGATCGGATCGTCCGCCTCCTCGCGATCCTTGTCGTCACGACTCGACTCGGTCACGGCGCAGCCTTCGCCACGTCTTTGTACTCGTCGAGCTCGAGCCTTAGCTTCTCGAGCGCATAGCGCATCCGGCTCTTCACCGTGTTCTCCGGCACGCCGACGACATCCGCGATCTGCTTGAACGGCATGTCGAGGAACTCGCGCATCAAGAATACTTCGCGCTGCTCGTCGGAGAGGGCCGCGATCGCGCGCTGCATCGTCTCGTGCAGCTGCTTGTTGACGCTCTTGCGATCGCTTGCCATCTCGTTCGACGGGAGCACATCCAGCAAAGTTCCACTCTCATCGCTGGAGTCCATCGGAGCATCCAGCGACGCGTGCTTGCGGTGTTTCCGTCTTCTGGTCTGGTCAACGCACAGGTTGCGCGCAATGGTGTAAAGCCACGTCGTAAACTTGGCCTGTCGCTTGTAAGCCTCTGCGCCTTTGATGACGCGCATGAAGGCCTCCTGCAGCAGGTCCTCGGCAGTCTCGCGATCGCCGACAAACCGCAGGATGAAGTTGTAGACCGGCCTGCGGTGACGCGTGAGCAGAACCTCGAAGGCGCGAACCTCGCCCTTCTGGTACAGGACCATCAGGTCTTCGTCGGCTTGGTCGTTGGACATGCGAGCGAGCTAGGTCTGCGACCTTCGTCAGAAATTCGGCTGGACAGTATCCCATCGAGCGGCTGAAAACACGCCCGCACGCGGGCGGATCGAGCGGGCCACACCCCTCATGGGGGCTGACAAGTTGGACAGAAGTACGTTGCCCGACCTTGGAGAACCGATCTGCGGATGGCGGTCTGGCACCGGGGGCACGGCTGACCCGCGCGATCATAGACCCACAGATACTCGGCATTCTCCCCGGCCTTGCCGTCGGCCGCGACGAAGTCCGAGAGCGTGGTTCCGCCGTTCAGGAGGGCATTGTCGATCACCTCGCGAATCGCCTCGACCAGTCGCTTCGCACCAGCGGCCGTCAACTTGCCTGTCCTCCTGGTGGGGCGTAGCCCGGCACGCCAGAGCGCCTCCGACGCATAGATGTTCCCGACGCCGGCGAGCACGCTCTGGTCCAGGACGAACGCCTTCAGCGTGGTCCGTCGCGCCCGCGCCGCCGCGAGGAACATCGAAGGATCGATGAGCTCGTTCAGCGCATCCGGACCGAGCACGGCGAGTGCCGGGTGCGCGCGCTCGGAGGCTCGAGGGAAGACATCGACCTGACCGAACCGTCGAGGATCCACGAAGCGCAGCTCGCGCGTCCCGAGCCCCAGCACGACGTGCGTATGGGCCGTTCGGGGCGCTTCCTTGGGATGGATACAGAACCGCCCGGTCATCCCCAGGTGGACGAGCAGCGACTCCTCGCGATCGGTGTCGACGAGCAGGTACTTGCCGTGGCGGCGGACGCCCACGATCTGGGCGCCGACCAGCGCGCGCAGCTTGCGCCGCGGGGGACGCCGTTGCATGTGCAGGCCCATGCCGCTGTCCCACACGTCGGAGATCGTGGAGCCGACCGCCGGCGCCAGCGTCCGACGCACGGTTTCGACTTCGGGCAGCTCGGGCACGCTCGAGGCTTACCACGCGCGCGTTTCGGCGCGTGCGAACCCCCCAAGGGGGACCCTCACTGCGAGGTGACGCCGATCCTTGCGTCGCTGCGGACCTGCGTTGATCGATCCAGCTCGGGCCCCGGCGCGCTACCCAGCCGTAGCGATGCGCGCGGTCGCGGGGAGCGCCTGGGCGATCGCGCCGAACTCGGCGATATCGAGTGTCTCGCCGCGCCGGATCCCGTCGATCCCGGTGCTCGTCAGCGAGGCATCCACGGCGGCCTCTTCGAACACGGCGCGCAGTGCGTTGCGCAGCGTCTTGCGCCGCTGGCCAAAAGCCGCGTGGACCACCGCAGAGTAGTGCCGCTCGTCGCTGATCGGGACCCGCGGCGCCGCGTTGGCGAGCGGGACGAGCTTGATCACGGTCGAGTCGACCTTGGGCGGCGGCACGAACGAGCCGGCGCCGACCTTCGCCACCGTCACGACATCCGCGTAGGTCCGGATCATCACCCCGAGTGCGCCGTAGGCCTTACCGCCCGGCGGCGCGACCAGACGATCGGCCATCTCCTTCTGGATCATGAGGACGGCGTGGGTCACCACCGCACGGTTCTCGATGATCTTGAACATCAGCGGAGCGGCGATCTGGTAAGGCAGGTTGCCGCACACCGCGATCGATTCGCCACGCCACCTCGCGACCATCTGGAGATCGTAGCGCAGCGCGTCGGTCTCGATGATCTCGACGTTGTCGACCGACAGCTCGCCGCGCAGCACCGAGATCATGTCGCGGTCGCGCTCGAGCGCGATCACCTTGCCGTCCGGGACCCGGGCCGCCAGCCGCGCCGTCAGCGTGCCAAGCCCGGCGCCGATCTCGACGATCCAGTCTTCCTCGGTGCGCACCGTCGCATCGACGATCGCCCGGAAGGCGCGCTCCGAGATCAGGAAGTTCTGGCTGAACGACTTCTTCGCGCGTAGGCCATACCGCTCGAGCAACACGCGCGCGTCGGGAAACGGCTCGCTCGGCAGCGCGGGCGGGGTGTGCGCGGGCGGCGTCGGGTCGGTCATGCGCGCCTCGGCAGTGGAGCGCTCGGAGTCGCATCCAGGGCCAGGCCGGCGCGTTCGCCTCGTGCGAGCCGGTGGTATCCGGCGGCCGCGATCATGGCCGCGTTGTCCGTGCAGCGTGCAGGGCTCGGAACGTAGACGCGAAAGCCGTCTTCGAGACCCGCCGCGAGCAGGCCCGCGCGCAGCGCCGTGTTGGCCGCGACGCCGCCGCAGACCTGGACGTGGTCGAGCCGCTCGCGGCGTGCGATCAGCCGAGTCTTGCGCACCAGCACTTCGACGATCGCCGCCTGATAGCTCGCACACAGATCCGCCAGCAGCTGCGGGGTTGCAGGTTCGCCGTGTGCACGCACGTGGTGCAGCAGGGAGGTCTTGAGCCCGCTGAACGAGAACTCGCCACCGGTCGAGGCCGCAACCATGGCACGAGGGAACACCACCGCCTTCGGATCGCCATCGCGCGCGAGGCGATCGATCACGACGCCACCGGGATAGCCGAGCCCGAGAAGCTTGGCTCCCTTGTCGAACGCCTCTCCGGCGGCGTCGTCACGGGTCGCTCCGAGCTCGATCACGTCACCGTGCCCGTTCACGCGCACCAGCGACGTGTGGCCACCCGAGACGATGAGCGCGAGGTGCGGCATCGGTGGCGGATCTGGCTCGAGAAACACGGCCGAGAGGTGGCCCTCGAGGTGGTGCACGCCGACGATCGGCTTGCCGGTCACCCAGGCGATCGCCTTGGCGGTCTGCAGCCCTACGAGCAGCGCCCCGACGAGTCCCGGCGCGTTGGTCACCGCGATCCCATCGATCTCGTCGAGCGTGGAGCCTGCGCGTTCGAGTGCTGCCTGGACGACCGGGACGACGTTGAGGAGATGCGCTCTCGACGCGAGCTCGGGCACGACCCCGCCGTAGCGCGCGTGGACCTCGTGCTGTGAGGCGACGACATCGGACCGGACCAGGGTGCCATCGTCGACGATCGCCGCGGCAGTCTCGTCGCACGAGCTCTCGAGGCCCAGGACCCGCATCACTCGGGCTCGGTGAGCCAGCGTGCAAACTGGGCGGCCGTGGGGCCTGAATGCACCAGCTTCAGGTACTGCTCCATCGCTTCGCGAGCCTCGTCCTTGCGACGTGCCGACCGCAGGATGCGCGCCCGCAGCTCGTAGGTCCCGGGGAACTCCTTCGTGATCAGCTCTGCCGCGTCTATCGCGGCCAGCGCATCGTCGACCCGACCGAGGCGCTGGAGCGCCTGCGCCTTGACAAGGAACGTACGAGCAGTCTTGCGCAGCCGGATCGAAGCGTCCGCGAGCTTGAGCGCCTTGTCGAAGTCCCCCTCCTCGACCGCATCGTTGGCCTGCTCCATCAGCAACTTGGCCTGCTGCGCGGGATCGACCGGAATTGCCGCATCCGGCGTCACGACCCGCGAAGCAGCCGAGCCCGCATCGGCTGCCATCGCGAGGGCCGGCGCGTCTGGCAACACCTCGGCCGAGCCCACCCGGGGGACCACCAGTCCGGACTCGACGGCGGCATCGCTGCGGATGGCCGCCGATCGGGAGCCCCGTGAGAGGTAGAGGAACACCGCGATCGCCGTCAGCAGCCCCGCAAGAACAAGCAGCGCGAGCGCCCCCTTGCCGGGTCCAGGCTCGCTGCGCACGTTTGCTCGAGGGGAGATCAGCGACGTGCCCGAAGGCCTCGTCGGCAGCGGGAGGACGGCCTTGCCCGTCGCCGCAGGTGTCACCACCGGGGTCGGCACCGCGGGCGTCCCGAAAGGCGTCACCACGGGCATCAGCCTGGGCGTCACCGACGCCGACGACGCGGACGACACGCCCTCCGCGCCCTCCGCGCCCTCGCCTGCGTCAGGACCCGTCGGCTCGGAACCACCATCGCGGGTGGCCCGGCGCGGCAGGATCGTGATGAGCTCGCGTTGCGTCTCGCCGCGCCCGGGCTCCGTGGCCCCGAGCGGCACGAGCTCGCCGGAGGCCTCCGCTCGATCGCGGCCGAGCGATCCGATCATCCGCAACCCGGATTCCTCGCGCGAAGCGCTGACCTGCGGTCGGACACCGAGCCGGGTCCGCCGCACCGGCTGTGGCGTGGCGTCCTCGTCGGTCGCGGTCGGAACGTCGAGCCACTCGCGCGCGGCGTCGGGCCCCGGCGCAGACGCGTCGTTCGAAGTCTGACGCGCCGCCGGCGCATTCGGTCCGTTCACCAGCGCATCGACCTCATCGTCGAACAGCGACGGCTCGATCGCCTGCGCGGCGGCCACGGCGGCGTCGATCAACATCAGGCTCGAAGCGCGATAGCCGCCCATCAGCGCGCCCGGCTCGCTGTCTTCCTCGATGACCTCGGGGAAGTCGTCATGGATCGGCCCCGATCCGACCTCCTCGATCGGCGTGGGCGCATCGACCTCGACGAGTGGGATCGGCTTGCCGGTGTCTCGCCGGACCGGTGCACCTTGATCGAGATCGATCAGCATCTCCTCGAAGTACAGCTTCGAGATCGCCTGGAGGCACTCGAGATCGCCGACGACGGCCGCATCGATGACCTCCAGCAGCGTCCGCTTGCCGTCGATCAAGCGCAGGATCGAGTTGTTGTCATCGGGGACATCGCCGAGCCGGGCCGCGAGCTCGCCGGCGTCGACCTCGAAGCGGTGCGTCAGCGCGGGCAGCTGCTCGAGCAAGCGCGACCATTCATCGAGCCTGCGCATGCCCTCCATGAGCAGCCCCTGCGAGCTGGTCATGATCACCTCGCGGCGGCGCACCGTGCGAAACACGACCTCGAACTCGCCTTCGCTCCACGTCAGCAGCCGGTACACGGCGTCCTCGCCCTGAAGCGCGCCCGCCTCGGCATCGATCACCCGGCCATCTCGAAAGTAGATCGCCGCCTGGCGTCCCCGATCGCCGACGAACTGGATCACGCCGGACTTGCGGCTGATCTCGATCGTCTGGATGACGTCGACCACCGGCATGTCGGCGACCCGTCCCGCGAACCGGGTCCGGCCATCACGACGCTCTTCGAACCGCAGCCGCTGCCGCTTCTGGAGCAGGATGTTGATCCGGGTGACGATCTCCTTGATGTAGATCGGCTTGGTCAGGTAGTCGTCGACGCCCAGCTCGAGGCCACGGATCTTGTTCTCGATCGCAGCTTCGGCGGTCAGGAAGATGAAGGGGATCTCTCCCCACTCGGGGGTCGCGCGGACCCGGCGGCGAAGCTCGAAGCCATCGCCGTCCGGAAACGCGGTCTCCGAGATGATGAGGTCTGGTGCGTCGAGCTCGAGCTTGTCGAGCGCGTCCTGGACCGAGACCGCGCTCGTCACGGTGAACCCCGCCTTGCGCAGTGACACCTCGAGCACTCGCATGCTGCGAGTGTCCCCATCCACCAGGAGCAAGCTTTGCTTCGACACGAGAACCCAGACGAAAGCGGCCGTCGAATCGTATCGAACTAACCAAACCGTCGCCAGCGAGCGTAGCCTTTGCGCGATGGTGGTGCTGCCGTATGGTCGGGTCGTTTACCCACTGGACCTCGGGCACCGGCAGGTCACCGTCGTAGAACCTCCCAGGCAAGGCGTCCCGCCCGCGCTGAGGGACCTGCTCGACAGCGCCCTCGAGCGGCCGGTCGGGCGGCCGCGGGTCGAGTCGATGGTGGCCGCGGGAGCACGCGTCACGGTGATCGTCAGCGATGCGACCCGCAACGAGCCGAGGGCGGACTTCCTCGCGGCCCTGCGGCGCAGGTTACCGGCGGTCCGATGGACGCTCGCGATCGCGACGGGCACGCATGGTCCCTGCGGAACCGAGACCCTGGGGATCCCCCCCGCGCTGCTGGCCGATGCCCAGGTCATTGACCACGACGGGCACGACGATCGCGCGCTGGTCACCCTGGGGGTCACCTCGAGAGGCACGCCGGCACGGGTTCACCGCTGCGTGGTCGACGCGGATCTCGTCGTCGCGACCGGGTGCATCCGGCCGCACTACTTCGCCGGGTTCGGCGCGGGCGTGAAGGCGATCTTCCCGGGACTGGGGGGGGCGGGGGCGATCCGCCAGAATCACGCGCTCAAGCGCGAGCCCATGGCGCGCGCGGGAATCGTCGAAGGAAACCCGTGTCGCGAAGACCTCGAAGAGGCGGTTGGCTTGCTCTCGACGCCGACGTTCTTGCTCGATGGCGTGGGTGGAACCGACGACCGCGTGCATGCGGCGATCGCCGGGGATCCCGTGCTCGCGTTTCGCGCCGGGGTGGCGCTCGCCCGGCCGTGGTTCACGGTCCGGGCACCCCGCGCGCCTGTCGTGATCGCCTCCGATGGGCTGCCGGTCTCGGGTTCGCTCTACCAGAGCGCGAAGATCGCCGCGGCCGTCGCTCCCCTGGTGGCCGAGGGCGGCACCCTCGTGATCGTCGCCGAATGCGCCGCCGGCATTGGGCCGCGCGAGATCGTGAACGAGGCGATCTTCCGGATCGGGGTGCTTCCCCGACTCGCGCGTGACGTCCAGATCCACCTCGTCTCGGGCCTGCCCGCAGCAGAGGTCCGAAAAACGCTGGTTCAGCATGCGGACTCGGTCGAGGCCGTCGTCGCAGCAACCTCCGGTGCTATCGTGGTGGTTCCACGAGCCAGTCAACTGATCCTTGAGCCATCCTCATGACGCGATACGTCATCGACCTCGAGACCCAGCGAATCTCCCGCGATCATTCGCGTAAACTGGAGTTATTCCAGGAACTTTTTCTCAAGTGGAACCAGAGTATCAATCTCTCTGGTGCCAAGACCGGAGCGGAGGTCGACGAACACATTCGCGATAGCCTGCACGTCGTGCCGTATCTGCCGCCAGCCGGCCGGGTGCTCGACGTTGGATCGGGTGGCGGATTCCCGGTCGTCGTGACCGCGATCTGCCTTCCGGATGCACAATTCACTGCGCTCGAGCCGGTTCATAAGAAGCATGCATTCTTGCGAACGGCCGCACGTGAGCTCGAGCTGCTGAACCTTGAGGCATTCGCGAAGCGTGTCGAAGATTACGAAGACCGCGACTTCGACGCGGTCACGTCTCGCGCGACCTTCGACCTTGCTGATTGGCTCACGCTTGGCCTCACCCTGGTTCGCCCAGGCGGGCTCGTGATCGGCTTCGAGGCGATCCAGCGTGATGACCTCCCCGAATCGGTGCAGCGCTTCACCTACGAGCTGGGTGGGAAGCAACGCTCCATCGTGACCGTGCATCGACCCGCTTGACCGAGCGCGCTGCTGCATGGCGAAGCGCAAACAGGTCGTGCCTTGGCGTCCGACGCGAAAGCAGCAGCTTGCTGCGCTTGATCGCCGCGTGCCCGATGTCATCGCTCCGGATCTCGACGTGCTGTTCTGCGGGATCAATCCCGGTCTCTACTCTGCTGCGGTGGGTCACCACTTCGCGGGGCCTGGCAATTTGTTCTGGCGAACGCTGTCTGGCGCCGGGTTCACGCCGCGTTTGCTGAGCGCGTTCGAGGAGCACGAGCTCCTCTCACTCGGGTACGGAATCACCAACCTCGTGTCTCGATCGAGCGCTGCGGCGGATGAGGTGTCGAAGGAGGAGCTTCGAGCGGGAGCACGGACGCTTCGGCGAAAGGTCCTGAAGTTCACCCCCCGGTTCCTGGCTGTTTGCGGTCTGGTTGCGTATCGCCTCGGGTTCGAGCGCCCCAAGGCGCGGGTCGGGCTTCAAGCAGAGCGAATTGGCGCCACAGCGATCTGGTTGCTTCCCAACCCGAGCGGCCTCAACGCGTTCCATTCGCCATCGGTCCTCCACCAGATGTTCGAGGACCTTCGGGTGGCAGTGAAGGCTGCGAGGGTAGCGAGGACTCGTCCGGACTAGTTCGCCTTGCGCCATGCCCCTTCGGGTCACCGAGGCCGCTTCGCGTCCTCGCTCTGCTTCGCAGCCCGGCGCGGCAGACCACGCAGGGAATGCGCCTTCGGCGCTTCCCGCTAGTCCAAGCTCTTCGTAAGCCGATGAGACAGCTGGCTAGCGAGTGCGTCGAGGCCCTGCCGGTTGCTCGTACGACGAAACGCCTGCTTCAACATCACCATCTCGCGCCAGAGTCGGTACGTGTCTTTCTTGTGGCCCTGCAGAGGAAACGCATCGAAATGGGCCACCACGCGCTGGAGCTCATCCCGCCGTGTCACGCGGTACATCTGCCCTTTTCCGGCGGCGTACAGCCGGCCCGCGCCACTCAGGAATTCCTGAATCGCTGACAGAAGTCGGCCATCGGCAGACTTGATCGCGAAGTAGATGGCCGTCTGGTGGCCGGACCGACTGAAGGTGAAACTCGCAGCACTCTCTGCGAATCCAGTGAAGAACCACGGATCCAGGGAGCCCACTGTTTCATGTGAAAATGTTTCCACTGGAACAGTGTAACAGGATACCAGTGTTCCATGTGAAAATGTGCTGACTGAAACAGTCCTCGGCCAAACCGGACGACTCGGCGATCGCACTCGGATCAACCTGTTCACAGCCAACGATCGGGCCAGATCGGGCGACTAGCCCCGCCCGGCTGCCGAACCTGTCCGCAGTTGCCATGGGCCCTCCCGGCGAGCCTTCCGGACGTCCCGAGAGAACCACGGCAAGCTCCCGCCCGCACGGCGGCAAGCTCCGGCCCCTGCTACAGCAGGAAGTCCAGGCTATGGTCACCGCGGAATCGGACGATTCGGCGATCGCACTGCAGCTGAATCTGCTCAGAGTTGCTTCGAGCCATCTCCGGCGAGTCTTCTGGACGCTCCGAGAGAATCACGGCGGCAACCACGCATCCGTCTCGCTTCGCCGCCTCCAGGGTGAGGAGCGTGTGGTTGATCGTTCCAAGCCCAGCCCGCGCCACCACGAGCACCGGCATGTGTAGCCGACGTGCAAGCCCTCCCATGTCGAGGCTCGAGGTGATCGGAACCCTCCAACCTCCCGCGCCCTCCACGAGCACCAGATCCGCACGACTCTTCCCCTCGCTCAACGCCCGATCGATCGCGCGAAGGTCGATCGTTCGACCCTCCGCCTCCGCCGCAACGGCCGGCGCCGCCGCAAGCGCCAACCGATAGACGCCGCGAAGCGATCCGGTTTGCCAGTCTCCTGCGGCCTTCGACAGGAGCTCCTGATCGTCGCCGACCAGCTGATCGCCTACGCGAGCGCAGCCAGTCTCGATCGGCTTGAACGCAAAGACCTTCCGGCCAAGCTCGACCGCGCGACGCGCCAGCGCTGCGGTGACAAAGGTCTTGCCGACGCCGGTGTCCGTGCCCGTGACAAAATAGCTACGACTCACGCGCACGCTCGGATCGCAGAGATCGTGGCTCGCTCCAACAAGCTCAGATCGTCCGCCGTGATGCTGAGCGGGGGCATCCAGACCACCACGTCACCGAGCGGACGCAGCAGCACGCCGTGTTCGCGTGCCCGATCGCAGACCGCCGCACCCAGTAGCTGGCCGGCACGGGGATGGAGCTCGATGCCTGCCATCAACCCGCACTGCCGCACCTCTCGGACTTCCTCGAGCTCGCTGACGCGGCGAAGCGCCTGCTCCATCGCTGGAATCTGGCGCTGGGCATTCGGCAACGACTCCTCCCGCAACACGGCCAGCGACTCGAGGCCAACGGCACATGCGAGTGGATTGGCCGTGTACGTGTGGCCATGGAAGAACTGCTTGAGCTCCGCACGCGCACCCAGGAACGCCGAGTAGATCGACTCGGTCGTGAGCGTGGCGGCGAGCGGCAAGTAGCCGCCCGAAATGCCCTTGGCAAGACACAGGAAGTCCGGCGACACGGCCTCGTGTTCGCAGGCAAACATGAGCCCTGTCCGCCCGAATCCGGTCGCGACCTCATCGACGATGACATGGACCTCATGTGCACGGCAGAGCTCGACGGCCTGGTGCAGGAACCCACGCGAATGGAGCAGCATGCCGGCTGCGCCCTGGATCAATGGCTCGACGACGAATGCGGCGATCTCGTCGCTGCGACTCAGCTCTTGCTCGAGCCGCGCCAGGCTCGCGACATGATCGATCGACGGACTCGGAATCGCGATGCTGTCGACGAGCAGCGGACCGAACACACGATGGAACAACTCGATCCCGCCGACGCTCACGGCCCCGAGGGTGTCGCCATGATAGGCATCACCGAGTCTGAGGAATTTGCGTTTCGAAGACCGACCGCACAGCTGCCAGTACTGGAACGATTGCTTCAGGGCGATCTCGACAGCCGTCGAGCCGCTATCCGAAAAGAACACCCGTGAAAGGTTCGGCGGCGCGACCTCGAGAAGTGCGGCGGCCAGCCGGATCCCCGGCTCGTGTGTGAGGCCCAGGAACGTCGAGTGCGCGATTCGATCGAGCTGACGCCGAAGCGCGGCATCAAGCCTCGGATGACGATGGCCATGCACATTGCACCACAACGAGCTGACGCCATCCAGATAGCGGCGGCCGGCCTCATCGACGAGGTAGTTCCCGTCGCCACTCGCGATCACCAGCGGTGACCACTCCGCCATCTGGGTGAAGGGATGCCAGGAGACACGCTGATCGAGGTCTTCGAGGTCGGTCATGATGCTCCGATAACGCGCTGCATTATCCGCCCAACCGTTTGTACTTGTTCGATTGAGTGCGCGGCACTGAAGCTCATTCGCAAGCGGGCAGTGCCCCGCGGAACCGTGGGTGGACGAACGGTAGAGACGAGCTGGCTGGCTGCCAGGAGCCGCGCACCCAGCTGCATCGTGCGAGCTTCGTCGCCCACGATGAGCGGAGCGATCGCACTCTCCGGGCTGCCGCCGACCTCCGGCACCTGCGCGCGGAAGCTTCGGGCGTGACTCGCGAGCTGGCGTCGTCGGGTGTCGCCTTCGCTGCCACGTACGATGTCGAGCGCGACCCGCGTCGCGGCCGCGATGCTGGGAGGGAGGCCCGTCGAGAACACCAGCGGCCGCGCCCGGTTCCATAGCAGCTCGCTGATCGCGCGCGAGCTGGCCGCGAACGCGCCGAATGTCCCGAGCGCCTTGCCGAACGTCCCGACCACCACGTCGGGGACGACGCCAAGCGACGCGGCGACGCCACGACCCTCCGGTCCGAGCGCTCCAATCGCATGCGCCTCGTCGAGGATCAGCGCGGCATCATGGTGGCGGGCGAGGGCGGCCAGCGCCGCGACATCTGCGAGATCCCCGTCCATCGAGAACAAAGACTCGGAGACCACGATCCGCCGCGAACCATTCCGCTCGCGCAACAACCGGTCGAGCGCTGCCACGTCGTTGTGTGGGTAGACCACGACCTCCGCACGCGACAGCCGGCAGCCGTCGATGATGCTCGCGTGATTGAGCTCGTCGGAAAACACGATATCGCCTGCCCGGAGCAGCGTGGTCATGATCCCGACGTTGGCCGCGTAGCCCGTGTTGAACAGCTGCACGCCGCCGCACCGCATCCACGCGGCGAGCTCGGCTTCGAGTGTCACGTGGCTCCGGTGGTTGCCGATGATCAGCCGTGACGCGCCGGCACCGACCCCATCCTCGTCGAGCGAGCTGGCCGCCGCCGCGGCCAACCTTCGATCCCCCGCGAGCCCAAGGTAGTCGTTCGACGCAAAGCTCACGACCTCGGTGCCGTCGACCACCACGACGACACCTTGTCGGCCATCGACCACCCGAGGAATCCGCCGCAGCTGCGCCGCCTCGAGCTCGGCAAGCTCTGTGCGTGCGTCATCGTCGAGGCTCACGGCGGCACTATAGCGGCAGTTGCTGGCTACTTGCCGATGCAGAACCGTGCGAAGACCTCGTCGAGGACCCGGTCCCCGACCTCCACACCACGAAGCCGAGC
>JAGSPR010000076.1 GCA_018262455.1 Deltaproteobacteria bacterium | reverse complement strand
CTCGTCGGTGGTCAGCATCGCCGAGATCGGGACGAGCCCGCCGCCGAGGTGCTTGCCGAGGATCACGGCATCCGGCCGCCGCGGCCAGGCCTCGCTCGCGAGGAACCGCCCGGTGCGTCCGAGCCCGGTCTGGATCTCGTCGGCGACGAGCAGCGCGCCGTGCTTCGCCGTCAGCTCGCACGCGACCTCGAGGAACGCGCTCGGCACGGGCCGCACGCCACCCTCGAGCTGGATCGGCTCGAGCACGACCGCCGCGACCTCGCCACCGCGCAGCGCGGTCACCAGGGCATCGATGTCCCCGAACGGGATCGGCGCGAGCCCCGGCACGTGGGGCCCGAACGGATCCTTGAACATCCCCGGCTTCATGAGCGCGTTCGAGCCCATCGTGCAGCCGTGGTACGCGCCGTCGAGCGAGAGCACGCGCGGCTTCTTCGTGGCGGCGCGCGCGAGCTTGATCGCGGCCTCGACGGCTCCCGAGCCGGAGTTCGCGAAGAACACGTTCGAGTACGCGGGCCGCGGTCCCTCGAGCGTGGTGTTCGCGCGTTCGCACAGCCGCTTCGCGAGCAGCCCCGCGTAGGGGTTCACCCGGCACGGGAACCAGTTCGGCGAGTCCGAGCCGAGGAACTCGGTCACCGCGGCCGTGATCGCGGGGTGGCGGTGCCCGAACGTCTGCGTGCCGTGGAAGTCCTCGACCAGGCCGCGCGGCTCGACGAGCCGGCCTGCATCGATCGCCGTGACGTGCGTCGGCTCGCCCAGCAGCTCGGCACGGAGCGTGACCAGCGGGTTGACGTAGCGCCGATAGGCCTCGTAGCCCTCACGCAGCATCTCGTCGGTCTTGGTGGACATCAGAGGCCGCCGTCCGCAACGATCTTTGCCGCCGACATGAACGAGTTGTCGTCGGAGATCAGGAACATCGCGAGCTGCGCCACCTCGGCGGAGGTGCCGAGCCGACCCAGCGACGCCTGCGCCAGGTACTCGGCGATCCGGTGCTTCGGCAGCATCTGGGCGAGTCCGACATCGAGCAGGCCCGGCGACAGCAGATTCACCTTGATGTTGTAGCGGCCGACCTCGCGGGCGAGCGCCTCGGTGAGCCCCCGCAGCGCCGACTTGGAGGCTGCGTAGTGCACCGGCGCCTCGATCACGCGCTCGGACGCGAACGAGCCGATGTTGAGGATGTGACCGGCGCGGGCGCGGATCATCGTGCGCAGCACCGCGCGCGCGTAGAGGTACGAGCCCTTCACGTTGACATCCATCACGTGATCCCAGTCGGCTTCCTCGAGCAGCGCGATCGGCAGGATCTGGGTGACGCCCGCGTTGTTGACGAGGACATCGATGCCGCCCCACGCGGCCACCACGGCCGCGACGGTCGACTTGACGTGCGCCGCGTCGGCGACCGAGCCCTGGAACACGAGCGGCTCGCAGCCAAGCTCGAGCAGGGCCGCGCGGGCCGTCGCCGCATCGTTGACATCGGTGTTGAACGTGAACGCGACCTTCGCGCCGTGCTGCGCGCACGCCTTGGCGAGCGCGAGCCCGAGCCCGCGCGAGCCCCCGGTGATCAGGCAGCGCTTGCCCGCGAGCCGGGCAGCCGAGCTGACCGTCACCGGAGCACCGGGAGGGTGAACACGCGCTGACCGCCGCTGCGCTCGCCCCACCGTGCGGGGGCGACGTTGAACCGGGCCTCCTTCTCGCGGTACAGGACGTTGTAGTTGCAGACCGGGACCGTGCTGCCGTCGGGGTAGCAGTTGCTGTCACAGCAATCGACCGCGCGCTCGGTGTCGAACGTCTCCTCGTCCATGTGCGAATGCACGTAGACCGCCTTGATCGCGCGCTCGCCGGCGCGCAACGCCTCCTCGCGGGTCAACGCACGGTCCGACGGGAACATGGTGTCGAGCATCCCGCGCAGCAGACGCAGCGCGCGCGCGGACTCGGCGTCATCCTCGACCCACAGCCGATCGATCGCCTGCTTCATCGAGTCCTCGAGTCGCGCGGTGGGCTCGAGGTAGAGCCGATCCGAGAGCGCATCGTGGAGCTCGCGCGCCGGCATGAACCGGGTGAACGGGATCGGGTCACCCCCCTCGGGATCGAGGAGGAGGTACGCGATCTGGTAGCAGAGCGGGTGCGCGCACGGCGAGGTCACGAAGTCGGACGGCCTCAGCAGGCCGTTCGTCGTCCGCTCGATCTCCTCGAGGACCTCGTACATCGAGATCCGCCCCGAGCGCTGGAACGTCGCGCCGCTCTGCCCGGTGAAGGTCATCGTGTGGATCTCGACGTGGCGGACGTTGGAGCGGCGCAGCGCGAAGTCGAGGATCTTGCCAACCTCGTGCTCGTTGACGCCGCGGGTCATCACCGGGATCAGCGTGACGTCGACGCCGTGCTTCTCGCACAGCTCGAGGCACTTGAGCTTGGTGGCGAGCATGCTCGCGCCCTGCAGCAGCTTGTCGGCGTGGGGATCGAAGGTGTCGAACGACAGCGCGATCCGGGCGCCCTGCTCGGCGAGTCGCATCACGAACGCCTCGTCCTTCGCGAGCCGGATCCCGTTGCTGCACACCGTCACCCGGTGGATGCCGGCGGCCTTCGCGAGCTCGAGCATCTCGAACAACCGCGGGTGCATCGTCGGCTCGCCGCCGGTGAGGTTGATGATGTCGAGCTCGCCCCCGTGATCGGTGCGCAGGTGATCGAGGATCAGCTGGAAGTCCTCGAGCGGCATGTGGAACGCGTCGTCGTTCTTGTTGTGGACGTAGCAGATCGGGCAATCGAGGTTGCAGGCGCTGGTGATCGTGACGACGGGCAACCGGACTTTCTGGGTGTGGCTCGTGCACGGACCGCAGTCGAACGGGCAGCCGAGCTCGACCTGCTTCTTGATCACGTTCGGAGGGACCCGATGCTGGCGCTCCGCGCGCGTGCGTTCATACCACTCGACGCTCGTCGACAGCCGGACCGCCTGCGCGCCGTGCGCCAGGCACTGCTTGCGCATCCAGACCTCGCCGCCGGGCAGCGCCACCACGGTGGCGGCGATCGCCTCCTTGCAGGTGCTGCACAGGCTGGTCGTCGTGTGGAGCTCGCGCGGCTGGTCGATCATGGCGGTCACACCTGCCGCCCGGAGCGCTTGCCGATCACCATGTTCGCGAACGTCTGGACGCTGAACAGCGTGAGGATCGTCGACGGCCGCAGGCCGGGCTGGATCCGGTGCGCCGCCTCCGGCATCAGCTCGCGGAGGCGGACCAGGCCGCGCTCGGAGATCACGCCGTGCGGCGCGAACTCCTCGGCCGACATATCACCACGCGACGCGCGCTCCATCTCGCCGCGCGTGATCTGGATGCCGAACTCGCGCTCGAGCCGGAACACGATGTCGAGGAAGTCGAGAGACTCGGCACCCAGCTCCTCCATCAGGTTGGACTCGAGCTTGACGTCGGCGACGGGCCTCCCCAGCGCCTCGGCCACGATCTCGCGCACCAAATCACCGACGGACTTTGCTGGTTCGCTCATGGCTTCCTGTTCTCGCGCCCGGACGGCGCTTGGGTCTCGGTCTCGATCCAATCGACCACGCGGTCGAGCGGCTTGCGGCCACGAACCGGGGCGCTGCCGCTCGGGTGTCCGAGGGCGATCGCGCCGACCATGCGCCACGGCTCGGAGATCCCGAGGAGCGCGTGGATCTCGTCCTTCGCGATCATCGGTCCGGCCATCATGCAGGCGCCGAGCTGCTCGGCATGCGCCTGGAGCAGCAGCGCCATGATCGCGGCACTCGTCGAGCACAGCTCGGCCTGCATCGCGGTGGCGGTAGAGTAGCGCGCCGGATCGCCGCCGCCAGACTCGATGAGGTTCGCGATCAGATCGGGATACGGTCGGTACTGCGGCACGATCACCGCCGCCGCGCCGGCGAGCGGTTCGTGGAAGAAGTCACCGTAGTCGCCAAAGTCCTCGGCGTGGTGACCGCGCGCGATGATCGCCTTCATCTCGGCGGCCTTCGCCGCGACCGCGTCGACGAGCTTGCCGCGCATCGCCGGCGCGGTGACCACGGTGAACCGCCAGGGCTGCCGGTTCGTGCTCGACGGCGCGGTCGTGGCGGCCTCGACGATCCGGACGAGCACGGCCTTGTCGATCGGCGCGTCGGTGAACGTCCGCACGCTGCGCCGCGAGCGCAGCCATTCGAGGTGATCGGGTCCGGTCATCTATGCTCCACTCAGTTCTCCACTCACTCGAGCTTGAACCCGCCGTCCACGTTCCATACCTGGCCGGTAACATAGCTGGCATCGTCGCTACACAGGAACGCGACGACCCGCGCGACCTCTTCGGGACGGCCGAGCCGGCGCAGCAGGATCCGCCTGGTGAGCTCGTCGGGCGCGAGCTGCTGGAGCTCGGCCGTCATCTCGGTGTCGATGATGCCCGGCGCGACCGCGTTGACGCGGATCCCGCGGGGCGCGAGCTCGACGGCGAGCGCGCGCGTGAACGCCTCGACCGCGCCCTTCGAGGCCGCGTAGTTGCTCTGGCCCCGGCCGGGCCGCTGGCCGGCGACCGACGACAGGTTCACGATCGTGCCCTTGCGGCGCGAGACCATCCGGCGAGACGCGGCGCGGCAGCAGTGCTCGACGCCGTGCAGGTTGACCGCCAGCACCTCCTCGAAGTCGCGCGGCTCGCTGGCCCCGAGCAAGGTGTCACGCGTGATGCCGGCGTTGCACACCAGCACGTCGAGTGGCCCCCGCTCATCGACCTGCGCGAACATCGCGTCGACCTCGGCGGGCTTGCTGACGTCCGCCCGGATCGCGAGCGCGCGGCCGCCCGCAGCTTCGACGGCGGCGGCGGTTTCGGCGGCGGCCGCCGCATCGGCTCGATAGTTGATCACGACCGTCCAGCCGCGCCGTCCGAGCTCGATCGCGATCGCCCGGCCGATGCCGCGCGAGCCGCCGGTGACGAGCGCGATCATCGCGGCACCTCCACGCGGACGCCGGCGACGAGCCCGGGCGCGCCCGTCGACAGGCCGAGCGCGACCCGGGCCTTGGTGGAGGTCGCCCGCGCGACGGGGTGCAAGGGTCCCGGCGCGGGCCGCGCGAGCCCGGCGATGGGTGGCAACGCGCCTCGGCGCAGCAGCTCGGCCAGCGCGATCGTCTGGACCACCGAGGTCGCAGCGCCGAGCTGACCGGTCGCGGCGGTGAGCGCGGTGAGCGCCGTCGCCGGGGCCACCAGCGGTCCGAGCACCGCACGCTCTGCCGCGTCGAACTCGGTCCACCCACGCGCCGCACCATCGATCCACGCCGCGCCGTCTCCCAGGTTCGCCGCCACCCGACCGAGCGTGGCCGCGGCTGGATCGCTGCGCTCGCCGTCGCCGGCATCGAGCGCGTCGACCGTCGCGAGCGCGTCGGCTGCGTCCGCCGCACGGACCAGCACGAGTGCCGCCGCGGCTTCCCCGGGCACGCAGCCAGCCGCGCGATCGTCGTAGGCGGGCGCGAGCGCCGCGAGGTCTCCCAGCGTCGCGGCGCGCCGCGCGCCGAGCTCGACGAGCGTCTCGGGCTCGAGCAGCGAGTCGTACGCCACGACCACCGCGACGTCGATCGCGCCGTCCCACAACGCGCGCGACGCGGCCGCGATCGCCTGCGCACCCGCGTTCGCGCCGCCGAATGTCACCCCCTCGCCGCGCAGATCGAGCTCGGCCGAGGCGAGCGCATGTACGTTGTTCGAGAGGTGACGCAGCATCCAGTACGGGTGGACGTCGCGCAGGCCACGCTCCCACGCGGCGTCCCCGTCGTCGCGCTGATCCTTCAGGGCCTGCATCATGTCGTCCCAGTGCGCACGTAGCCCTCCGACGCCGGCGAAGCATCCGGTGCGCGGCCCGCCGGTGCGTCTCGAGGCCGCGAGCGCCTCGCGCGCGACCTCCATCCCGTAGAGGCCCATCCGGCGGAGGAACCGCGCGTGGCGAGACCGCGCGGGCTCGCCGGGGATCGGAGCGGCGAGCGAGCATGCATACCCGGACCGCGGATTCGCGATCGCCGCGCGCTCGCCGGCGAGCAGCCGCGAGATCACCAGGTCGAGCGTGGTGCCGAGGGGCGTCCGGAAGGCGTGGCCGACGATCGCCACCGGCAGCCTCACCGCGGCCTCCCGAGCACGACGCAGGCGTTCTGGCCGCCAAACCCGAACGAGTTCGACATCACCGCCTCGACGCGCGCCGGCCGTGGCGCAGGACCTATCACATCGACGTTGCACTCGGGATCGCGGTCGCGATGGTGCGCAGTCCCGGGCAGCAGGTCGCGCTCGAACGCGAGCAGGCTCGCCGCGATCTCGATCGCCCCCGAGGCGGCCATCAGGTGGCCGATCGCGCCCTTGATCGAGCTGACCGCGACCCGCTCCGCGTGGGGACCGAGCGCGCCGTGGATCGCCTTGCACTCCGCGGGATCGTTGAGCGGCGTGCCGGTGCCGTGCGCGTTGATGTAGCCGATCGATCCCGGCGACAGCTTGCTGCGGGCGATCGCGCGCTGCATCGCCACGCACGCTGCCGCGCCATCGGGCCGCGGCGCCGTCACGCGATAGGCGTCCTGCGTGCTGCCCCAGCCCAGGATCCGCGCGAGCGGGCGGGCACCGCGGGCGCGGGCGCGCGCCTCGTCCTCGACCACGAACATCGCCGCACCCTCGCCGATCACCAGCCCATCGCGATGGCGATCGAACGGCCGGCAGGCATCGAGCTCGTCGCGCGGAGACGGCGCTCCCAGCCGGCACATCCCGCCGAGCCCGAGCGGGTTCACCATCGAGTCCGCGGCCCCGCACAGCACGATCTGCGCCGAGCCGCGCTCGATCAGCGACGCGGCGTGCGCGATCGCGAGCGCACCCGCCGCGCAGGCCGAGGCATTGACGATCGACGGCCCGCGCAGCGCGAGCACGTGACGGATCGACCGCGCACACAGATCGACCGGTGATCGGAAGCGGATGCGCGGCAACGCGGCCGCCGGCTCGCGGTCCCACCGGATCCCGTGATGGCTCTCGGGCCCACGGTCAAAGATCGGCGCGAAGTCCTCGAGGTACGCCTGCTCGAGCCCGAGCGCGATCACGAGCGAGGCCACGCGTTCATCGGCACCGCAGCCCGCGCGCTGCCACGCCTCCGCGGCCGCGATCAGGCCGAACCCGAGCTTGCGATCGCGCAGCGCGCCGGATGCCTCGAGCTCGCGGCAGTGGGCCAGGGCCGCGTCGGACGTCGGCATCCGCGCCGCGAGCCCGCGCGCGTCGAGCGCCGGGACCGGGACCTCCCCGGCGACGCGGGTCGGAAACGTCGACGCGTCGAACGAGCGGATCGGCCCGGTGCCGCTCCGACCCTCGGCGAGCGCGCGGTGGAACAGCTCGTACCCGGTGCCGAACGCCGAGACCACCCCGACGCCAGTGATCACGGCCGTCATGCCGCGGCCCCCAGCAGCACGACGCCGACGTCGCCATCGGTGCCCGCGGACAGCACGAGCACGCGTCGGGCGCCGCCTGCGGCGATCAGGTCGAGCGCCGCGACCCAGCCGAGCGCCGGGCTCGCCGCGAGTGAATCGCCGAGCCCGAGCGAGACATCGATGACCCTCGCCGCAGCGAGTCCGCCAGCCCACATCCGCAGCGCGTCCGCTGCAGGTGGGCCCCATGGCACGAGCAGGATCGCATCGACCGCGTCGAGCGCCATGCCGGAGCTCGCCTCGGCCAGGGCAGCGGCGAGCGGCCGCCCCTGCCCGCTCGCGATCGCGGCGCCCCACACGGTGCAGTGGCCCGGGCCGCTCGTCAGCGCGACGAGCGCAGCGCCCTCGGATGCCACGAGCCCACGCTCCACGAAGCCCTCGCGCGCGAGCTCGGCGCGGGTGACCGGGTGCGTCGCCGAGTCGGCTCCGCCCGCGATCGCCCGCTCGCACGCGCCCTCGCGGATCGCGTGGATCGCCTCGATCAGCGCCGCCGTCGTGCCCGCGCCGCGCGAGAACAGCGCACCGTTCGGCCCCCCGATCCCGTCGAGGATCGCGCCGTGGCACAGCGTGAAGTTGTTCATCAGCTGAAACGCGAGCAGCGGATTACACGCCGCGAGCCCGGCGTCGCCGAACCGCGCGAGCGAGAGCTCGGGCACGAGGCTGACCTCGAGCATCGCGGTGAGGTCGGCGAGCGAGCCGCCGGACGCGCCGACCCCGAGGTAGTAGCCAACGTCGGTGCGCTCGCCGCCGTCCCAGCCGGCATCGTGGACCAGGGCGTGGAGGCAGTGCGCGGCCAGGTACGCACCGCGCGACATCATCTTGCGCGCGCGCGGGTTCGTGAGCGGCTCCTCGTCGGGCATCCCCGGGAGCCGCGTGCCATTGGCCAGGGCCACGCCGAGCCCGCGCCAGCCCGCGCCGTAGGCCGAGACCGCCGCGGCTCCGCAGATCGCGACCGGCCTCACGCCGCACCTCGCAGGACGAGACACGAGTTGGCGCCGCCGAACGCAAACGCATTGGCCAGCGCCACGCGCACGCGCTTATCGAGCGCAGCGCCGATCACGTGGTGGACGTCGCACCGCGGATCGGGGTTCGCGAGCCCCGCGGTCGGCAGGACCGTCCCGCTGCGAACTGCCTCCCAGGCATAGAGCGCGCCGAGCGCGCCGGCCCCGGCCACCCAGTGACCGAGCGCGCCCTTGCTCGAGCTGACGTGGGCGCGATCGACCTCGCCACCGAGCGCGCGTCGGATCGCGGCGGCCTCGATCGCGTCGTTGAGCGGCGTCGACGTGCCGTGCGCCTGGACGTACTCGGCGGCCGTCTCGCCCGCGTCGCGCAGCGCCGCCGTCATCGCGCGGGCCGCACCGTCACCCTCGGGATCGGGCGCGGTGATGTGGTGCGCGTCGAGGCTGCGGCCGATCCCCGCGAGCTCGCAGCGGGCATCGCCGCGCTCGGCCGCGAGCACGAGCATCGCGGCGCCCTCGCCGACGACGAAGCCATCCCGCTCGACATCGAACGGGCATGACACGCCACGCGCGCTCAGGATCCCGAGCAGCCCGAAGCCCGCGAGCATCAGCGGATCGACATCGGCACCGACCCCGCCACACAGCGCGACGTCGCAGATGCCGAGCCGGATCGCGCGTGCCGCTTCGACGATCGCCGCGTTCCCCGAGGCGCACGCCAGCGACACGGTCTCCACCGGGCCATGCGCGCGGATCTCGCCGGCGAGCGCGGAGGCCACGGACGACGGTGAGATCACCGACGCGTCGATCCGGGCGGCGAACCCGCGCGCGTCGCGCCCGAACCGCTCGTGGTCGAACATCTCCCCCCGGTCCTCCCCACCGGCCGGCGAGCGTGCCGCGCGCGACAGCCCGAGCACCGTGCTCCAGCGCCCGCGGCCCGACTCCGCCCCGACGAACACGCCGATCCGCGCCGGCTCGGCGGTCACACCCGCCATCGCCCACGCCTCGCGCGCCGCATGCCTCGCATAGGGCAACCGCCGGTCCTCGTCGTTGCCGCCGATCATCGCGGCGACCGTGCACGGAAACCCGCTGACATCGAACGCCGTGATCGGCGCGACCGCGGACTTGCCCTCGGCGAGCCTGCGCATCGTCTGCGGCCACGTCTCGCCGAGCGGCGTGTAGGCGCCGACCCCTCTGATGAACACGCGCCGCCGGCTCATCTCAGGGTGCTCCAGCCGACCCCGTGAGCCAGATGTCGAGAAACTCGCGACGCCGCGCGAGCACCGTGGGGTTCGTGACCTGCGCGAACGCGAACGACAATTGCGCCTCTGCAACGACCTGGCCGTCGACGCGCGCCCAGACCTGGGCCTGACCGCCGTCTTCGGTCGCGGTGATCGTGCGGGCCTCGAGCTCGAGGCGATCACCCGGACGCACGAGGTGGCGGAACTTGCAGCGGTCCACCATCGTCAGCAGCGCGTGCAGGTCATGGCGCTCGGCAAGCCGCATCGTGGCCTCGAGTAACACGCCGGCGAGCTGCGCGACCGATTCGAGGATCAGCGCGCCCGGCATCACCGGGTGGCCAGGGAAGTGGTCGACGAAGATGTCGTCCGACAGCGTCACGCACTTGAGGCCGCGTGCGAGCTCGGGTGGCTCGAGCGTCGTGATCCGATCGAGGAGGACGTAGCGCAAGGCCCGCGGACTCTAGCACCGGCTCGCCGGCACATTCCGGTGCACCGCGGCAGAACGCGTCAGGGAGTCGCGAGGCTCTTGTCACCGACGTCGAGCACCCACTGCTGGTAGTACTTCGCACGCTTGCTGCCCTTCTTGATCCGCTCGTCGGCCTTGGCGGCTTCCTCGTCGATCAGGACCGAGAACATCTCGATCGGCTGCGCGCCGGAGGTGTAGCGGCCGTTGATGAAGAACGATGGCGTGGCACCGACACCGAAGCTGGCGAGCTCGCGCTGTCCGTCGCTGACCTCGGCCTCGCAGGCCTGCATGTCGGCCTTGAAGCGGGGCAGGTTCAGGCCGGCTTCCTTCGCGAAGCCGAGGACGATCGGGCAACCGTCGACGGCTTTCCAGCACGGCTCGGTGGTCCCGTCGGGCAGGGTGACGGGTTGGTCGAATTGCCGGGCCTTGAGGCCCTTCTCCCACAGCAGCATGTCCATGTGGTCGAACTTGTGCTGGCGGTTTGCGGCGCAGGCCGCATACGCGGCGGCGGTGGCGGTCTGGGGGTGCACGATGAACTGGCGGAACACCAGGCGCAGATCCTTGCCGTACTTCTTCCGCAGCTCGACCAGGGTCGATCGTGCCTTCTCGCAGAACGGGCAGCCATACTCGCCTGCGACCACCATCGTGATCTTGGCGTCGGCCGGGCCCTCGGACGGCGCGTTGGCGATCGAGATCGCGTAGGTCTTGGCGCGATCCGGCTCGCGGCGCGCACGGGGCGGCGGCGGCGGGGGCGCGGCCACGGCGGCGGTGGCCGCTGCGGACTCGAGCGCCTTGACCTTCACCTCGAGCACGCGCGCCCGCTCCTGCGCGTCGGCGAGCTGGCTGACCAGCTCGGCATTCTTGCGCTCGAGGACCCCGACCTCACCGCGGGCCGTCGCGAGCTCGGTCGCGGTTGGATCGGCCGTCGTCCGTTCCTTGGGTCCAGACGACCAGCAGCCTGCACCACCGAGCGCCAAGAGCACCAGCCAGTTCTTCATCGCGGCGAGCCTACGCCAGGTCGGGCGCGAGGTGGAGCGGAGTCTCCGAGGCAATCCGTGGCAGCCGCTTGCACCCGACCACCGTCCACGGTACGCGGAAGGACGATGGATTGCACGAGCTGCGACAGCACGCCGAAGCGAGTCGACCGTCCCCATACCTTCTTCGCTCACGAGCAGGATGCCTGCCCGGGCTGCGGCAAGCCGATCGAGGCGCGCGTCGTGTTCCGCGACAACGACGTGGTCCACCTCATCCACTGCACCGCGTGCGGCCCGCAGGAGCGCACGGTCGGCAAGGATGCTGCGGCGTACGTCCAGGCGTTCCTCGCGCGCGGCGTCGTGCCCGAAGGGCTCGTCGGCGATCACCTGTTCAAGCACACGACCTCGACCTGCCCCGGCTGCCTCGCGCTCGTCGACGCGCAGGTCGTGATCCGCAAGGGCGCCGTGTTCTTCCTCAAGGACTGCACGCGCTGCGGCCCGTCCGAGGCGCTCGTCTCCGAGGACGCCGGCTACTACGTCCGCGCCTACGCGTTCGCCCGCGCCGGCACCGAGCCGCTCAAGTTCCGCAACGAGGTCGAGCACGGCTGCCCCACCGACTGCGGCACCTGCGATGACCACGAGCAGCACACGTGCTTGCCGATCGTCGAGGTCACCGATCACTGCAACCTCGAGTGTCCGATCTGCATCGTCGACAACCACGACTCGAAGCACATCGAGCTCGCGACGTTCCAGCGGATCGTCGACGGGCTCGTCGAGGCCGAGGGCACGTGCGAGTCGCTCGCGATCTCCGGCGGCGAGCCCACGAGCCACCCGAAGATCCTCGAGCTCATCGCGATCGCGACCCGGCCGGAGATCGGACGCATCGTCCTCATCACGAACGGCATCCGGCTCGGCAAGGACCGCGCGTTCGCGCAGCAGCTCAAGGAGGCGGGCGTCTACATCGGGCTGCAGCTCGATGGCTTCACGCCCGAGGTCCACGAGAAGATCCGGGGCCGCGATCTGTGCGCCGAGAAGACCGCCGCGCTGGCGGTCATCGCGGAGCTCGAGCTGCCAACCCAGCTGATCTTCGTGGCCACGCGCGGCGTCAACGATCACCAGATCGGCCAGGTCATCGAGCTGTTCCTGTCGGCGCCTCACTTCCTGTCGCTGAACTTCCAGCCGGTCGCGTACACCGGTCATGGCGGCGGCAAGTTCGAGTGCGATCCGAACGACCGCATCACGATCCCGGGCATCATCCGGCGCGCCGAGGAGCAGACCGCCGGCAAGCTCCGCTACACCGACTTCTTCCCGCTGCCGTGCTCGCACCCGCAGTGCGTCTCGCTCACCTACCTGTTGCAGCTCGAGGACGGCAGCAGCGTCCCGTTCGCGCGGTTCATCGACTTCGAGAAGTACACGACCCTGCTGCGATCCTCTGCCACGCTCCCCGCCACGGCCGAGGTCGAGGACGCGCTCCAGGACGTGATCCACGACGTGTTCGCACGCCAGGACGAGATCGAGCGCGGTCCCGAGATCCTCGTGGCCCTGCGCCGCTCACTCGACCAGATGTTTCCGCGCAAGCCGCTGTCCGCGCGCGACGCGGTCCAGGTGAGCGAGCGCCAGTCGAAGTCGATCTTCCTCCACCACTACATGGATCGCCACGACTTCGATCTCGAGCGGCTTCGCAAGTGCTGCCACCACTACCCGCAGATCGATGGCCGGATCATGCCGGCCTGCGGCTTCAACATGTTCCATCGCGGCGCCGCGAAGGGCCCCGACACGCCGCGCGCGAAGTTCGGTCGCGCGCCGTTCAGCCTGCCGGTGATCCAGTAGACATGGGCGGGGGTCTCTGCGACGGACGGCTCGCGCTCGTCACCGGCGGTTCGCGGGGGCTCGGCCGCGCGATCTGCAAGATCCTCGCGCGCGAGGGCGCACGCATCGCGTTCACGTACGCCCGCTCCGATGACGATGCGCTCGCCGCGGTCGCCGAGCTCGAGGCCGCCGGTGCCGTCGTCTCGGCCCACAAGGTCTCGGTGCTCGACAAGCCCGGGCTGCGCGAGCTCGTCCAGGGCCTCGACAAGAGCGCCGGCAAGATCGACATCCTCGTCAACAACGCGGGGTTCGGCCAGGTCGTGCCGCTCGCGCTGATGGAGGAAGAGGACTGGGACCAGATGCTCGACACCCACGTCAAGGGTGCGTTCCTGACCACCCAGGCGGTGCTCCGCACGATGGTGCGCGAGAAGTACGGCCGCGTGATCAACGTCAGCTCGCTCGCGGGGGTCAAGATGATGCAGGCGCCGGTGCACTACGCCACCGCCAAGGCCGCGCTCCGCGGCTTCACCGAGTCGCTCGCGAAGGAAGTCGGCCGCTACGGGATCACCGTGAACTGCATCGCGCCCGGCATCCTCGACGAGGGCGTCAGCGAGCACCTGCCGCCGGCCCGCCGCGAGGAGTACCTCCGCCACTGCGCGATGCGCCGGATCGGCACGCTCGCCGAGGCCGCCGAGGTCGTCGCCTTCCTCGCGTCCGATCGCAACAGCTACATGAACGGCGCCACCGTGGTGGTCGACGGCGCGGTGTGAGCTGACCTCCGGTCACAAAGCCGTACGAAGGGTTCGACACCCGTGGCTTCCGTTCGATGCAGCGGTTTACCGCTTCGTGCAGGTGAATGACGGCTGATCGGAGGTCCGCACGTGGTACGTGCTGGGCCATCTGGATCATCCAGGTGTGGTGTCTTGAAAGGCGGAGCGATGCGGATCATCTGGCCAACGATTCTTCTGGTGGCGTGCGGCGGCGGCGGCTCGTCCCCGAACGATGCGGGGGGAAACCCCGCGATCGATGCGAGGCATGACCCGATCGATGCGGCAACCCTCGTCGATGCGGCCGTACCGACGGGTGATGCGCCGGCGGGCGCGTGCAACCCGGTCACGCAGACGGGATGCAACGCCGGTGACCGGTGTACCGAAGTCACGCTTCAGGAGACGCCTCAGCGAGTCACCTCGATCCAGTGCGTGCCCGATGGCACCGTGGCCATTGGTGGCGCTTGCACCCAGGGAACCCCGGGCCAGACCGGCTTCGACAACTGCCTGAAGGGCGGCATCTGCGTCAGCTCCGAGTGCAAGGCGACCTGCGATCCGCAGCAGGCCGGTGTGGCCTCGGGTTGCGACGCCGTGCACTCCTGCAGCCGGTACAATGGACTGTTCACGGTAGGTGGCACGATCCTGTACGGAGCGTGTGACCCGCAATGCGATCCGCTGACCCAGCGAACCCTGGGCAGCACGCCGCGCGAGGCCTGCGGCTCGACCTCCCCGGCAGCGCCCACCAGCGGCTGCTATCGCACCGGCGACCCGTTCGAGACCTTCTCGTGCGCCAACGCCGGCGACCCGACGAAGACCGATCGCCAGGTCCCCGCGACTGACGACGGCACGCCCTCTGGCAACGCGTTCATCAACGGCTGCGCCGCTGGCTTCATGCCGCTGTTCTTCGAGAGCGGCACCGTCCAGGAGACCCGTTGCACGGGGAGCTGCGTGCCGGGCGAGATCGACAACACGGCCGCCCACGCCGTCAACGCGCAGGGCGTGCCCACGGGGGTGGCCAAGCTCGTGGGCCAGTCCGTGCCCAGGGTGGGCGATGGCCTTTGCCTCGCTGGCAAGAAGGGCTCTGGCGTGGCTGGCAAGGAGAACTGC
Source organism: Deltaproteobacteria bacterium (assembly GCA_018262455.1). The sequence goes on along the minus strand of JAGSPR010000076.1, from coordinate 5,125 downwards.
GTGTTCGTCTGGCCGTTCCTCACCGATGCGAACGGCAACCCCGGTCCGAGCACGTTCAACGAGACGCTCGGGTTCTGCTTTGCGTTCGGTCAGTTCCAGTACGACAGCGACGGTGACGCGATACCCGACAAGACCATCCCCGACTGCAAGCTCCTGCCGCCGCGCACCCCGGGCGACACCGTGGTCGACAACGACGCCGCGGACTTCGGTTGCCAGCTGATCGCGCACTCCTCGTTCGTGGCGCCCGTCAAGCCGGGGCCCTCGGCGATCAAGAACCTGATCCGGATCGGCAATGGCCCGGGCAACGCGGTTCGTCACTTGATCAGGTGACTCGCGTCGTGGAACACCGGCGTCGCTGACAGCACGCGCGGCAGATCGGCTTCGGCTAGACTGCCGCGCATGAATCGCGAGTTCGCCTTTCCCGGAACGCGCGCACGCTACGCGCCCGACCGCGTCATCGACCTCCACCACCTCGCACTCGAGCTCGAGGTCGATCCGGCCAAGCGGAGCGTCGCGGGGACGGTGACCTTGCGGGGCGAGGTGATCGCGGCCCACGCCAGCTCGGTCGAGCTCGATGCGGTCGAGCTGCAGATCGACAAGGTCACCGCGAACGGCGTCGCGGCCGGCTTCCAGCACGATGGCAAGAAGCTGCGGGTCGACCTCGCCAGGCCGCTCGCCGCCGGCGCCGAGCTGGTGATCGCGGTCAGCTACCGCGGCGCCCCCCGTCGCGGCCTCTACTTCATCGCGGCCGATGAGAGCTACCCGCACAAGCCGATGCAGGTCTGGACCCAGGGCCAGGATGAGGACTCGCGGTACTGGTTCCCGTGCCTCGACGCGCCGCTGCAGAAGGCCACCAGCGAGCTCACCGTCACGGTGCCCGCGAAGCTGTTCGCGCTGTCGAACGGCACGCTCGTCGGTGACCGCACCGAAGGCGACCAGCGCACGCTGCACTGGCGGCTCGACGTCCCGCACTCCTGCTACCTCGTCACGCTCGCGATCGGCGACTTCGCCGCGGTCGAGACCCGGTGGCGTGACGTGCCGGTCGTCTACTACGTCGAGCGCGGCCGCGAGGCTGCCGCCGAGCGCACGCTGGCTCGCACGCCGGAGATGCTCGAGCTGTTCTCGCGGCTGTTCGGGGTGGCGTATCCGTATCCGCGCTACGCCCAGGTGTTCGTGGCCGACTTCATCTTCGGCGGGATGGAGAACACGAGTGCGACGACCCTCACCGACACCGTGCTGCTCGACGAGCGCGCCAGCCTCGACTACGACGTCGACGCGCTGGTCGCCCACGAGCTCGCGCACCAGTGGTTCGGCGACCTCGTCACCTGCCGCGATTGGGGCGAAGGCTGGCTCAACGAAGGGTTCGCCACGTACGCCGAGTACCTGTGGCGCGAGCACCACGAAGGCCGTGATGCCGCCGACCTCGAGGTCGAGGAGTGGGCGGACCAGTACTTCGGCGAGGACTCCGGACGCTATCGCCGGACGATCGCCACCAAGCTCTACGACGAGCCGATCGACATCTTCGATCACCACCTCTACGAGAAGGGCGGGCGCGTGTTGCACATGCTCCGCCACCTGCTCGGAGACGACGCGTTCTGGCGGTCGCTCGCGCACTACCTCGGCAAGCACCGCCATGGGGTCGTCGAGTCGCGTGATCTCGCGCGCGCGGTGGAGGAAGCGACCGGCAAGAACGTCGACTGGTTCGTCAGCCAGTGGGTGATCGATGGCGCTGGCCACCCCGAGCTCGAGATCTCGTTCGGGTGGGACGCCGAGCAGAAGCTCGCGAACGTGACCGTCGAGCAGAAGCAGAAGGTCGATGCGCGGACGCCGCTGTTCCGGATCCCGACGAAGATCCGGTTCCGCGTCGGCAGCCACGACGTCGACGTCCCGATCGAGCTCGTCGATGCCAAGCAGACGTTTCATATCCGGCTCGAGGCCGAGCCATCCCAGGCGATCTTCGATCCCGGGCATGTCGTGCTCGCGACGCGCAAGGTCGACAAGCCCGAGCCGGTCTGGGTCACCGAGCTCGCCGAGGCCACGCTCGCGGTGGATCGGGCGGCCGCGGCCCAGGCGCTCGCCAGGCGTGGCGGCCCGGCGGCTGACCGCGCCGTCGGCCGCGCGCTCGAACGAGATGCCTACTGGGCGGTCCGTGGTTCGGCGGCGCTCGCCCTCGCCACGATCCGGACCCCTGCCGCCCGCGATCGGCTCGCCCAGGCCCTCGCGACCGAGCGCCACCCCCGCGCTCGCCGCGTGATCGCACGCGCGCTCGGCGACTTCACGCTCGATGCGACCGCCGGGGCCGCCCTCGCGCGCGTCGTCGAGCAGGGTGATGCGAGCTACTTCGTGGAGGCCGAGGCGTGCTTCGCGCTGGGGCGCACGCGGACCGCGCGCGCCGGCGAGCTGCTCCGGGTGGCGGCGACGCGCGAGTCCTTCACCGACGTCATCCGCCAGCACGCCTATCGCGGGCTCGCCGAGGCGCGCGACGACAGCGCGCTCGGCCTGCTCGTCGAGGCCACCCGCTGGGGCCACGTCACCCAGGGCCGGCGCGGCGCCACGATGGCGCTGGGCCAGCTCGTGCGGGGTCGCCGCGATCGCGAGGCGCGCGATGTCCGTGAGTGCGTCGAGCGCCTGCTCTCCGATCGCGACTTCCGGGTCCAGGCCGCCGCCGTGGAGGCGCTCGCGATCATCGGCGACCCGGCTGCGATCGGCGCGCTGCGCCGGATGATCGACCACGAGCTCGATGGTCGGCTGCGCCGCCGCGGCAAGGAGGTGGTCCGCGAGCTCGAAGAGGGCGCCCCGATCGCGGAAGACGTCCGCCGCCTGCGCGACGACCTCGGCGAGCTCCGCGCCCTCGCGGGATCGCTGCGCGAGCGCCTCGAGCTGCTCGAGGCGCGCGACCAGAAGCCACACACGAAGACCAAGGCCCCCAGGGCCAAGTCCAAGGGCACTGGCAAGAAGCAGCAGAAACGCTAGCCCCCGTTCATTCCACTCGTCGGGGCCGGCTCTCCTTGCGATCATGCCGGGGTGGACAGGCCCGACACACCGACTTCCGGCGAACCGCCCGAGCGCCCCCCGGCTGCCAGCCGCAGGCCAGGCAACCGGCGCCATCGATGGATCACGGCACCGTCGGGGCTGGTGCTGTTCGTGTGCGCGTTCCTGCCGGCCGTGGAGGCCTGCGACGAAACGATCTATCCGATCCAGGAGCCGGCGGTCCTGCAGCCCTACGCGTACGGACTGGTGCTCGCGATCGCTGCGCTGGTGAGGACCGCTCGGGGGCTACGCGCGCTGCGGCTCGCGCTGGGTGCGCTGGTCGTGGTCGGTGGCGTCGCGTGCGCCGTGGTCGGCGAGCTGCGCGAATCGGCGATGCTCGGCGCGCTCGTGACCGTCGCAGCGATCATCGCGCTCGTCCCGCTCGTGATCCCAGGAAACGACGAGCGGCGGATCGCGGCCGCGTCAGGAGTCATGGGCCTGCTCGGCATCGTCTGGTTCGGCCTGCTCGCGACCGAGCCGGGCGCGCTGATCGGGATCTACGCCTCGATCGCCGGTTCGCTCGGACTGGTCGTCGGCGCGCTGGTGTGGCTGGCCGAGACCGGGCCAAGGCCGGGGCCGCCGCTCAGCCTGGGTGCGGGAATTCGTGATGCCCGTGGGCACCGACGCGCACCACCGTCGTAGCTTGCGGTCCCTTCTCGCCCAGCTCCTCGGTGAACCGCACCTCGTCCCCGACCGCGAGCCGTTGACCGTCCTCGATCACGCTGTTGCGGTGGAAATAGAGCTGGCGCCCGTCGGTCACGAGGTAGCCCCACTCGCCCTCGGCGTCGAGGTACGTGACGCGGCCATGCTCGGGTCCGACGTGGGTCTTCACGTCCTGGCGCAGGCGACGCACGTGATCCTCGAGCTGCCGCCGCGCTGCCTGGAACGCATCCCGGATCGCGACGTAGGCATCCTCGTGCGCGTGATCGAGCGAATGATCCCGGCTGACCACGACGTCGGTTCCGGGAACCGCCAGCGTCACGCGCACGTGCACCGTCTGACCTTGACGGTGATGCTGGTGCGGGCGTTCGAGCACGACGTGACAGCGCTCGATGTGCTCAGAGAAGTGCTCGAGCTTGGCAGCCCACTGGCGTACGAATTCTTCGAGCGCCGGGCTGGGGTCCATATCGCGAAACGTGACGCTCAGCGGAAATGTCATGGTGTGCTGAAATGCATAGATCGCGCCGGGCGCTCACGCGCGGACCTGCGAGGCCCGAGGCGCGGTTCGTGGCGATCTTCGTGGCGATCCTGGGACAGCGCGTCCAGCTCAGCGTGCGCCGTCGGCGAGCTCGCGGATCATCGCGCGCATGGTCTCGCGTGCACGCGGGAGCTCGTCGCCACGCAGCGTCACCCCACCGACGACGGCGTGCCCGCCACCGCCATGCCGCGCGCACAGCTCGCCGAGGTCGTCACGGCGCCTGGCCTTGGCCCACGGGTTGACGCCGACCGAGATCTTGATGCTCGACTCGGTACGCGTACCCGAGACGGTATAGAGCGCGGTCGGGAACAACAGGTAGCCCAGGAAGCCCGGGCTGCGAGCGCCCACATCGTCGAACCGATCGAACACGATCACGTCACCATGCCAGACGCCGAGCTGCTTGACCGCGTCGAGCTCGCGGGCGCGCTCCTGCTCCACGGCGGCGAGCTGTTCGGCCACGTCCGGCCGTGCGGCGACCTCGGCGAGCGAACCGCGCGACAGCCAGTCGACATAGTGCGCGGTATCGAGCGGCGTGCGTCCGTGGGCGAGCCAGGCTGCGAGCCGCTGGGCAGGATTGGACAGCGCGATCGCCTCCTCCGCGGATCGAAACTGGGCGGCATCGATCGTGTCCGCCCACTTCACCGCCTCGACGAGGTGCACCGGTGGCTTCCAGCCCCACCCGTGTTCGAGGGCGCGCGCGATGAGACCGGCGCACGAGGGAGCGCTCGGATCGAAGAACCAGGTCGCGAGATGCTCGCGGTCGAACACCCCGCGCAGCGAGCTCGGCTGGAACGCGGTCGGGTGGTGATCGAACCACCAGCGCATCTTCGGATCGGCGCAGAACCGGAAGTCGACGCAGGCGTGGTCGTCGGCGTCGAGCGGCACACCGTCGAACGG
>JAGSPR010000075.1 GCA_018262455.1 Deltaproteobacteria bacterium | reverse complement strand
CAGGGCAGCAGCGGATCGGGATCACCATCGAGCTCGAGGCCAACGTCACGACCGCCGACCACACGTACTACTCGGTCGAGACGTGGCGGTTCGGCCGCGATGCCGCGCAACACACCAGGCCGCCGGGCGCGACCAAGGGCTTCCCGTGCCCCAGCTGCGGCGCGCCCTGGCAGGCGGCCGCGACCGGCAGCCAGGTCTGCGCGTCGTGCAGCCAGGTCGTCGACAATGGCCGGTTCGACTGGGTCGTCGAGGACATCACGTTGCGCTCGATCGACGTTCGACCGCCGACCCTGACCACCGAGGTGCCGGAGCGTGGGACCGATCTTCCCACCTATCGTCAACCTGACGTCGACCGCCGGCTCATCGAGCTCGAGCATGACGATCCGGCCGTCACCGTGACCGCCCTCGAGCAGCGCGTCGCGATGATCTACGACCAGCTCAACCGCGGCTGGGCGAACAACGACCTTCGTCCAGTACGGGGACTCGTCTCCGACGGGCTCTACGACTACCTGCAGTACTGGGTCGACGCCTACAAGCAGCAAGACCTCCGCAACCAGCTCGTCGACATGCGGATCACCCACGCCGCGATCGTGAAGGTCTCGCGCGACCGCTGGTACCACGCGGTCACGGTGCGCATCTGGGCCACCGGGAAGGACTTCGTCGAGCGAGCGTCCACCGGCGAGCACGTGCGTGGCTCGCAGCACCGCGAACGCGCGTACACCGAATACTGGACCTTGATCCGCTCGACCGCGCGCAAGGGTCCGCCGGTCACCCAGCCAGCGTGCAGCAACTGCGGTGCGCCGCTCCAGATCACGATGGCCGGCGAGTGCGAGTTCTGCAGCGCCCACGTCACCGCAGGCGAGTTCGACTGGGTCCTTTCGAAGATCGAGCAGGACGACAGCTACCGCGGTTAGGGCTCGCCGGCGGTTGCGTGCAGACAATTGCCGTTCCGCGCCAACACTGACCCGCGATCATTCATGGAACGTCTGCTACGACTCGAGCGCCATGATCGACCCGCGCACGCTCGCCCTCGCCCTCGGCCTCGCGCTGTTCGCCTGCGGAGATGACGGTGGACGAAGCACCGACGCCCCGCCTTCCTCCGGCAGTGATCTCACGATCGAGATCCACCGCGACTTCCCGTTCGTCGACGGCGACACCGCCGACGACGCCAAGCTCGTCGCCGTGCAGGACGGCGACGGTGCCTTCGTCGCGGTGACTGGCGTGAATGGCGTCTACCACGCGCACATCACCTCGGATCGCTACGGCATCGCGATCGGCTGCCTCGACACCGACTTTGCGACCATCGAGGTCGTGCAGCAGGTCGTCGCCGATGGCACGACCTACCGCACCGCGTGCAAGTCCACCCCAGCTACCGCGAGGCTCGACGTGACCGTCCAGAACCTCCCGGCGGGGCATCGGCTTCGCCTGCGCACGAACCGGAACATCGGCCTCGCGTCGAGCGATGAGACCGTGTCGATCGACGTTCCGCCCGGTACGACCGAGCTGTTTGGTACCCTGACCGACAGCGCCAAGAACGTCGTCAAGCTGTTCCGCATCCCGGCGATCGAGGTCCAGACCACCAAGGCGATCACGATCGACGTCGCCGCCGACGGCGCGGCCCCCGACAACCTCGCACTCACCCTGACGCCGAGCGATCCGACGGCGACGGTGCGCACGTCGGCTGTCCGGACGTACGGAACGGTCAACTTCCAGGGCCTCGGCATCCCGCTCGGCGCGTCCCCGACGTACCTGATGCTACCGCCGGCGCTCCAGCAGGCCGACGACCTCTATCTCATCAGCGTCAGCGGTCAGTCGTCGTCCCACTCGCGCACGGTGAAGACGCCAGGCCAGCTCGCGTTCGCGCTCCCCGCCGCGTTCACCGCGCCGCAACCGATGATGCTCAAGACGCCGTTCCTCCACCCGGTGTTCACCTTCACACCGACCATCGCCGTCCTCCCGATCCAGTCGTACACCGTCGACGCGTCCAACTTCTCCGATTTCAACGCCCCCGTCTTGCGCGACTGGTTCGCCACCCTGTCGGCCGCCTGGGTCGCCGGCGCGCCGAGCATCCGCTACGAGTTCCCCGACCTCTCCGCGCTCCCCGGCTTCGCCGAGCTCGCCCTCCGCGATCGCGAGCGCATCGACACGACGATCTTTCGCACCGAGACCACCTCCGAGGTCCGCGTCGACGGCGCCGAGTCCACCAGCAGCAGCGCGAGCGGCGTCATCGGCGAGTTCTGCGGCGACGGCGTCCTCCAGGACGGCGAGATGTGCGACCCCGGCGAAACCGAGACCGCCACGTGCGACTCCGATTGCACCCCGGTCGAGTGCGGCGACAACGTCGTCAACGTCAGCGCCGGCGAGGACTGCGATCCGCCTGACGGCACGACCTGCAGCGCGACGTGCACGGCGCTGTGAGCCTCACGGCGGGGTGATCGGGACCGTCGGCCGAGCTCGATCTGGAGTGTCCCCCTGTCGGAGTCGGACACGCGAGGTCGTGTCTCGTGGGCCGCGGCGCGGGCCAAGCTGCCAATCTTGTTGGCCGGAGCGGTTGGCACCCGGGCTGCACGAACCCAGCCGTGATGCTTCGCCATGCCCTTCCGATCGTCGCGCTTTCGGTGCTCTCCACGACGAGCTCGGCGCTGCCGCCGAACGCACCACGCAACCTCCGGCCGGGTGCGAACCACCACACGGGAGATGATGGGTTCGTCGCCCACCTCGGACGCGACCCAAAGTCCGGGGCGGAAGAGAAGCTGCGCATGCACGAGCACTTCGTCGCGGTTCGCGCGCGGCTCGCGGCGAAGCCGGCGACCAGGCCGGAGCTCGAGGCCAGGCGTCAGCAGATCCTGGCGTACCTCGACGCGTACATCGCGAAGGGCACGACGCCCGACAACACGCACCTGCCGTGGACCACGCCCGTGTTCATCGACGACAAGGGCACGATCTGCGCGGTCGGTTACCTGATCGAGCAGTCGGCGGGCCGCGCGCTTGCCGAGCAGATCGCCACGAAGCATCGCTATGACTTCATCGAGGACATCGCGAAGGACATGCCCGAGGTGCGCGCGTGGGTCGAGGCGTCGGGCTTCACGCTCGACGAGCTCGGCCAGATCCAGCCTGGATACATGGGGCCCGACGTCCTGCAGTGGCACCCGTGGGACCTCGAGCACGACGAGGAGGCGAAGGACGGCCCCTACGAGCAAGCTGACCTGCGCGGCACGCTCCGCAACAACCAACTCGAGGGCGTGTGGACGAAGCGCGGCCCGGAGAACGTCGTGCTCGGAACCGGCAGCTTTCTCCGGGGCAAGGGCACGTGGACGAGCACCTACCCGAGGGGCGCGACGATGGCCGAGGGCGCGTTCGTGGCCAACCGTCCGAGTGGACCGTGGCGCATGTATCACGAGAGCGGCAACCTCGCGGCGGAGGGTAGCTTCGTGCGTGGCCAGCGCAGCGGCGCCTGGCGGTTCTACTACGACACCAAGGACAAGACGCCGATCGCGCTCGGCCGGTTCTCGAAGGGCGGCTCCGTCACAGGTACGTGGAAGCACTACGACGCGACCGGCACCCTGCTCGCCTCGTCGGTCGTCGCGACGCCACGGGCGTGGCAGGGACGGCAGCGCGATCAGCTGTTCTGGTCGATCGGATACCTGCTCGAGGTCGCGCCCGGTCCGGACAAGATCCAGCATCAGATCCATCAGGGCTCGATCGATGGCGCGCAGGTCCGGCTCGACAAGCTCGCGACCCCCGACGGGGAGGACCGCATCTACTACCGGTACACCAACGACGAGGTGTTCGACGTCGATGGCTACAAGCTGGTCAAGGTGGACGGCGGTTGGCGCGCCGACGACTGCAAGTGGAGCAAGGCACGCAAGCGCGCCGCGCGCGCCGGTGACCTCGCCAGGCTGCACGGCCTGATCTTCAGGACGAGCGGCGACGACGAGACCACGGAGGCCTGCAGCGCAGGCAAGCCGGTCTCGCAGGCGCGCGGCGAGCGCATCACGAGGCTGGTCGCGACGATGACCGCCGTACGCGCGGTGAGCCCACGATTCATCCAGCAGCTCGCCCTGGGCGAGCTGCCGCAGGCTGACGAAGCCGACGCCGTGCCCGAGGACCTGATGCACGTGCTCGCGCAGAACATGAGCCTCGACATCGAGTGGCCACATGTCGACCTCCGCTTCGTCCGGCTCTACGAGACGCTGCCCGGCTACTCGAGCTTCTGAATCACGACCTTCGGTGGCCGCCCCCGTCAGGCGACCAGCATTGCCCCCTAACGCGCCCTCAGCTTGGTCTTCAGCCAGTCCTGCGCCTTCTGCGCCACCAGCCGCTCGGCGAGGTCACGGCCGAGCTTGACCAGCTGCTTGACCTCGGCCAGCGCATCCTCGCTCGCGTCCACGACAGGCAGCGCGAGCGGCAACGCGACCGGCGTCGAGCCGAACAGGCTGCCGGCGACGCCGAGCACGCCGTCCGCGTAGGTCAGCTTGACCGTGACGCCGGCCGGCAGGTCGAACGTGGCGCGCAGCTCGCGAAGCGCGAACAGCCAGGAGAGTGGCGTCTTGAAGGTGGTCGGGCCCGCCTCCGCGTGCTCGATCGTGATCCGGATCCTTCCGAGGCTCGGCGCCAGCGCGCTCGGCGAGAACGCGAGCACGGCATCATCGATCACCACCCGCTGCGCGCGGATCGGCGGCCGCTTGGGATGGTGGAGCTTGAACAGCGCGAACGTGGACACGTCGAGTCGAACGCCTCGCACCACGAGCTCGCCGCACTCGCGATCGAGGAGCATGATCCCCAGCGGCGCGAGCTCGCAGCGCACGGCCGCGACGTCGAGCGAGAGCCGGCCGATCAGGTCATCGCGCAAGAGCTTCAAGCCCGCGAGCTCCAGCCGGCCGCGGACGAACGCCAGGTCCGCGCTCTCGATCGTCGCGTCCGCCTGGAGCGATTCACCGACGCGCTCGGTGACCTGCCGGCCAAACCTGTCGCTCAGCGTGACCCCCAGGATGACGAGGACGACCAGCCAGATCGCGAAGCCAGCCCCCGCCACCATCGCGATCCGACGGATCATGTCTCGCAGTGTCGCATGCAGATCGCTCCGCCGCCCGACTTCACGGTCGAGATCCCCGGCCGCTGCGGATCGTCAGCAAGTCACGGTCGAGATAGAATGGTCGAGGCTTGCCCTGATCGTCGATGGTCATCGGGCGCGCGCGGATGGTGTCGCCATCGACGGTGAACAGGGTGAAGCTGTTCTCGTAGTGCTCGATCTCGCGGTTCTTGCGACCACGCGCGAGCACGAACTCGCCACCGCCGTTCGGCATGGCGCAGCGCATCGGATCGCGCTTCCCGGTGAGCGCGATCCGCATGCAGCTGGCGCGGTGCCGCGAGACGTCGGATGGAGCGTAGTCGTAGAACCCCGACGTGCAACCGACGAGGATCTGCCGCAGCTTGCTCCCCGCGGGCAGCACGACGTCATCGTCCCACACGACGTGCTCGTGGCCGGCCACGTAGAGCTCGACGTGGCCATGCTCGAGGATCTCCCCCAGCTTGCCGACGAAGGCCTGGTTCGGCGGCCGGATCACCGATGACAACGGGACGTGACCAAACACGATCCGATGCTTCGCGTCGGCCGCCGCGGCGAGGTCATCGGCGAGCCAGTGCGCGACCCCGCGATCGAGCGACTGCGCGACGATGTGAACGAGCGAGAAGTGAACGCCATCGATCTCGACGCTGTACGAGAACGGCGCGCGCGCGACCGAGGCCCCGTCGTGCTGGGAGGTGATCTTCAGCGGTGACGCCCACGCCTCGAGGTCCGCGAACGCGGTGGCGTACCCCCGGCGTTGCCAGTCGAGGTAGCTGTCGTGGTTGCCCGCGATCGGCAGCACCGCGATGCCGGCATCCCGCAGGGGCTGCAGCGACGCGGTCACCGTCCTCCACCGCGCCGCCGTCCCGGACGAGCTCGCGACGTCGGTGAGGCTGCCGTTGGTGTGGTCGCCGGTGATCACCACGGCGCGAGGATGGAGCGCGACCAGCGCGGCCACGGTCTGCTGGACCGTCACGGCCTTGGGGTTCGGCAGGTGAAGGTCGGACATGACCGCGAAGGTCCAGGGAGCCGGCCGCGGCGGCGGAGCCGGATCCGGTGGGCGCGGTGCGGGTTGCATGACCGGTCGCGGCCTACCAGCCAGGAGCGGCGGCTGGTCCTCGTCGGGTTGACACGACGCCACCGCCACGACCATCGCGAGCAGCGCCAACCCACGCACCGCCCGAGTCTCGCGCGTGGGACCGCGCTCCGCACGCCGATTCGTCACCTGGTCGAGCGAATAGCCGGCCCGTGTGGCACGTTCCACGCGGTGGAGCTACGCGACGCCAGTGGGCTGAGCTTGTGGCTGCGGCAGGTCAAGGTCGCGGGCCTGTCCGCGCGCCGGCTCGGGCGCTGGCTGGTCGACGATGGCTTCGCCGCGCCGGCCCGGACCACGCCCCCTCCGGCCTGGCCGGTCCACCGGATCCACGTGCCGATCGCGCGCGCCGGCGCGGACCTTCGGCTCGAGGCCGGCAAGCGCCACAACGTCCGGCTCGCCGCCACCGCATTTCACGGCATCACGCTGTCGCCCAGCGCACCGCTGAGCTTCTGGCGCGCGCTCGGTCCCGCGACCGCGGCACGTGGCTTCGCGTGGGGGATGGAGCTGCGCTCCGGCTGCGCGGTCCCGGCGATCGGCGGCGGCCTGTGCCTGATCTCGAACGCGTTGTTCACGCTCGCGGTCGAGCTCGGCTGGCACATCCTCGAGAGACACGGGCACTCGATGGCGCTCGGAGATCCCGCGGCGCTCGACGCGACGGTCGCGTTTCCCCACATCGATCTGCGGATCGCGCCACGCGAGGGAAGCGCCGTGCTCGACGTGAGGGTGCGAGGAGACGTGCTCGTCGTCGCCGCTCGCCACGATGCCCCACGGCTCCGGGTCGAGCTCGAGCGGCTCCAGCATGATGATGGGGCTCGCCGCGACACCCGGATCCGCCGCCGCGTCCACGACGAGCGCGCGTTGATCGAGGACACCGTGATCGTCGACGACCACCAGCGGATCCCCGCGGCGCTCCGCACGTGCCTCGATTGCGGTGAGACCGCGTGCCGTGCGCGCATCGAGCTTCCGGAGCCTGCACGGTGACGATCGCGATCGTCGTGGCTGCACCGGGCGAGGCACCGCTGCTCGCGGCCTGCCGTGACGTGGCCGAGACCGAGCTGTGGAGCCCGCTCACCGCACCCGCCTGGCTCGCGCATGCCCCGGGGGCGATCGGCGCCTACGCCCGGCGGCGGACGGGCGGTGACCTCCGGAGCCCGCCGCTGCTCGCCATCGACGCGGGCCTGCGCGCCTGGGCAAGGAACCACACCGACCGCCGGTACCAGAGCCAGTTCCTGCTGCGAACCGCGATCGACGGCTGGGCCGCGCGCGAGGTGTTGCGTCGCAAGCCACGGATCGTGGTCGCCTCCTCGCTCGCGGCACGCCGGACGTTCGCCGCGGCGCGCTCGATCGGTTCGCACTGTGTCCTGGTGCTCGACGTGCCGCTCCTGCGCGCGCTGCACGCGGACCTCGACCGCGCCGCCGAGGTCTGGCCGGAGCGGCAGTTCCTGCGCAGGTTCCGCGCGCCGTCGTGGGCCATCGCGCGGCAGGAGGCCGAGCGCGTGCTCGCGGATCTCGTGGTCGTGCGCGGCGCGTATGCCCGGTCCTTGTGCGTCGCCGATGGCATCCCCGAGGCTCGGCTCGCCGTGCTGCCGTCCGCGCCACCGTCGGCGTCTGCGCTGGCTCCGGCGACGCCCACCGGCCGGCTCCGGCTCGCCGGGCTCGCCGCCGCGCGTCACGGGATCGACACCGCGGTCGCCGCGGCGCGGATCCTCGGCATGACCCTGGTGGTCCGCACCGGCGAAGGCACCGAGCCGGCGAACCTCGCCGAGCTCCCGGGCATCGCGATCGCAGCCGCGATGGTCGATGACGCGCCGGTCGACGCGGTGATCTGCCCCGCGATCTGCGAGACCTACGCGGCCGAGCTACGGACCACGCTCCCCGCGATCGCATCGCCGATGGCGAGCGCCGACGGGCGCGGGCCCGATCCCTACGACGCCGTGGCGTTTGCCGGCGCCATCGAACAGGCGCTGCGAGCCTCGCCCCGCGCCAACGCCGCGGCCGACGGCGCCCCGCCCGCGCCGTCGATCACGAGCCTCCTCTCATCGCTGGGTCTCAGACGTCGAGATCACCGATCTCGGCGGCGTTCTCGGTGATCATCTTGAAGCGCGCCGCGACGTCCTTGCCCATCAGGTCGGAGATGACCTGATCGGTGAGCAACTGCTCGCCGTCCTTGACGGTGACGCGCAGGGTCTGCCGCGACTTCGGATCGAGCGTCGTCATCTTCAGGGTCTCGGGGTTCATCTCGCCGAGGCCCTTGAACCGCGTGATGCTCGGCTTGGAGTTGCTCTTGGCGTGCTGCTTGAGCAGGCTGTCGCGGTGTTGATCGTCGAGCGCCCAGAACGTCTGCTTGCCGAGATCGATCCGGTACAGCGGCGGCTGCGCGAGGAAGACGTGGCCCTGATCGATCAGCGGCTTCATGTGCCGGAACAGGAAGGTCAGCAGCAGGGTCGCGATGTGGTGGCCGTCCGCATCGGCGTCCATCAGCAGGAAGATCTTGCCGTAGCGCAGCTTGCCGAGATCGATCGCCTCGCCCATGCCGCAGCCGAGCGCCGAGACGATGTCCTGGAGCTCCTTGTTCGCGAGCAGCTTCTGGCTGTTCGCCTGCTCGGAGTTGAGCACCTTGCCGCGCAGCGGCAGGATCGCCTGGGTCTTGCGATCGCGCCCCTGCTTCGCCGAGCCACCTGCCGAGTCGCCTTCGACGATGAACAGCTCGCTGTCGTTGGGATCGGTCGAGCTGCAGTCGGCGAGCTTGCCCGGCAGGTTGAGCCGGTGCGAGACGGCGGTCTTGCGGGAGACCTGCTGTGCGGCGCGTGACGCCTCGCGGGCGCGTGCCGAGATGAACGTGCGCGCGACCACGGCCTGCGCCCAGTTCGGGTTGCTGTTGAGGTAGTTCTCGAGGGCCGGGCGGACGATGCCCTCGACCTGCGCGGCGGCCTCGGGGTTGTTGAGCTTCTCCTTCGTCTGACCCTGGAACTGCGGGTCGTGGACGTAGGTCGACAGCACGGCGACCACACCCTCGCGGATGTCCTCGGCGAGCAGCGTCACGCCCTTGGGCTCGAGCTTGTGGGTCGCGATGTAGTTGCGGACGGCCTTCACCATCGCGCTCTTGAGGCCCTGGTCGTGCGTGCCGCCCTCGGGCGTCGGCACGCTGTTGACGTAGCTCTTGATCAGATCGTCGGGTGACTCGGTCCACTGCATCGCGAGCTCGACCCCGAGCTGCGCATCCTCGTCGCGCTTCTCGAGATAGAACACCGCTCCACCCGGCGGGACCGCGATCTTCTTGCGGTCGGCAACGAGCCTCGGCAGGTAGTCGGCGATGCCGTGCTCGTGGAGGAACGACTGGACGACCGCCGGCGACTTCGTCTCGTCGCGCAGCACGATCTCGAGGCCGCGGTGGAGATAGCTCTTGGACTCGAGCCGATCGGCGACGATCTCGCTGTCGAACCTCAGCTTGTTCCCGAAGATCTCGTCATCGGGCCGGAACATCACCGTGGTGCCGGTCCCCCGCGCGCCGCCGAGCGACTTGAGCTTGCCCTTGGCAGCGCCGCGCTCGAACCGCATCTCGTGACGCCCGCCGTCGCGCTTGACGGTGACCAGCAGCTCGCTCGACAGCGCGTTGACGACGGCCGAGCCGACGCCGTGGAGGCCGCCGGAGACCGCGTAGCTCTTGCCACGCTCGAACTTGCCGCCGGAGTGCAGCGTCGTGAAGATCACCTCGAGGGCGCTCTTCTTGAACTTCGTCATCTGATCGATCGGGATGCCGCGGCCGTTGTCCTCGACCGTCGCGCTCCGCCCATCCTTGTGGAGCGTGACCTCGACCTTGGTCGCGTACTTGTTGATCGCCTCGTCGATCGAGTTGTCGACGATCTCCCACAGCAGGTGGTGGTAGCCATCCTTGCCGGTCCCGCCGATGTACATGGCGGGGCGCTTGCGAACGGCCTCGAGTCCTTCGAGGACCTGGATGTCGTCGCCGGTGTAGCTCTTGGTTGATGCCATCAGGTCCTCACTGCTCGTTCGGTTAGTCCCGACCTGCTTCGCCGGTCAGCCGCCCGCTTCGCGTCCGGCATGTCGCTTCGCGCCATGGCCTAATTCACTCCCTGTCCGCCGTCTGCATTCGCCAGCGGCGGAATCGCGACGGGTCGTGGCACGAGCACGAGGGTGGCCTTCTTGATGATCTGGCGGCCCTTGCCGCCACGCGCGCTGACCTGCTTCGGATCGGCGGCTTCTTCGAACTTCTTGCCGCTCTTCTCGGTCTCGAGCACCAGGTGATCCGCCTTGCGACCGGCGATGAAGCCGATCACCGCGTCATCGTCGTCGACCTTGATCACGGTGACCCCGCGGCCGGGGCCCTCGAGCTTGGCGATCTCGTCGGCCTTGCAGTGCAGCACGTGGCCGTTGCGCGTCGCGGTGACGACCACATCGCCGTCGTTGCACGCGATCACGTCGAGCACCTCGTCGCCCTCCTGCGGGCGAGCGTAGCGCCGGCCGACCTTCGTGGTCACGTCGAGGTGGCCCGAGGTCGCGAACCGCAGGCCGTAGCCGCGCCTGGTGACGGCGAGCAGGGTGGGCGGCACCAGCGCGCGCGCATCGAGCGTCATCGCGGCGACGATCTTCTCGCCGTCGCCGAACTTGAAGTACTTCTGCGCCGGATCCCCATACCCCGCGGTCGCCGCGATGTCGTTGATCTTGATGACGTACGCCGAGCCACGACTCGTGAAGAAGATCACCTTCTCCTTGGTCGAGCCCGGGAGCACGTGGGTGACGGCATCGCCCTCTCGGGTCCGCGTCTGGTGCGGATCCTTGAGCTCGCGTACCCGCTTGATCCAACCGTCTCGGGTGACGACGACGTTGGCGTCCTCGTCGACGATGAACGCATCCGCGTCGAAGCTGAGCTCCTCGTTCGCGCCACCGGTCTTGGTGCGGCGCGGCGTGCCGAGCTCCTCGGCGACCTGCTTGAGCTCGTCCTTGATCACGGTCCAGAGCTTGTCCTCGCTCTTCAGGATCGCCGTGATCTTCTTGGCCTCGGCGGTCTTCGTGGCGAGCTCCTCGCGGATGACGTTGATCTCGAGCTTGGCGAGCTTGTAGAGCTTGAGCTCGAGGATCGCGTCGGTCTGGATCGCGTCGAGCTTGAACCGCTTGATGATCTTGCCGGCGGCATCTTCCTTGCCGTCGGAGGCCCGGATGATCTTGATCAGCTCGTCGAGCGCGTCGAAGATCGTGACGAAGCCGTCGAGGATGTGCATCCGCGCCTTGAGCTGCGCGAGCTGGTACTCGAACCGGCGCTGGGTGACCTCGAGCCGGAAGTCGAGGAAGTAGCCGAGCGCCTCCTTGATGCCCATGCGGCGGGGCTGCGGCGGCGCATCCGCGGGGAGCTTGCGACCGGCATCGTCGTCCAGGTACGACGGCGGCACGAGGCACGTCAGGTTGACGTGGAAGTTCGCCTGCAAGGGCGTGTGCTTGTAGAGGTACGCCATCACCAGATCGGGATCGGCGTCCTTCTTGATCTCGAGCACGATGCGGACATCGGTGGTCGACTCGTCGCGGACGTCGACGAGGAACGGCAGCTTGCGAGCGATGATGACCTCGGCGATCTTCTCGACGAGATCCGCCTTCGTCATCGCGTACGGCATCGACGTGATCACGATGTCCGTGCCGCCGCGCTTCTTGTCTTCGAGCTTGTACTCGCCGCGCACGCGGATCGTGCCCTGGCCGTCCTTGTAGATCTGCCGGAGCTCGACCTTGCTGTTGAGCAGCTGACCGCCGGTCGGGAAATCCGGACCGTCGATGTACTTCATCAGCTTGACGTGATCGAGATCGCGGTCATCGGCGAGCGCGATCAACGCGTTCGTGATCTCCTTGAGGTTGTGCGGCGGGATGTTCGTCGCCATGCCGACGGCGATGCCGGTCGAGCCGTTGACGAGCAAATTCGGGAACCGCGCCGGCAGCACCGTCGGCTCCTCGGTGGTGCCGTCGTAGTTCGCGCGCATCGTGACGGTGTCGAAGTCGAGCTCGCGCAGCAGCTCCATCGCGGGTGGCGCGAGCCGGCATTCGGTGTAGCGATAGGCCGCCGGGGCGTCGCCGTCGAGCGAGCCGAAGTTGCCGGAACCGTCGACCAGCGGCAGCCGGAGCGCGAAGTCCTGCGCCATCCGGACCATCGCGTCGTACACCGAGACATCACCGTGCGGGTGATACTTGCCGAGCACGTTACCGACGACGGTCGCGCTCTTGCGGTGCTTGGCGTCAGGCCGCAGGTAGTTGTCGTGCAGCATGCCGTACAGGATCCGGCGCTGGACCGGCTTGAGGCCGTCGCGGACGTCGGGCAGCGCGCGCGAGGTGATGACGCTGAGCGCGTAGTTCAGGTACCGCCGCCGTGCCTCGGCCTCGAGCGAGGTATCGAGCTCGCTCGGCGCGGCCGCGCCCCCGTCACCCCCGCCGCCGCCAGCGCCGCCGCCGGTCCCCCGGCGACCCCCGCCAGAGCCGCCCGCCGGCGGTTTCTTGCCCTTTCCCGAGGAAGACTTCTTGGCCATTGCGCCGGCACCTTGCCCCGACTCGGGGAAAAGTTCTAGTTGTTGTCGTGCGGGCAGATCACCTGGCATGGGCGGCTGGGGGGTGTTGGTCATGATATTTCGGCCTCTAAGCCCTTTGCTTGGCCCCTCGGAAGGCTCGTGATATTGCTGGCGTCTCGTACCTATCCTCATGAGACGGAAGACCGCGCGCAAGAAAAGGACCGGCCGTAGCCTCTCGCTGGCCGGCGTCGGAGGCGCGCCCGCACGTCGGAGCACCGGCTGGGTGGTCCTCGTGCTCGGTGCCCTCGTGGTCGTGAACCTCTACGTGTTCGTGTGGGACAAGAACACGTCGGTCGCCGCGATCAAGGACCAGGCCGCATCGAAGACGCCCGCCGCCGCGCTGCCATCGCAGCCGCTGATCGCGCCCCCGCCCTCGGTGACCGCCCCGGCCCCCGTCGGGCCGCCCGGCACGATCGACGGCAAGGTCGGGAAATCCGATACCCTGGGGCGCCTGCTCAAGAAGAGTGGGCTCAGCGCCGCCGAGGCGGACGAGATCATCCGTGCGCTGGCAGGGGTCCTCGACTTCAAGACGATCCGGGCCGGCCAGACCTACCACCTGGAGCGCGGCGCCGATGGTCGGGTCCGCAAGTTCGAGCTCGCGGTGAGCAAGATCCAGACGGTCCACGCCGAGCGGGCGACCACCGGCGAGCTCGTCGGCAAGGCCGATACCTCGCAGACCCGGACCGAGGTCAAGACGATCGGCGGCAAGATCGAGTCATCACTCTACGCCACGATCAAGTCCGAGGGCGAGACGGCCGCGCTGGTCGATTTCTTCGTCGACGTGTTCGCGTACGACCTCGACTTCTTCAACGACACGCAGGACGGCGACACGTTTCGCGTGGTCGTGGAGAAGGAGTACAAGGACAAGGAATTCCTTCGCTACAAGCGGATCCTCGCCGCCGAGTACCAGGGCAAGGCGGGCACGTTCCGCACCTACTACTACGCGCCGCCCGCAAGCGAAGGTGGATACTTCGATGCCGAGGGCATGTCCGCCGAGAAGACGCTGCTGAAGACCCCGCTCAAGTTCCAGCGCGTCACGAGCGGGTTCGATCGCAAGCGTATGCACCCGGTGCTGCACACCGTGGCGGCGCATCTCGGGATCGACTACGCCGCACCGGTCGGGACCGCGGTGTGGGCCGCGGCGCCGGGCACGATCACGCACCGTGGCCCTGCTGGGGGCGCCGGCAACCTCATCATGATCAAGCACGACGGGGGGATCGAGACCGCGTACATGCACCTCAGCAAGTTCGCCGACATCAAGGTCGGGCAGAAGGTGCCTGCGAAGACCATCATCGGCTACGTCGGGACCACGGGGCTGTCGACCGGTCCCCACCTGCACTTCGGGGTCAAGCAGAACGGTGCCTGGATCGATCCCTCCAAGCTCGCGCCGGTGCGCAGCGCGGGTGTGGCCTCCCGGGACCTCGTCGCGTTCCGGACGGAAATGACACGCCTCGAAACGCTCCTCACTGCGATCAAGATCGCGGCGCAGTAGCCGAGCCCCCCAAGGGCGCCCCAGGGCGTTGCCGGCAAAGAGTGGTGAGAGGATCTGTGAACCTCCCTTGCCGATGGCAGGCCGACCCATCACACTCGAGACGTGATCAAGCTCCTCGTCGGAATCCTCAAGGGCGCGGTCATCGGCGGGGCCCTTGGCTACGGTGCGGACCAGCTCGGCAAATCCACCGGGTTCGATAACCCGTGGGTCGTCTACGGCCTGATCGGCGCGATCGTCGGGCTGTTCGTAGGCAAGCCAATCTGGACGCTGATCCGGGACAAGAACACCACGTCGGTGATCGCCATCCTCAAGGCGGCGTTCGGGTTCGGCATCGGGTGTGGCCTCTACGCGCTCGTGGTCAGGGTCTGGGGGCCAACCCTCGAGATCTCCGGCTACAACGTGTTCACCTGGTCGCCCACCCTCGGCGGTGCGATCGGCGCGGTGTACGGCGGCTTTGTCGAGCTCGACGACGCGATGGGCGACGACAAGTCCGACAAGAAGGCCCCCCCAAAGCGCAAGCTACCCGCCAGCACCGACTGACGGGCTCACGGTTTCGTTTCGAGCTCGACATCCACCAGGATGCCCAGCTGATCGACCGAGCCGTCGTAGATCCCGGAGGGCACTGCGCGATCGCCAGCCCCGAACGGATTGTCGAGCCGTAGCCTCGTGGTCGTGCTGACAGCCGCCGCCCAGGTCCGCGACCAGCCTAGCGTCACGGTGAAGCCCCCGGAGGTCCCTTCGAGGCCGAGCCCCAGCGTGTGGCCTCCGAGATCGCCGAACGACGGAGACTGATCCCCCCCATCGACGCTCGCGACCGACAGGGCGTACCCAGCGGTCGCCCACAAGAACCCGCCGATCAGCTCGACATCGACCGCGCCGCGCACCGCGCCGTGGGTCCGGAGCGACACCCGTGAGGGCACCGTCGTGAGGTCGGCATCGACCCCCGTGCGATCGACCACGCGCATCCCGTGGACGATCCAGGCCGTCGAGCCGGCCGCCGCCGGCACGAACGCGACCTCGCCGCCCAGCTCGGCGACGAGGCGCTCGCCGAGATAGCGACCTCCAACCCTCACCGTGACCGGCTGGCGGACGTCGAGCGTCGCCGAGACCCCGCCACTCGAGCCGTCGTTCGAGATCGACGGACCGAGAGGGGGCGTCCCGACCGCGACCACGTCCGCATCGATCCGAGACGTCTGCGACCAGGCCACCGAGGCGCCGAGCTCGAGTGGGCTGTCGGCCGGCGCGACGAGCACTCCCGCGACCCCGCTCGCGACGAACCAATCCTGGCCCGAGAAACCGAGCTCGAGATCTTGCTGCGGCTCGCCGATCAGGTCGCGACCGCTGAAGCCCGCCCACATGCGACGGATCTCGGTCAGCTGCATGCGCGACGCCCCGATCGCGAGCCCGACCGCGAACGAATCGCCGATCCGGCGGGCCGCACCGACGGTGATCGTGTCTCGCCGGACCGCGCCGGCGATGCCCGCGTAGCGATAGTCGAACGCGACTCCGAGATCCTCGGTGGGCAGCGCACCCGGCCGGCGTAACGAGCGGTCGGACACCGCGGAGGTCATCGCGCCCACCCCGATCACCCACGACCCGACCGAGCCGATCCCGGCGACGAGCGGTGCGAGGCTCGACGGTGCCTGGTCGCGCGCGGCCGGGGCACCCGGGCTGTCGCTTTGCCAGGCGAGCTCGTCGTCGATGAAGGCCACCCCGACCTCGGCACGATAGCCCTCCCGGCGGGCCATCGCCGCGGGGTTGACGAGCAGCGCTCCCCCGCCGTCATCGCCGACCGTCCCCGTACCCGCACGCCCGATCGATCGCGGCGAGCCGTTGGTGATCACGAGCCCGCCCGCGATCGCCGGTGGCCCGCAGGCGATCACCGCGCAGATCACACAGGCACGGCGCACCGCGAGAATGTACGGCATCGCTGTTTCGAAGTGTCCCGCGGATCACCCTCGATCCGGTATCGGTCACGTCGCCCGATGGCCGAGGGAATCACAGCTGACAGCTGCAGCAGGCCGACCCTGCCGTCTCGCAGCTGGCCTTGCCGGTTCCGCACTTCTCGTTCGCGTAGGGGTCGTTGCCACCGAGCTGGGCGGCGATCTCGCAGATCTTGCCCGCGTTGTCGCAGATCGAGTCCGCGAACCTGCACGAGTCCTTGCACTTGTCGCTCGGCCCGGGCTTGCAGGTCGGGTCGGCCGTGGGCTTGACCGGTGCCGCCATCGGCTCGGCGCACGGCGGCTGCGGACACGCGGGCGGCTGGATCGCCGGATAGGGAAGGTTCAGGGTCGCGAGCTCGGTACGGATCGCCTCGTCGAGCTCGGCGATCCGGGTATGCGCCGTCTGGTCCTGGTTCGATGTCGCGCCCGGGGCCCGCGCGCTGCTCATCTTGTTGGCCGAGCTGGCGCAGCATACGAGGATCACGGCGCAACCTGCACCCACGACCACGCCGAGCCCGATCTTCAGAATGACGGCTCTCCCGCGGTCGTGTCCTTGGAGCAGTTGCAGCAGCGCTGCTTGGCTTCGCGACACGAGGCCTTCGCGCTCGTGCACTTCTCCTGCGCCGCCTGATCGTCCTTGCCGAGCTCGTTGGCGAGGCCACAGATCGCCTCGGCGTTGTCGCAGATCGCATCCGCCAGGCTACAGATCTCGCCGCAGGTCTTGGGGACCTGGTGGCCATCGGCGCACACGCGCGCGGCCTCGCTGACCGTCTTCGTCCGCCATTGCAGCTCGGTCGTCGGGTTTGGATCGAGATCCATGTGCGCCTCGCGCCGGAACCCGCGGATCTGAGCCCACAGCGCGATGATCTCGGTCATCTTCTGCGGTCGCGGATCGGGCATGGCAGCCTGTGGTGCTCGCATGCACGAGAGCATGAGCCCGGCGATCAAGATGCCGAGGACGAATCCTCTCATCGCGCCTCCATCAACCGCTTCTGCAGCGCCTCGTTGATCTGGATCGACCGATCGTACGACGCGATCGCGGCGCGGCGCTCGTCGGCTGCCTTCGCCTTGTCGGCGTCGAGCTGGGCCGCACGAGCCTCGTGGATCTCGCCCTGCACGGTGTACAGGTTCGCGACAAAGAAGCTCTCGCGCGCGGCCGAGGCCAGGCCCTCGTCGACCGTCTTCATGGCCTCGTCGACCTCCCCCTGGCTGACCAGCAGCTTGGCGAGCAGCGCGCGCGCATCCTGGCGAACATCATCGGCTTCGGGCGCGCCGGTGGGAAACCGCAGCGACAAGATCTGGCGGACCGAGGCGATCGCGGCGGGGATGTTCCCATCGCTCATGTAGACCTTCGCCTTGTGGTGAAAATTCTTCGCCTGGGCGAGCGAGGCCATCAGCTCCTGGTCGATGACAGCGCCTGGCTCCGCGAGCTCGGTCGCGGACGGCTTGTTGTGGTCTTGCAGCTCACACGAGCCCAGGGCGATCCCAGACACCAACACGAGCACGAGCAGGGCAACCGACGCGCCATGGTTTTCCAATCGAGACCTCACGGCTTTCCTCCACGCTTGCCCGTGGCCGACATTCGCCGGTCACGAAAGCCCTCCAGGCGGTCGGCGAAGATGTGATCGATGCGCGCGCTTGCATCACCCGCGGCGGACCGCGGGATCCGGCCGATCAGGGCATCGGCGGACCGCGACTTCCAGCTGGTCGGTACCGACGCAACGTCGGTTCGTGCGGGTCGGGTCGGGGTGCGCAGCCACAGGAGCAGCAGCGCGGCCACCGCGACGAGGGTGCTCGCGCTGGCAACCACCCACGGCAGCAGGCGCTTCCTGCGGGCCCCGGTGATCGGGGTCGCGCCAAGGTCCGTCGCCTGGCGAAGCCCTTGCTCGACGATCGAGTGCAGCTTGCTCGGTGACAGCTCGAGCCCACCGGTCGAGCTGCGGATCACCGTCGCCATCTCGAGCAGCGCGCGATCATCGGCCGACATCGCTGGCGGCAACGCGCCTCCGGCCATGGTCTTGTCCAGGAGCTCGGCGAACGCCCTGGCGTGTGCGCGCTCGGCAGCCGTGGGTTCGGCGTCGGGATCGGGCACGGGTGCCGAGAGGATGTCGTCTTCACTGGCCATCAGGACCCCTGCTCCTTCTCGATCGTGACCTCGGGCTGCCCCACGCGATCACCGAAGTGCTTGCGGAATGCGCGTACGGCGCGAAATAGCAGGACGTCGAACGTGCCGATCGTGACTCCGAGGCGTCGCGCGCAGTCCTCGCGCGGAAGCTCCTGGATCAAGCGCAGCTCGATCGCCTCCCGGTAGCGTTCCTGGAGCAGGCTCATGGTGTCGTCGATCCGATCGCGGTGGGTCTGGCGTTCCTGATTGGCGATCAGCTGGGCATCGGCGTGACTCTCCGGTGAGGTCTCGACGGCAAGCTCGTGGACGATCGCGTCGGCCAGCCGGCGCGACCGCTTGGACTGCCGGTGGACGTCGAAGACCTTGTTGATCGCGATCTGCCGCAGCCACGGGTAGATCGACTTGCCCTGCCACGTGAAGCGATTGATCTTCTCGACCGCGGTGGCCAGGGTGTCGCGCAGCACCTCCTCCGCCGATGCCGTGTCGCGCAGGCGCGGCAGGATCACCGTGCCGTACAGCGGCTGAGCGTAGCGTTCGAGGATGGGGCGCATGGCGTCGAGGTTGCCTTGTTGAGCCTCCTCGACCAGGCGCTGCTCTTGCTCGAAGGACTCGAGCTCGACGCGTTGCTGATCGCCGTCAGCGGGTTCGGAGGCCACTTACACCTGTCTAACGCCGAGTGGTGACCGCATCTTACACATCGGGCACGGTCCGGATCACCGGCTTGGCCCGCCGGCCATCGTAACGGACCTCGACCAGCTCGAGCCCGTGGGCCGGAGCGGTGATGCCTGCCTGGATCCGGTCCCCGGACACAAGGATCTCGGCTACTTGCGACGCCGATCGCTTGCCGGCACCGACCTCGACCAGGGTCCCCACCAGGATCCGAACCATGTTGCGCAGGAACGCGTTGCCCTCGACGTCGATCGCCAGCAGGCGCTCCTCGGGCAGGCAGTCGCGGGGCGCGGCGACCGTGATCTTGTCGATCCGGCGGATCGTCGTCTTGGCGGCGCACCCCACGGCGCGAAATCCACCGAAGTCGTGGGTCCCGAGCAGGCTCTCGGCGGCAAGCCGCATCGGCTCCGGGTCGAGTGCCGCCGGGTAGTGCCAGGCGTGGAGGTGCCAGCGGGGCGACCGATCGGGCCGCGTCAGCAGGGTGTAGCGGTAGTGCTTGCCGGTCGCCGAGAACCGCGGATGGAAGTCCTCGGGGACCTCGGTCGCCTCCCGCACCGCGATCGAGTACGGCAGCAGCGTGTTGAGGCCGCGCCGGATCCCGTGCACCGGGATCGTGCGCTCGGTCCGGAAGCTCGCGACCTGCCCTCGCGCATGGACGCCCGCGTCCGTTCGCGATGCACCCACCACCGTGGTCGGATGCTGCAACAACGTCGCGAGTGCGTCCTCGAGGTGCGCCTGCACCGTGGGGCCGTTCGACTGGCGCTGCCAGCCACACAGCGTGGTGCCGTCATACTCGACGACGAGCCGGATGTGGCGCACGCACGCGTTGTACCGGTTGTTCCGGCGTAAGCGTAAGCGTAAGCGTCGGCGTAAGCGGGATCAGCCCCAGATTCGGCCTACGCTTACGCTTACGCTTACGCTTACGC